>NZ_LZIK01000068.1:0-450313 GCF_001667105.1 Mycobacterium sp. 852002-51152_SCH6134967 | reverse complement strand
GGAGAGGGGAGTGAGGGGTGGGCGTGATAGCGTTGACGTGGATGTTTATCTACATCCGTTCAGAATGAAAGAAGTTGAAAAGTATGACACAGGGAACTGTGAAATGGTTCGACGGCGATAAGGGCTTCGGCTTCATCGCTCCCGACGGCGGCGCGAAGGATGTCTTCGTTCATTACTCGGAGATCCAGGGAAATGGATTCCGGTCGCTGGAGGAGAACCAACGCGTTCAGTTCGACATCGAGCAGGGCGCCAAAGGGCCTCAGGCAATCGGCGTAACCGCCGTCTAGCTTGCACGACGACTGTGGGCTGGTGGGAATTCCCACCAGCCCACTTTTCGTATAACCGTCTGCGCGGAGCAGATTACGTTCGCGCTCAACGCATTTCAAGCCGTGACGCGGTATCGAACCAAGTAGCGTAGGCTGAAGGTCTATCGGCGATATCTCGCACGCGACCATCTCAGATCGTGTCGTCACCGATGTGAGTGATTGAGCCGTTTCGGCGGCTCAGACGGGACCATCCCATGGCGGTACAAGAAGCCCCCAAAGTCTCCGATCGACGACACGACGGACCCGAGAACACCCCGCGATTGCGTTTGAAGCGAAAGGGGCCGACGAGTGGCTATGTCGACGGCGCCTGGTGGCCGCATAGCGAGGATCTTGAGCAGGAACTTCCCGACCTGCTCAGCGTTCTGTCGGTCCGTCTCGGACCCGTGTCGCGGGTGATGTACAACATCGCCGAGTGGGCGGAGGCGCCGCGGAAGACGGTCGTGGACGGGCGAGTCGTCCGCCTCGACGGATACAACCGCCAGCCGGCCAACACGATCGGGGTGCTGGACGGCAACGGTAACCGCATCACCCTGATGGTGGTTCCCACCGCCACCGATGCCGATTTCGCACACACCATCGCGATGGCCGCCGCCACGCCCGGCAACGCGTCGACGGTGAGCTCTCTTCTCACGACCGGCACGTGACGTCGCTCAAGCCTCGACGGGCATCGGAACAGCGCTGATGGGCACCACCCGCTTGTCTGTCAACGACGCCTTCGCGCTGCATACGCAAACCTCGACGACACCCGCGCACACCGTTGCACTGCTCGTCATCGAGGCGTCGGATCGACTGAGCCACGAACGCCTCAACAAGCTGGTTTTGGCCGCTTTGCCACAGATTGCACGCTTCCGAAGCGAGCTGGTGAGCAAACCGATGCTGATCGGACAGCCCGTCTGGGCCGAGATCGCCGACTACGACCCCGCACCGCAGATTGGCACGGCCACAGTGCCTGCGCCCGGCGGGCGCCGCGAGCTGGCCGATCTCGTGGCGGAGCTGAGCGCCAAGCGGCAAACCTCACGAGGACCGCTCTGGGAGGCTTGGACCATCGATGGATTAGCCTCTGGCCGTTGGGCATTGGCGGTGAAGATATCGCCGGTGCTCGCCGATGGAGGCCACGGACTCGAATCGATCTGGCGGCACCTGACAACCGCCGAGCCGAACGGTGACAACCGGTTGCCGACCGAGGCAGGTCCAGGCCCCACACCGTCCACAGGAGAATTGCTGGCAGACTGGCTGTCCGAGGTCATCGAGGGTCAGGTGACCGGGGTCTGGATGGTTGCCGAGGCCGTGACCAGCGGACTGCTGGCGGTGCGTCGTCGGCTGCGTGATGTCGTCGACTCGCGGATGGATCCCGAGACCGTCTCACCGATGCACGCCGCCGTGCCGGACACGGTGTTCAATGCGGCGCTGACGAAGCGGCGGTCGATGGGACTGACATCGATTCCGTTGGCCGACGTGCGAGCGATCAGCGACGCTTTCGGTGGATCCACCGCGAATGTCGTGCTCACCGCCTGTGCGATGTCGCTGAGGTCATGGCTACAGCGCCACGAAGCGGTACCCGATGACCCGCTACTGGTGACCGTCCCGCTATCGAGACCGACGGGCGACGCCGCCGAGGACGCCCATCCGCTGGGCATCGGACATGTGCGGCTCCCGGTTCACGTCGATGACCCGGTGCAAGTACTGACCGACCTCCATACCTCGACCGAGCGGTTGAACATCGCACACCTTTATCGTGACGAATCGACTGATTCCCCAGTCGATCTCGCGACGGTGGCATCATTGCTCCCACCCTGGCTGGCTCGCGCAGGCCTGCAGATGTTCAGCGGCGTCGGACTCAGGCGACGCGCGTCAAACTCCCAAGCAACAGTCTCATTCTCATCGGAGGATCCCGGCCGCGCATACTGCGCTGGCGCCAGGGTCGTCGCCATGTATTCATCTGAGCCGCTTACCGAGGGCTGTGGACTGAACATCTGCGTCACCACCCATGGCGAGGCGATGAGCCTGTGCGTTTCCGCGTGTCCCGACAATGTGCCGCGCGTCGATGACATCGCCAGCGGTGTCGCCGAGGCGATCGGCGTGCTACTTGCCGCCGCCGAAGACTCGCCGCGCGGTGAGGGGAGGTCTGTAGTGACCGAGCTGACGTCGCACAGGTCTCGACAGGCAGAACCGATGCGGTCATGAGGCGGCAGGTAGGGGT
Organism: Mycobacterium sp. 852002-51152_SCH6134967; assembly: GCF_001667105.1. Lineage (NCBI taxonomy): Bacteria > Bacillati > Actinomycetota > Actinomycetes > Mycobacteriales > Mycobacteriaceae > Mycobacterium > Mycobacterium sp. 852002-51152_SCH6134967. The sequence continues at coordinate 447,787 of NZ_LZIK01000068.1, read as the reverse complement.
CGAACTCCAGGTCGAGATCACCGATCCGACCGAGTTGGAGTTCCAGATCGCAGTCGCGCCCCATCCGAATACCGAAGTGCACGAGCAGCTTTCGATACTCTTGGACGGGAAGCCCGTCGAACCGACCGAGATTGGCGGCGCCCATGGAAACCGTATGCACACACTGTCCGTGCCCGCCGGCACGTTGACGGTGGATTACGCTGCGACGATCGTCGGCCGCACGGATGCCGCGCCCGTCACCCCCTACGACCGGTTGATGTACCTGCGGCCAAGTCGCTACGCCGAAGCAGACAAGTTCTACGGTTTCGCCGCCACAGAGTTCGGTAGTTACCTCGACTCGACGACCCTGCTCGAGAACGTGTCGTCCTGGGTTGGCACCCGGCTGAAGTACGTTCCTGGCTCGAGCGACCCGATCGACGGTGCGGCCGACACACTGCTGGCCGGCGAGGGAGTGTGCCGCGATTTCGCGCACCTGGTCGTAGCGCTGCTGCGGGCGGTCAACGTCCCGGCCCGGGTGGTATCGGTGTACGCCCCCGGGCTGTACCCGATGGACTTTCATGCGGTCGCTGAGGCCCTCGTCGACAACGCCTGGCGCGTGGTTGACGCCACGCTGCTGGCACCGCGCCAGTCGTTGGTGCGTATCGCCGCCGGACGCGATGCCGCCGACATCGCCTTCCTGACCAACCACAAGGGCGCGATCACGCTGGACAAGCTGCAGGTGACGGCTGTCGTCGACGGTGAGCTGCCCAACGACTCGATCGACCAACTGGTATCGATCGGCTGACACCACCGCCGTCACTCCCGACGAGTTTTCTCTAGACTGGTCGTAGCCGACGTGCTGCCGTTGTCTTTCGTCGATTCCGGCCGGTGGTCCGCTGTCACCAATGGTTCGAACACGAGCCCGCTCCACCGCCCGCGCGAACACAGGACGAATCTTGGCAATCACCGACATCGGTGCGTACACCCACCTGACCAAAGCGGACATCGAGGCCCTCGGTGTCGAGTTGGACGCCATTCGCAGCGATATCGAAGAGTCGCTGGGCGAACGCGACGCGGCCTACATCCGGCGCACGATCATGTTCCAACGGGCGCTCGAAGTGGCGGGGCGGTTGCTCATCGGCGTCAGCCGGTCGCGCACCGGCTGGCTTTTCGGTACGGCGTCGTTGGCCTTCGCCAAGTGCGTCGAGAACATGGAGATCGGCCACAACGTGTCCCATGGGCAATGGGATTGGATGAACGATCCGGAAATCCATTCCACTACCTGGGAATGGGACATGGTCGCCGTATCGGCGCAATGGAGGTACTCGCACAACTACCGCCACCACGTGTTCAGCAACGTGGTCGGTGTGGACGACGACCTCGGGTTCGGCATCATGCGGATCACCCGCGATGAGCCCTGGCAACCGGTCCATCTGCTGCAGCCTTTGCGAAACCTGTTGCTGGCAGCCATCTTCGAGTGGGGTATCGCGCTGCACGGCGTCCATTCCGAACGCGACCGCGCCGAGGGTGACACGGTGCGGGTCACGCGGGAGAGAAGGAAGTTGCTCCGCAAGATCGCCCGTCAGGGTGTCAAGGACTACGTGCTCTTCCCGGCGCTGAGTGGACGGCGCTGGCGTCGCGCGCTGGCCGCGAACGCGTTGGCGAACCTCATCCGCAATCTCTGGACGTATGTGGTGATCTTCTGCGGCCATTTCCCCGACAGGGCCGAGAAATTCACCGCCGAGGCCATCAACGAGGAGAGTCGCGCCGACTGGTACCTGCGGCAGATGCTGGGCGCCGCCAACATCGACGCCGGTCCGTTGCTGGCGTTCTCGACCGGCAACCTGTGCTACCAGATTGAACACCACCTGTTCCCCGACCTACCGAGCAATCGCCTTGGGGAGATCGCGGTGCGGGTGCGGGCCGTCTGCGAGGAATACGACCTGCCCTACACAAGTGGTTCGCTTGTGCGCCAATATTTTCAGACGTTGCGAACGATCCATAAGCTGGCGCTACCCGACCGCTTCCTCACGGCGACGAGCGACGACGCCCCCGAGACCGCTTCGGAGCGAAAGTACGCGTGACCGGCGTACTGTGGTGAACATCGGGCCGCTTGCTCCGCAAGCCGAGATGTCCGGTTGAAAAGGACCAAGCGAATATGACCGTCACCGTCACGCTCCCCAACGGAAAAACAGACAAATACATGCGGTTCGGCGACGCTTACATCAAGCACGGCGACGGCACGCTCGACGTCGTCCGCGGTGGCGCCACACAGTCTCACAGATACGCGGTGGGGGAGTGGACCGACGTCAAAGGCGACGAAAGCCGCTGGAAGAAGCGGCGGTTCTGGGGCTAGGCGGCTACACCGAGTAGCCTTCAGCGCTTCTTGAGATCGCCGAACACATCGGCGGAAGCGGATTTAGCGGCGGCTTTGGCGTGCTTGTCTGCCCGTTTCTCCTTCAGAGACTTACCGGACTTCTTGGACATCGACTGTCGAGGAGACTTGTCAGACATTGCTGGCCCCTTGATCGCGGGGGCCTGGATGGTCCCGATGTCACGACACTACTCCACGTGTCGACCGCGCAGCTGTACCCGCAGGAGCCCGGCGATCCACCGCCGGTGTAGCCTCGAGGTGTTGGGAACCCAGCCATTCCGGAACGTGTCAGCCGACTTCCGCTGATCGCACCGAGCAACCGCTCATGCCGGACACGCCGGTACCAATCCTTCAGTTGGGACCGCCTTGAACGCATCGCCCACATCTGTCCTCGGCTCGAATTCCACTCAGCATCAACGTAATCCACACCGCACACGCATCAGCATACTCGGTACGCCCGCGCCGGAATCCTGCGGGCTGGCCCGGTTCACCGCGGGTCTGTCCCGTGCGCTGAGCGGCCAGGGTGTCGAGGTAAGCGTCGTGGGGGATTCCGCGAGCCCTCATTCGAGCGATCAAGCGCTCGACCAGGCCGACGTCGCGATCGTCCACCAGGACTTCTGCGCCGGCGGCGACGATGTACTCGACATCGTCGAGGGCTTGTCGATACCGTCGATCGTCATCATCGGACACATCCCGAAAAGACCGACAGCACACCAGACTTCGGTGCTGGAGGCGATCGCTGCGTCGGCGGCTCACGTAGTCGTGATGTCCGAAGCGGCACGGCAACGGCTGTGCCGCGACTATGACGTCGACCGTCGTAAAGTCAGGATGATCCCGCACGGCGTGACCGTACCCTCCGCCATCCGCATGAAGCGTCCCAGCAGGCCCACCATCTTGACGTGGGGCTGGTTGGCGCCCGGAGACGGCGTCGAGCGTGTCATCGAGGTGATGGCCTCACTGAACGACGTTCCCGGTCGGCCGCGGTATCTCGTCGCCGGCCCGACGCATCCGCAGGTCCTGGCCGTCGAGGGCGAGGCTTACCGGGAAGCCAGGATCGAACAGGCGCACGAGTGCGGCGTCGCTGGTTCGGTGTCGTTCGACCCCGGCCACTACGACGGAACCATGCTGGCCACGCTGTTCCAGCAGTCCTCGGTCGTCGTACTGCCCTACGACTCCACGGAGCAAGTGGCCTCCAGCGTGCTGGTCGAGGCGATCGCTCACGGCAGACCGGTGGTGGCCACCGCCTTTCCGCACGCCTCTGAACTCCTCACAGGTGGGGCCGGCGCGGTCGTCGACCACGACGACTCCGCCGCGCTGGCGGCGGCGCTCCGCCAGATCGTCACCCAGCCCCGGCTCTCGGGCGCGATGGCCGCAGAAGCGCGCCGTATCGCGCCCGACATGGCATGGCAGGCGGTAGCAGGTGCCTACCTGCGACTCGCTCAAAGTCTCCTGGTTGTCGAACCGGTGCGGATATGACGATCCGTGGTCGACCGGGGTGATGTGGAGATGCACGACCAGTTGCTCGCCGCTGTCACCGGTCGACGCGGAGTAGATGCCGCCGACCGGCTCTGCGAGGCGTGCGTGGTGCTGTTAGGCGTCGACGCGGTCGCCATTTCTCTGGTCTTCGACGGCGTCAGCAGCGCGACGCTGGGGTCAAGCGGTGCCTCTGCGCGCAGATACGACGAATTGCAGTTCATCCTCGGTGAGGGCCCGTGCCTGGACTCGGTCACCGGCCGTGCGCCGGTTCTGGTGAATGACCTCGAGGACCCCGACGAGCGCCGCTGGCCGGTTTACGCGCCGGCCATGGTCGATCTCGAAGTCCGGGGCGTCTTCGCGATGCCGGTCGTCATCGCCGGTGAATACGTCGGTGCCCTGGATCTGTTCCGGGTCGAGCCGGGTCCCCTCGAGCGAGACGGTCTCGCAGGCGCCGTCATCGCCGCCGAGATGGCCGGCGTCCCGCTGCTCGACATGCTCGACAATGACCTTCGCGCCGCCGTCACCGATCCCGGCAGCAATGAATGGTCAGAATTACACGCGTTGGCCAGAGTCGAGGTCAGCCAGGCAACCGGCATGTTGGTCGCGCAACTTGGGGTCGAACCGGCCGAGGCCCTGGTCCGGCTGCGCGCGCATGCCTACTCGACCGGACGCAGCGCAACTGAGGTGGCACGCGACATCCTCGATCGCCGGGTGCGGCTGGAGGCGGACTGATGCCCGATTTGACCCCGCGTTCACAATGGAGGGCACCGTGATTGACACCCCTCGTGAAAGCCGCGTCCTGGAGGCGGTGGTCGCCCTCGTGGACACTCTCCTCGAGGACTTCGACGTGGTCGACCTGCTGACCGAGCTCACCGAACGGTGCGCCGAATTGCTCGATGTCTCCGCCGCCGGTTTCCTGCTGGCCGACCCGTTCGAGCAACTGCGGCTACTGGCGGCTACCTCCGAGCAGGCCCGCGAACTCGAGCTGTTCCAGCTTCAGGCCGACGAGGGCCCGTGCGTCGACTGCTACGCCACCGCCCGGCCGGTCTCGGTGGCCAATCTGCGCGAGGCCGACGAGCGCTGGCCGAGGTTCGTTCCCGCTGCGCTGGAGGCCGGCTTCGCCTCCGTGCACGCCGTACCGATGCGCGCGGCTGGCCTTGTGCTGGGCGCGCTTGGGCTGTTCGGCACGAAGACGGGAAAACTCGACGACGCCGATCTTCTCGCGGCCCAGACCTTGGCCCACATCGCCTGTGTCGCGCTGCTGCAAGGGAGTGCGCCCACCCCGGCGACCGTTCTGCCACAATTGCGCGCCGCGCTGGCCAGCCGGGTGGTCGTCGAGCAGTCCAAGGGTCTTCTTCGCGAGCTGCTCGACGTATCGGTCGAAGACGCGTTCACCATGATGCGCTCGTATGCGCGCGCCAACGGTGAGCACCTGACCGACGTTGCCCGTCTGCTGATGACCGATCGGCGAGCCCGGCCCCGTCTCGTTGCGGAAATCTCCGAATTCGCCCAGCGGACAACGGGTTAGGGACGATTTCGGGCTTGTGCTCGGCGCACCGCCTCAGCCACCACGCGTTCGGCGACGACGTGCAGCTTGACGTTCTGCGACTGGCTCAGCCGCGTCAACCGGTCAAACGCCTCCTCCGCGCTTGCGCCGGATCGGCTGCGGATGATCCCGATCGCCTGGTCGATCACAGCACGGCTGCCCAACGCGCGCTGCAGTTGCTGCGTCCGCTCGCGGGCATGTGTGAGTAGTTGGCCGTTGTACACCGAAACCGCTGCGGGACCGGCGAATTGAGTCCCCAATTGCACCGCGTGTTCGCCGAAGGCATCGCGGGCACGGGCATACGCGTTGATCGCACCCACCACCGTGTCGTCGACGAGCAGTGGTAGGGACAGCGCCGAATGCACCGCCATCCGCGCCACCCGTCCGCCGAAATGAGGCCACCTGCTGTCTGAGCCCAACGACCCGCTGACGGTGGGCCGTTCGGTCTGCATCGCGGTCAAACACGGTCCCTCGTGCAACTCTTCGTACTGGACCCTGTCGATCTCGTTGACGAACTCCGCCGTTGCCGCCCACGCCTCGATGCGCGGTGTACCGTCGTGGAGCTGCCTCAGCGCGATGCCGGCGCCGTCGACGCCCGGTATTGCGCGTGCCGCGAAGTCCGCCACGTCCGCGAGTAGCGCTGTCATGTCGCGCGCATCCGCGACCATGCCGGCCACCCCCGCAAGGCCGGCGTACAGATCGGCCTCGTCGGCGTCGCGCTGCGCGGCCGGCAGATCGGCCTCCGAGGTCGATGGCCGTCCGGGTTGCGCGTCGTAAACCGCCATGGTGGGTCCCGAATCTACCCGTCTCACCGCGGCGATATCAGCTCACGAGCGCCAACGCGTGTGCCCGCCGCAACTTGCCCGACGGTGTCTTCGGGATCATGCCCGGTGCGAGCACCACGACGTTGCGGGGCCGCACGTCGACCTCGGCGAAGACCTCATGCGTGACCTGCCGCTCCACGCGGCGTACCTCGCTGGAATCCTCGAAGTTCTTGCATTCGACGGCCACGGCGAACGTTTCGCGCGACAATCCGGCGTCCAGCCGCACCGCGACGGCGCAGCCGGGGCGCACGCCGTCGACGCGGCCGGCCGCACGTTCGATGTCGGTCGGGTAGATGTTGCGACCGGCCATGATGATGACGTCCTTGACGCGTCCGCACACCACGATCTCACCGTCCTCGGTGAGGTAACCCAGGTCGCCGGTGTCGTACCAGCCGCGCGTGTCCTGGGCGGGGATGAAGCCCGCCAACGTGGTGTAGCCCCTGGTCACCGGGTCGCCGCGGACTTCGAGGACGCCGACGCCCCGCGGCGGCAGGTCGGCGCCGTCCTCGTCGATCACCCGTACCTCGAGACCGTGCAAGGGCTGGCCGAGCTTGACCAGCCGGCGGGTGTGGCCCTTGTTCGCGGGCACTGCGCGGTGCAGCACGGCCAGCAGGTCGGCATCGACCTCGTCGACGGCCATGCCGCGGCCGCATTCGGAGAACGACACTGCCACAGTGGTTTCCGCCATTCCGTATGCCGGCACGATCGCCTCGGGTCGCAATCCGAACGGTTTGCCCGCCTCGCAGAGATCCTCGACGTCCTGCGGGTCCACCTGTTCGGCGCCCGACAACGCCCAACGCAGCGACGAAAGGTCGTACTCGCCGGGCGCGGCCTGCCGTCGCAGCCGCTTGGCGAACAGTGTGTACGCGAAGTTGGGCGCGGCCGTCATGGTGCCCCTGTACTTGTGAATTAGCTTGGCCCACAACAACGTATCGTTCAGGAAGTCGACCGGTGTGATCTTGACCAGCTCGGCGCCGAAGTACATCGGGACGGTCAGATAGCCCGTCATCCCCATATCGTGGAAGCACGGCAGCCAACTGACGATCACGTCGTTGTCCAGGTCGAAATCGCAGCCGACCGTCATGGCCTCGGCATTGGCGACGATGTTGGCGTGCGTGATCTGAACGGCCTTGGGCGAGCCCGTGGACCCCGACGTCAGCTGCATCAGCGCGACGTCGTCGTCGGTGGTTTCGACCGGGTCGATGGAAGCGCCTGTCAGCAGTTCCTCGATGGTCAGCACCGTCATGCCCAACGACTCCAGCACGGGGGCGGCGGCCATGAACGGGTCGCTGACCACCACGGCCTGCGCGGAGATCATGTTGATGACGGCGGTGGTCTCGTCGGCCCAGCGCAGCAAATCGGTGCGGGGCGTGGGTTGGTGCAGCATGGTCAGGCTGGCGCCGCGCATCCAGGCGCCCTGCGCGGTCGGCGCGATCTCGACCGGGGCACCGGCCAGCACGGCGATCGCGTCGCCGTGACCGATGCCCGCCGCGGCCAGCCCACCCGAGATCCGACTGGCCCGCTCGTTGACTTCGGCCCAGGTGTGCCGCACCGGGGCGACCGGCTCGCCGGTGACCATCCCTCTGGTGCTCCACCGGGCGTTCCGGTACATGGTCTCGGTGAATTGACTCAATGGAATCCCTTAGCCCCTCGGGGTGACGACGCGTATGTAGGTGGTGCGGTAGCCCGGCAGCGATTGCCGGACGAATTCGTCTACCTAGGTGATCCGTCGCTTCGGCCGAAGCGAGGTGCGGAGCTTGTCAGGCATGCCGACTGTACTCACCTCGGGAGCGCTGGTGGTGGCAGCGCGCCGCGTTACGGCTGAGGTGGTGGCTGTGCCACTGTCGGCGGGGAAGTCAGATCGCCGCCGTGACGAGTACCGCGAGGCTGGGATATCAACCCAAGATAGAACGGTACAGCCTCGGTTCGGCGGTCAGCAAACATTTGGCAGCGAATGTCAATCGCGGCCGAGGTCAACCGGCCGCCGAATGTGAACGTGTGGCGAGATTCGGACACCCGAATTCCGCAGAGGATTCACACTCGGCAGCGGCGTGAGGTGTAGGGCCAGGGAGTGTTGCGCTCCGGGACGGACTCCGCGCGGGCCTGCTTGAGTTGCATGCGCAGGTGCTGACGCAAGTCATGCAGCTCCGGATCGGTCCACCGGTTACGGGCCTCGCACGGGTCGTCGGTCAGGTCGTACAGCTCCCACTGGTCGTCGAGCGGCGACGTCCGATATGCCTCACCGCCGATGCCGTTGGCCGCGAGATGACGCACCCCCGGCTCCGTCCACGTCGACGGATCGTCGAACGTCCGTACCAGCTTCCACAGATGCCCCTGGCCGCCGGCGGCGTCTTCCTCGTTGACGCGCACCACCAGTCCCTCGAAGTTCGATGCGACGTGCGCCGGCACCCGAATCCGCAGAGGCGCAGGGGGTTTCGCCGACAGCTTCAGCTTGCGGGCCATACCGGACGCGCCGGTGTCACCTTCGAGCACGTTGTCGCGGGTCATCAGGTACACCGCTCGCGATTCGTCCACCGCTCCGCCGTCGACCACCGGCATCAGATTGCGGCCCGGCAGGTCGTGCACCTCGGAGAAGGTTTCGGCCAGCTTCGCTGCCGCGGCCTCGACGTCGACTCCGGCGGCGCCCAACAACGTCGGGACGATGTCCACGTGCGACGTCGGCGCCGTCACCGTCCGTGGCTGCGTGGCCTGCTCACCGATGCGCGCCACCACGAAAGGCACCCGCGTCGCCTCGTCGTACAGGTTGAACCACTTCTGGTGCAGTCCGCCGTGCGCGCCGAGCAGGTCGCCGTGATCCGAAGTGCGGACCAGCACCGCGTTCTGCGAGCCGCCCTCGGTGACCGCGCGTCGCACGCGATCGATCGGGGCGTCGACCTCGGCGTGCAGCCGGTAGTACAGGTCCCGGTACCGCTGGGCCTGACGGGTGTAGGTGCGGTCGATGGCCGGAGCCGGTCCGTAGCCCGAGTAGTAGGCCTCCCGGTAGGCGATCTGCGCGGCGGGTTTGGTCGACAGGTCCTCGTCGGCGGTCGGCGCCGGCGGGATCGGCGGCGGGTCGAGCGGCAACGGGCGTACCGGACTGCGCCGTTGCCACGCCGGGAACAGCACGATGTCGTGCGGGTTGACGAAGCTGGCCACCAGCAGGAAGGGCCGCATCGCGTCGACGTCTCCCGCACGGCGGCGGTCGTAGCGGTCCCTGAGCCACGCCACCACGCGGTCGGCGATCAGCGGATCGCGCCGGAGTCCCGCGTTGGCCAGCGGGGCGCCATGCGGCTCTGGGCCGACCCAACCCGAAAAGCCATACGGTGCAAGGGGATCGGCGTCGAGATAGCGTTGCACCGCTTTGGGGTCGACGACGCCGTTGGCGTCGTTGGTGGCCAGCGGCTGACCGGTCGACGGGTCGGTCAGGTCGGCGTGCGAGATGTGCCACTTGCCGTCGTAGTGCGTGTCGTAGCCGGCCGCCCGGAACCAGTTGCCCAGCGTGGGTACCTCATTCGGGCGCAGCCAGCGCATGCGGGAATCGTCGTAGACCTTGCCGATGCCGTCGGTCTGCGTCACGCCGTGCAGGTCGGGGTACTGGCCGGTGAAGATCGTCGGGCGACTGGGCACGCATGCCAGCGATCCGGTGTAGTGCCGTTGGAAGCTCACGCCGTGCTCGTCGAACCAGGCGCGACCGGTGAGGGTGTCGCGTCGCCAAGCGAGGACGTCGGGCGCCTCGTAGGGCGGCACCGCGCGCTCCTCGTCGGTCATCACGATGATGATGTCGGGCCGATCTGTCATGGGGCGTTCTCCAATCGCTTCGCCAGCGCGGCGAGCATTTTGTCGGATCCGCGGGCCAACGCCCGGCTGGCCAACCGTTCGACGAGTTGCTGCGTTCTGCCGCGGCCTTTTCGCACGGTGCTGGTGATCGTCACGACCGTCTCGCCACCGCTGGTCGGTTCGAGTTTCCAGCGGTTGCTCACCTTGCCCAAGAACGTGGGCAGGCCCTCGATCTCATAAGCGAGGACATATTGCGGATCACATTCCGTGACGGTTTCGACCAGCGTGTTGCGGCCGATCTGCACGCGCCGCGCCGTCCCGACCAACGCGCCGTCCGGACCGCGCGTCAGGATGCAGGAGTGGTCGACGTCGAGCCACGACGCGATGGCGCCGAAATCGGCGAGTACATCCCAGATCTGCGTCGGGCTCGCGGCAATGACGCGGTTGCGGTCGGCTTCGGCCACGGCCCCACCGTACGTGAAACTGACGACGCCGTCAGGCGAACACTATCCCGTGTGAGCCGGCGGGCGGGGCAGCGCGTCACGATAGGCGTCCTCGTAGTCCTCGATGCCGATCTTCACCGTCGGATCGATCCCGTTGAAGTAGTTGGTGAGCGCGGTCCGGAAGTCGACGAAACCGTTCTCGAGCGGTTTGAGCTGGCCGGTGACCGGATCGATCAGGCCCGCCTCGGCGAAGAACCGTGGATCGCCGATGTTGTTGTCGAGCAACCGCTGGGCGACCGCGTACTGCAGCGCTTCGGAACTCTCCTGGACGATGTACGTCGGGTTGTCGGGCACCGGCGCATCCCCGACGAAGATGTCCTGTAGCGGGTCGCCCGGCATCTTGCCGTAGAAGTCGAGAAAGCTTTTGACACCCGGAACTTCGCCGCCGACCGTCTTGGCGAACTCGAACCACTCTTGGCGGCTCTCATACGCGCGAACCTCTTGCAGGTTGCCGTACTTGATGGCGTCGTTGTCGGCGATGTTGGCGCCCGAGTCGATGATGCCGCGCAACGTGCCCGCCGACTGCAGATCCGCGGTGTCGACGGTGCCGCCGTCGATGACGGACTGCTCGAAGTTCGCTTGGTACTGCATGCCGTTGAGGTAGGCCTGACTGTTCAGGGTGGCGGCGGCCTGGGGGTCGGTGTCGATGACCGCGAAAAGGTCCCGGGTGATGGGCATCTCGGGATTCTTCAGATCGTCGAGCGGCGCGAAACCCCGGGTGTTGTCGAGCGGATTGCCCAGCATGTCGTCGATGTACGGCTTGTTGGCGTCGGCGAGCGCCCGCGCGAGGTCGGGATTGACCTGTCCGAGCGACTGGCCATCGGTGCCGCGGATGTCGAGCAACTGCGGGGAGTTCTGTCCGGCCCACTTGTCGACCGCGTGCATGGTCTGACCTGTCTGCTCGGCCTGGAACGCCTGGGTGGGATCGGTCAGGTCCGTCGGGACGGCGCCGGCGCCGGTGCCGTTGAGCAGATTGCCTGCCGCCGCACCGTTGTCGGCCCACTGGTGTGTGAACAGGTCCTCGATGAAGCCGCCGTTGGGGGTATTGCCGTCCGCTCCGGCCAGCGCGCCGTGGACGGCCATCGGGTCGCGTCCTGCGGCGTTGAGCATGTCCTGCACGGCCGGGTCCACGAGACGCTGGCCCAGCCCGATGTTCTCTTTCCAGGCGATGTCGGGCGCTTCGTGCATGTTCTGCAGGATCTGCTCCGACTTGTCCAGCAGCGCGTTGTCCAGTGCGGTGCCCTGCTGCAGCTTGGCGTCACCCGCGGACACGATCGCAGCGACATCGCGGTATTCGTCGAGGCGCGGGAACGGCTTGTACGGGTCGGGCCATTCGAGGGTGGGGTTGCCCTTGTCGTTGGTTCCGGCGGTGGGGGCGGTGGGCCCGCGCAGCGGCGCCTCGAACGTTTCGCGAATGCCCGACGGCAGGTTCTGCATGCCACCGCGGGTGGGTACATAGCCGGCGTCGCCGGGTTTGGCGTCGGGATTGACTCCGGCGACCGTGATGTTCTCGTTGGAGACCAGCTGCAGGGCGTCGGCGACGCGACCTCCGTTGGGGCCGAGTTGGTCCATCATCGCGCGAATCTCGGCCGGGCTCTTGCCATCCAGCGACCGCGACAGCTGGTTCAGGTAGTCCATCTGGCTGGCCGGCAGCACCAGCTCACCGCGCGCCAACGCGTCCTGCTCCTGCGGAGTCAGCGTGGTGTTCTCCTCGAGCCGGGCGAGCTCTTCGGGGGTGAGCTCCCCGTCCTGCAGCGAATCCCCGTCGGCGCTGCCCTGCTCGGCGGGTGTGGCCGGATCGCCACCGGTGGCCGCGGACAGCACCCGCGCCAGGTCGCCGTCGACCTCCTCGGCGGCGGCCAGCACCGCGACCGCGCGGTTCTGGACCTCGGCCATCTTCTTCTCGAGCTGCGCGATGTCCTCGTCCGACCACCCGGTGGTGTCGGGCGGGGTCACCGTGTTGGTGGCCAGGTCGATCTGGACCGCCGGTGCGGCCGCCGCATAGTCGAGGAGGCTGTTGAGGCCGTTTTTGACCGAGCGGGCATCGGCCGCGGCTTTCTGAGCCCCCAGCGACACCAGAATCGCTTCCTTCTGCGTGGTGTCGAGCCTGGTGGCCGACTGCTCGATGGCCTGCTGCGCGGCTTCGCCGGCCCGGCCCTTCCACGACCCGAACACCGAGAGATTGCGCAGCGCCTCGGCGGTCTCACCGCTGGTGCGGGCCCGGTGCGCGGCGGCCTTGGACACCTCGTCGATCTGCTCGGGTTGCCAACGCGCCACGTCGGCCAACGTCATCCCCACGGGTCAGAGCCCCATGGTGCCCAGATTCGCTCCCGCAGAGTCGATTTCGGTAGCAGCGTTGTCATCGGTGCGGACATACTTCGCCGCTGCCGAGCGCAGATCCTCGGCGTGTTTGAGGAGTTCGGTGTAATGCGCGGCGGACTCCTCCTCCCACTTCGTGGTGGTTGCTGAGAGCCCCGATGCGCTCGATCCGATCCAGCCGGGCGCGGCGGCGCCCATTCGCTCGTGCGCGGTGCCGTGGGCAGACCTCAGGCTGTCGGCGGCCGCGTTGACGTGGTCGGCGGCCATCCGGACCTCCAACGGGTCTACCCGCAGATTGTCGCTCATTAGCCTTTCCCAACGCTCGCCGACGGTCCAGGGGACACACATGTTTGCCGGCCAACATTACCATCGCCGAGATACCCCTAGATGCACGAATTTTGGGAGCGTCCCTGCGGGTGCTGGTGGAGCGCGGGAGTTTGCTGGGTCGGTTACCCCAACCGCGCGACGAGCGCGTCGGTCACTTCGGCGGTCGACGCCCGCCCGCCGAGGTCTCCAGTGCGGGTCTCCGGTGCGGCCAGTGTCGACGCGATGGCGCCCATCACCTCACCGGCGGCGTCCGCGTGCCCGAGATGCTCGAGCATCAGCGCCGCCGACCACACCGCGCCGATCGGGTTGGCGATGCCCTGCCCGGCGATATCGGGGGCCGACCCGTGCACGGGCTCGAACATCGACGGGTACTGCTTGGTGGGGTCGAGATTGGCCGACGGAGCTATCCCGATCGAACCCGCCACCGCGGCGGCGAGGTCACTGAGGATGTCGCCGAACAGGTTCGAGCCGACGACGACGTCGAATCGCTGTGGCTGCAGCACGAATTTGGCGGCCAGCGCGTCGATGTGCTCGCTGTCGAGCCGCACGTCGGGGTAGTGCGACGCCCGCTCGGCGACCACCTCGTCCCAGAACGGCAGCGTGTGCACGATGCCGTTGGACTTGGTCGCCGACGTCACGTACCCGCGGCGGGTGCGGGCGAGCTCGAACGCGAAGTCCGCAATGCGGCCGACCCCGTTGCGCGTGAAAACCGACTCCTGGACCGCCATCTCGTCGGGGAAGCCGCGGTTGAGCCGTCCGCCGATCTCGCTGTACTCACCTTCGACGTTCTCGCGGACCACGACGAAGTCGACGTCCTGCGCCGTGCGCAGCGGGCTTTCGACGCCGGCGAACACCCGGATCGGCCGCATGTTCACGTACTGGCGGAACGCGCGGCGGATCGGGATGAGCAGACCCCACAGCGACACGTGGTCGGGCACGCCCGGCCACCCGACCGCGCCCAGGAAGATGGCGTCGAACCCGCGCAGCGTCTCGATGCCGTCGTCGGGCATCAAAGCGCCCTCGTCCGCGTATCGTTGACACGACCAGTCGAACTCGGTGTACGACAACGCGATTCCATGTTTCTTCGCGACCGCGTCGAGCACTGCGCGCGCCGACGCGATGACCTCGGTACCGATCCCGTCACCGGGTATGACGGCGATTTCGGTCATGTACCCAATCCCAAGAGGCTGATCATCAGCGGCAGCAAGATGATGATCAGGATAGCGCCCGCGATGTCGAACGCGACGCCGGAGCGGATCATCTTCGTGATCGCGACGACGCCCGAGCCGTAGACGATCGCGTTCTGTGGGGTGGACACCGGCAGCATGAAGCCGAACGACGCCGCGAACGTCGCCGCCAGCGCCGGCACGAACGGGTTGATGCCCGCGGCGATTGCCACCGGTATCACGATCGGCACCACCACCGCGGCCGACGCGGTGTTGCTTGTGGTTTCGGAGACGATGATCGCCAGGATCACCGCGAAGATCGTGATCGCGATGCCGCTCGTCAGGCCGAGCGCGTCGTTGACGGAGGTGCCGATGGTCTCGGCTAGCCCGGTCGAGGAGATCAGCGAGCCGAAGATGATGCCGGTACCGAACAGGATGATTGTGCCCCAGTCGATTTCGGCGGCGTCCTTCCAGCGCAGGGTGAACTCGCGGCTCTGCCAGTCGGTGGGCAGCAGGAACAGCAGCGAGGCGCCGAAGACCGCGACCACGCCTTCGTCGAGGCGGTCGCTGACGAATTCGTAGGTGGTGGACTCGGTTCCGGTGATCACCGCGACCACACCGGGCAGGATCCACAGCGTCACGGTGACGCCGAACGCGATCAGGGTGTTCTTCTCGGCCCGCGACAGCTTGCCCAGCTTCTCGCGCTCGCTGGCCACATACTCGGCGACGCCGTCGATGCGTTTGATCTCTGGTCTGTTGAGCCGCAGCAGGATCAGCGCCAACAACAGGAACATCACGAAGCAGATGGGAATCGCCAGCACCATCCACTGTCCGAAGCTGATCCGCTCGCCGGTGGCCTCTTCGATCAGCCCGCGCCCGATCAGGTTCGGCGGGCTGCCGACCGGAGTGAGCAGGCCGCCCACGCTGGCGCCGTAGGCGAGCATCAGCATGAGGGCCGCGCCCACCCGCAGCCGTTGCGGATCGAAGTCGGGTTCGACGTCGCCGCGCTGCTGGAGCAGTTTGGCGATCACCGAGAGGATGCCGATCGCCGTCGGCAGGAGCATCGCCACCGTCGCGGTGTTGGAGACGAACGCCGACAGCAGACACGTGATCGCGCCGAACGCGAGGATGACGCCGGTGGTCGAGCGGCCGGCTCGCGGCAGGGCCAGGATGCGGAACGCGAAGCGTCGCGCCACACCGTGTTTGAGCATCGCCTGGGCGAGGATGAACGCCCCGATGAACGTGAAGATGGTCGAGGATCCGAACGGGCCGAGCACGTCGTCGACGGGTGCGACCCCGAGGAACACCGCGACCGCCACGCCGAGTAGGCCGCCGATCGGGATCGGCACCGCCTCGGTGATCCACAGCGCGATCACGCCGAGCAGAACGGCGCCAAGCACCTGTTGCTCGCGGGGGATGTCCATCGGCAGGACGAGGAAGACGGCGGTCAGCAGCGGTGCGAGGAACAGGCCGAGCGTGCGGCGGCCTTTCTCGAACCGTTCCTCTCGCGGTGAGAGTTTCTGTTCGCCCAGGCTTCGGTAGGTCGCGCTGCCGAGCAGTGCCTTGTCGACATCGGTCGGTGTGACCTGGTTCTCCGTGCTCATTGCCGGCTCCGTCCACCCGGTGGTGTGTGCAACGCCACAATCGCCGGGAGGGAGTGCCCGGTGAGCGGGCGGGGCTAAACATCGCGAGCGCATCCAGCCGGTCGCCCGAACGTGGGTTACCCGCACGCATCCGGCGCGATCAGTGTGCGGGTAATCCACGTTCGCGCCAGAAGTCGGCGGCGCAGGCGGCGGGCGCAGGCGGCGCGGGAGAAGTCAGGGGCGCAGGCGGCGGGCCAGGCCCGATGCGCGCACGGCCCGGCGCTGCACGGCGGCCCGCACCGAGGCCTCCGGACCGACGACCCGGATCTTCTCTTTCGCCCTGGTCACCGCGGTGTAGAACAACTCGCGGCTGAGCAGCCGCGAATCCTCGGGCGGCAGCAGCACCGTGACCTCGTCGGCCTGGCTGCCCTGCGACTTGTGAATCGTCATCGCATGCATCGTGTCGACCTCGGCGAGTCGGCTGGTCGCGAACTCCAACCGTTCCGTGCCGGCGATGACCGCGCGCAGCACCCCGTCGCGCAGCATCGTCACACCCGTGTCGCCGTTGTAGAGGTTGAGCCCGTAGTCGTTCGCGGTCACCAACACCGGCCGCCCGGCGTACCACGTCGACCAGATCGGCTCGCCGGTCAACTCCGATAGCCACCGCTCGACCTGGTGGTTCCAGTACCGCACCCCGAACGGGCCGCGGCGATGCGCGCACAGCAACCGGTGTTCGGCCAAGATGCCCAACGCCGCGTCGCCGTCACCGAGAACCGCCGCCGTTCGCAGCGCAATCGCGTTGGGCACCAATACCTTACGGAGCTGCTCCGACGGTTCCTCGGTGTCCACCCATTCGATGTGGTCTCCGCCCGAGCGCAACACGTCGATGACCGCGTCCGCGTCGCCGGTGCGGATCGTGGTGGCCAGCCGCCCGATCGACTCGCCGAATCGGTGCGACGTCTTCAACTCCGCGATCCGGTCCTGGCCAAGACCGTCGACCAGATCGGCGAGGACCGCACCCGCCTCTACCGACGCCAACTGGTCCGGGTCGCCGACCAGGATGAGCCGGGCCTCCGGCCGCACCGCCTCCAGCAGTCGCGCCATCATCGTCAGCGAGACCATCGACGTCTCGTCGACGACGATCACGTCGTGCGGCAACCTGTTGTGGCGGTTGTGCCGGAACCGCGCCGACGTGTCCGGCCGGCTCCCGAGCAGGCGGTGCAACGTCGTTGCGTGCAGCCCGGACAACGCTTGGCGGTCGGCGGAGTCGAGTTTGTCCACCTCCAGTTGCACGGCCTCCTGCAGACGCGCCGCCGCCTTCCCCGTCGGCGCCGCCAGCGCGATCCGCAGCCGTGTTCCGCTGGTGAGGAGCGCGAGCAGGCGGGCGACCGTCGTGGTTTTCCCCGTGCCCGGCCCGCCCGTGAGCACCGTCAGACCCTGCGACAGCGCCAGTTCCGCGGCAGCGCGCTGCTCCTCGAAGCCCGGCGGAAAAAGCCTGTCCAGGTCCGGCAAGGGCGCGGTGGGCCTGCCGGCGGTCATCGACAGGATGTCGCCGCACACCTGCTGCTCCTCGAGCCAGTACCGGTCGAGGTACAGCAGGTCTCCGTCGACGTGCAGCGCCGGTGGCCGACCGGTCAGCGGGTGCGCGGCGATGGCGGCGAACCAGTCGTCGACGGCGGGCCACGGTAGCCCGTCGATGCCGACCTGCTGCTCGACGGTCCGCAGGTTCAGGCATACCGACCCGTTGCGCAGTGCGCGCACCACAAGCCCAACAGCGAGCGCGACCCGTTCGTCGGGCGCCTTGACGAGATCACAGAGCCGTTGTGCAACATGTACATCCGACGCATCGAGAACTTCGGCGTCGCTGAAGGTGCGCAGCAGCCCGGTGGCGCTGATCGCCCGCCGCCACTCCACGCCGGTCACGCCGCGGCCCTGCCCGCGTCGAGCAGATCCGACAGCGCGGTGATCAACGCCGTCGGCGGTTGCCAGCTGAACACACCGGCGGGATGACCGTCCTCGATCGGGGTGTCCGGCCCGCACATCCCGCGCAGAAACAGATACAGCACGCCGCCCAGATGCCGCTCGGGCGTGTACCCGGCCAGCCGCCACCGCAGAAAGCGGTGCAGCACAACGCTGTATAGCAACGCCTGCAGCGGATAGTCCGAGTGCAGCATCGCCTCGGCCAGCCGCGGGCGGGAGTAGTCCGCCGCGGTGAGGGGCCGGTTGGGGTCGCCCAGCCAGTTCGTCTTGTAGTCGACGACGAGGTAACTGTCGTTGATGCGCAGCACCGCATCCACCGAGCCCGACAGGTAGCCCTTCAGTGGTTGCGGTCCCAGGCCCGCTCCGGTCAACCGCTCCGCATACGAAGCCAGCGGGTCGTCCGCGGGTAGGTGTGCATGTAGCAGCTCGCCGACGTGAGCGAGCCGGATGTCGGGCGCAGACCCGCGCAAATCGCCGCCCGCCAAGGGGAATTCGAAGTCCATCTCCAGCATCCGGTCCCGCAGCCCGATCTGCCGGAGCGTGGCGCCGTCGGCCAGTGGTCCGAGCGGCGTGTCGTGCATCGGCACCATCGCCGCCGCCAGCTCACCGGCGTCGACGTCGACCGGCCACCACGCGGAGTGCTCACGGATCCGAGCCTGAAGTTCCGCGGCGAGATCGACGGCGAACGGATCCGCGGTCTCGAGCACCGCGTGCACCAACGAGCCGAACTTCGCGCCGGTTGGCAGCTCGGCCATCGGCGATGGCACGTCGGCCCCGATCGTCTCTGTCGTCAAGGGGATTTCGGCGACCTCGTCGTCGAGTTCGACCACTTCGGGCTCACTGCTGACCGGTGTCGCCTCGACCGCGCGGATCAATCCGCTGTAGGACGTTCGGCGCCACGCCGTGTCGATGAGACGGTGGAAATGGCGGGCCCGGACTCCGTCGGGATCGGGCGGCTCCGGGCGCGCGGGCCTCGGACGCGGCACCAACTCCTCGATCACCGGTCCGCCGACGGCCTCCCACTCTCTGAAGCGCGCCATCGCATCGTCATCGGAAACCTTGCCGGGGACAACGACATCCGGAACCATCGGCTCGCCGGGCCGCCGGCCGCGCAGCAGCCGTGACAGTCCACCGTTCGGCTCGTCACGGGAGGGCGCCCACCAGGCGACCAGTTGCGACTGGGCCCGCGTCATCGCGACGTACATGAGGCGGCTGTCGTCGCTGGCGTCCTCCTCGCGGCCCGCCTTGGACACCGCGTGGAAGTCGGGGCTGTCGTTGCCGCCGATATGCAGGCACCGTGTGTCGCCTTCGTGGTAGAGCACCAGCTCGGGTTCGAACACGTGACGATTGAACGCGAACGGCAGATAGACGACAGGGAACTGCAGGCCCTTGGCGACGAACACAGTCATCACCTGAACGGCCGCAGCGTCGTTGTCGAGGCGGCGGAATCGCTCAGCGGCGCCGCTGCGTTCGTCGCGCTGGGCCCGCAGCCAGTCCCGCAGCGCGGGCAGCGTGAAGTGTTCGCGGTGGGCGGCCTCCTGCAGCAGCTGGGTCATGTGGGCCAGGTCGGTCATCTGGCGCTCACCGTTGCGCCACGACAACACGCGATCGCCCATGCCGGCCAGTTGCGCAGCCTCGAAGATCGCCGCCACCCCGCGCTCTCGGGCGTGACCCGCCCACTCCCGCAGCGTCTCTGCGATGCGGTCGGTCAGCCGGTCGCCGCCCGTGACGAGTGACTCTGCCGTCTCGCCGAAGAACATAGTCGCGGCCGCCGCGCGGACCACACCGGGCCGGTGCGGCTGGTCGAACGCCTCGAGCAGCGCCAACCAGTCCTCGGCGGCGTCGGAGCTGAAGATGTCGGAGTCGCCGGTGTACACCGCGGGAATGCCCGCGTCGCACAGCGCCCGGTAGCAGACTCGCGCATCGCGGTGGTTCTCGACGATGACCGCGATGTCACCCGCACCGAGGGGACGACCGTCGAACGTGGCGCCGGCGTCGATCAGCGCACCGATGTCGCTCGCCAGATCCTTGGGGATGTGGGCGCGCAGCTGATCGATCGGCAGGACGCTGGTTCCGCTGCGGCCGAATGTGTTTCGACGCACAACCCGCAATCGGAACGGATCGCCGCACGGTGCGCCGACGAGCCGCGAACCTTCGTGCTTGGCGGCGACGTCGTGCACGACGATCTTCTCGTGGCCCAGTTGCGCGCCGCGCAGCACCGCCTGCAGCCGGTTCACCAGCGCCTCGTCGCTGCGCCAGTTGGTGGCCAACGTCTTCTGGACGTCGGCCTTGGAGGCGGCGCTCAGATAGGTGACGATATCGCCGCCGCGGAAGGCGTAGATCGCCTGCTTGGGGTCGCCGATCAGGATGAGTGTCGATCGTCCGGTGAACGCGCGGTCGATCACGCGCCACTGCACCGGATCGGTGTCCTGGAACTCGTCGACCATCACGATCGGCCAACGCTGGTGCATGCGCAGCTGCGCGGGGGAGTCGTCGGCCTCCAGCGCATCGGCCAACCGGCTTAGCAGATCGTCGTAACCGAGAATCCCCTTGCGCCGCTTGCGGACCTCCAGCTCGCCGAGAACGTCTCTGGCGAACCGGACGCAGACCTGGGCGCGTGAGTCCGGTGCGGGGTCCTTCGGCCGCAGCTCGGTCGCCGGGTGCTCGACGACCTGTTTGGCCAGCCGCAGCGCATCGGGATAGGTCAGCAGCGGGTTGTCGCGTTCGCGACCGAAGTGGTGCAGGTAGAGGTCGTCGACGATCTCGGTGACCAGTTCCTCGAGGCTTTCGACCAGAGTGACGCGCGAGTCGCTGTCGCCCGCGACGCCCAGCGATTTGAGCACCAGCTGGCAGAACTGGTGTGTGGTGGCGATCGTCGCGGCGTCGAACGCGGCCAGCGCGTCACGCAGATTGCGTTCACGGTCGGCGAGTTGGTCGGGGGTGCCCTGGAGCAGATGGTCGATGATCTCGTTGGTGTCGACGCTCGACGGATCGATGAAAGCCTGTACGGCGTCGACGATGTGACGCCTGACCCGGTCTCGCAGTTCCTGGCTGGCCGCGCGGCTGAACGTGATCAGCAGCATCTGGTCGAGCGTCGCAACACCCTCGGCGAGGTAGCGCGTGACCAGCCCGGCCAACGCGAAGGTCTTACCGGTGCCTGCGCTGGCTTCCAGCACAGTGGTGGAGCGTTCGGCGGGTAGCTCACCCAGAAGATCGAAGGGTTCCATCAGGTCTCCAACGCCCGCAGCATCGGCAGCCACAGCCGACCGGCGTAAGTGTCGAGACCGCGTCCGACGAGGTGTGCCAACCACGTGTTCTTGCCGAACGCCAGTTGGTAGGCGGGTTCGGCCTCCTCGCCGGGATACATACCGGAGCGCCACTTGTAGCCGGCCCGCTGCTCGGGGTCGCCGTGGCCGTGCACGGCCTCTGCCCACGCGTAAGACGTCTTCACCGGCAGCGGGAGCGGTTCGCGGCGGCCCTGGTCGTACATCGCCACCAGATCGGCGAGCAGATCGCGGGCATGCTCGGCCGGCCTGCCCATCGACTCGACCCGCGGCGTGGTGCCGCGTCGGGCCCGCCCGATGCTGACCGCCTTGAACTCGCGACCGGGTTCGTGAGCGAGCAACGCCAGCAACAGGATCCACGGTTGCAGCAGATGACGGCCGTCGAGCTTGGAGTAGGTGACCGAGACCAGCCGCTCACCGTAGACCGGCGTGACGGTTCCGGTGACCCGCCGGCCACCGCCGATCTCGACGTCGATGTCGATCGCCGTCGCATCGGCGCCTCGGTACGGTCGCGCGACGTCGGAGATGAGCGAGGCCTGCTCACAGATCTCATTAGCGCGACGCCATCCGAGGTGGCCGGGAGGCAGTGTGCCGCGCCGCCACTCGGCCTGGCGCGCCTGGTCGGGATCCATGCCGCTCAACATGTCCCGCAGCACGCGATCGCCGACCGTCCACTCCTCGAGCGCATCGATGTCGACGGGCATCGAATCCTCGACCCCGTCGACCTCCCACGGCAAGGTGTAGTCCATGGCGCGGAAGAACCCCTTGACGGGATCGCGGAAGAATCCGGCGAGATCGGCGAGCACGACATCGTCGGGTGGGGGCGGGGGCAGCGGTCCGGAGACGAAGGCCGGCCGTTCCGCGCGCTCGGCCGCGCGGGTGAGCGCCGCGCGTTGCACCGTGGAGTCGAACGTGAACGGCTCTTTCGGGATCAGCGCGCCGGGGATGACGTTGCGGGTGTCGAACGGCTGCAGTGGATGATGCACCACAAGCGTGTCGCGGACGGGCTGCTCGGTGGTGCGGTCCAGGGTGTCGAGCAGTTCGGCCAGCGGAACGGCGGGCGGTCGCTCCTGACCGGAGTACTCGTTGGCGCCGGTGTAGGTGATCACCAGCGTCTTGGTGGCCGCGCCGATGGCGTCGAGCAGCAATTGCCTGTCCTCGGACCGGATGTCGCGTTCCCCGGTCATCGGGTCACGGGCGAGCGCGTCGTCACCGTCGACCACACCCAGCCGGGGGAACACTCCGTCGTCGAGACCGACCAGGCACACCACCCGGTGCGGCACCGACCGCATCGGCACCATCGTGCACACCGTCAGGGTGCCGGTGCGGAAGTTCGCGCGGGTCGGCCGGCCGGCGAGGTGGCGGTCGAGCAGGGCGCGGACGTCGGACAGCCGCATCAGGGTCTCTGCGCGAGTGCCCGCGGTGGCCAGCACGTCGGCGAACTCGCGCTCGAGTTGCGCTGTCTGCCAGGCATCGTCGTCGCCAACTCGGGTCAGCAAGGCGATGCTGTCGGTCAGCGCCTGCAGCCACTGCTCTAGTGGTCGCGTCCCGGTGAGGGATTGCACGGCATGTCGCAGGCGGTCGATGTACTCGGCGAGCTGGCCGGCCAGGTCGACCCGGTTGCTGCTCACGTCGTCGAGGGGCAGCGTGGTGTCGAGCCAGGCCTGGGAGTCGTCGGACATGGCCACCCCCGCCAGCGCCCGGTCGATGCCGAAACGCCATGTGTTCTGGACGAAGTCGACGCCATACGGCCGGCGGTGCTCGGTGTCGAAGCCCCAGCGGATGTTGGCCTGGCGAACCCAGCGGGTGATGTCCTCGAGGTTGTCGTCGGTGAAGCCGAAGCGGGCCCGCACCGGCGCGGCCTGCGCGAGGTTGAGCACCTCACTGGATGTGGCCCGCCCGCCGGCCAACGTCAGTAGCTGGGACGCGACCCCGAGCAGCGGATTGGTCTGGACGAGCGATCGGTCGGCGAGCCGCACGCGCAACTGATGTGCGGGGTGCACGCCCTTGATCATGTCGCCCAGCCCGAAACCGGCCACGATCAGCGGCGCGTAGGTCTCGATGTCCGGACACATGACGAGGATGTCGCGCGGTTCGAGCGTCGGGTCGTCGGCGAGCAGTCCGAGCAGGACTTCGCGGAGCACGTCGATCTGGCGGGCCGGCCCGTGGCAGCTGTGCACCTGTACCGAACGGTCGATGGCGGTGTGCCTCCGGCCTTCTCGACGGATCGTGTTGTCGCCGATGTCGGATTGCAGCCAACCGAGGAGCGTGTTCGGATGGGCCCGGCCGCCGAGATATTCGTCGGTGCGGGCATCGTCGGGCAGCGCACGCTGCAGTTCGCGAAGGTCGCGGCCGAGCGTGGCGAGCAGAGGGTGCCCGACACGGCGATGGCTGGTGTCCTCGCGACGAGGGATCTGGCCGTGTGTTCCCTTGAGTTGCTGCCAGAGGTCGTCGCTTGGATGCGGCAGCCACAGATGCAGGTCGTGGTGAGTGGAAAGCGCGTCGAGCAGTTCGATCTCGGTGCTGGGCAACCTGGTGTGCCCGAACAGCGACAATCGCTCGGGCAGATCGGTCGGCGACTCCCTCAGCCTCACAACGGTTTTGGTGTGGCGGACGTGCGGTGTGTCGGCGTCGATGTGCGCGATGAGCGCGCGCCACAGCGGCGGCTGCCAGGCGAGGTCGGCCGGGATGGTGCCGTCGGCGCCGTTCTCCCAGTCGACCAGCAGTCGCGGGCGTTGGCGGGCGTAGGAGGCGAACAGCCCGGCCAGCCTGCGGGCGACGGCGTAACGCCGGCCCTGCCTCAGCTCCCTCTCCTCGCCGGATTCGAAGTGGCCGAGGTGGGTCGCCAGCGGTGTGCACCAGTCCTCGGTGCAGGAGGCGTCGATGACCTCCATCAGCGGCCACACCATCGCGTCGGGCGACCACGGGTCATCCTGCTCGGTACCGGTGAGCTCGGCGATCAGCGAGCGGGGATTGCGAAAGGCGATGCCGGCGCAGACGCCGTCGCTGCCGGCGCCACGCCCGAGCGCGTGGCTCAGTCGCTGGCTCAGCCAACGCTCGACACCCTTGGCCGGAACGATCACCAGTTCTTCGGCGAACGGGTCAGGTAGGGGATGGGAAAGCAGGGCGCCGAGCCCGTCGGCGAGAAGATCGGTGCGTTCTGCCCGATGGATGTGAAGCGCCATCGCAGCCCACGATAGGAGGTCGGTACGACGCGGCGCGGGGTTTACGGTGGCGGTGGACGTTTGCAAGCGAGGAAGCCAGGGAAGCCAACATTTCGATGATTCGCTCGATGGCCGCGATGATGACCATGGCCGCCTGCATTCCGTTGGTCGCGACGCCGGTCGCGAACGCCCAGCCATCGTGCGGTCCCGACCAGGCCGACGCGCTGCGCCTGGCGTTCGCGCAGCTGCCGTTCGAGCCGCTCACCGGCGCCAAGTGGGACACCACGCCCGTCGACAGCAACTATGACCCGTGCGCGGAGCTGTCCACGATCCTGGTAACCACCGAGGGCGGCACCGGTAGCTCGCCCGTGCAGGCGCTGCTGTTCCATCGCGGCGAATATCTGGGAACGGGCACTTCCAAGGCGTACGGCTTCACGTCACTGGATGCCGCGGCCAGCAGCGACGACATGGTGGTGCTGACCTACAAGGTGCCGGGTGAGTGCACTGCGTGCGAACCCGCGGCCATCCACAGCGCGCGGTACCGCTGGAATGGCGATCGCGCCGTGATGCTCGATCCGCCTCCACCGACGGCCTGAGGAAGGAGCGCGAGGTGAGCGAAACGACGTCACCGCGCCTTGGCCCGAAATTCCACGAGGCGCTGGGGTTCGCCGCAGAACTGCACCGCACCCAGACCCGCAAGGCCAGCGAGGTCCCGTATGTCGGGCACCTGCTGTCGGTTGCCGGGCTGGTGATCGAGGCCGACGGCACCGAGACCGAGGCCATCGCCGCACTGCTGCACGACGCCGCCGAGGATCAGGGCGGAGACGCGACACTGGTGCGCATCGAGGAGCGGTTCGGCGCCGACGTCGCCGCCATCGTCGAGGAGTGCAGCGACACCGTCGTCACACCCAAACCGCCGTGGCGCGAGCGCAAGCAGAGCTACATCGAACACCTGAACACCGCCTCCGACAGCACGATTCGCGTGTCGATGGCCGACAAGCTCGACAACGCCAGGGCGATCCTGCGCGACCTGCGCCGCTTCGGCCCGAAGGTGTGGCAGCGCTTCAACACCGACGACCCGCACGAGCATCTGTGGTACTACCGCTCGCTGCTCGAGGTGTACCGGCGCCGCAGCGACAGCTGGCTGGTCGACGAACTGTCCCGCGTCGTCGAGACATTGGCCGAGGAGATCGGCCCGCCGGTCGCCGCTACCGTCTGAGTATGAGCGCACGCGACACGGTGTGGATCTCGGCCGCAGAGGTGGCGCGGCAGCTGGATGCGGGTGAACCGCTGACGCTGCTGGACGTGCGGTGGAGCCTCGCGGAACCCGACGGCCGCGCCGCTTACGACCAAGGACATCTGCCCGGGGCGGTGTACGTCTCGCTCGAGGACGAGCTGAGCGATCACACCGTTGAAGGCCTTGGGCGGCACCCGTTGCCGTCCGGATCCGCGCTTGAAGCCGCCGCCCGCCGGTGGGGCGCGCGGACCGGCGTGCCGGTTGTCGTCTACGACGACTGGAACCGCGCCGGGTCCGCACGCGCCTGGTGGGTGCTGACCGCCGCAGGCATCGACGAGGTCCGCATCCTCGACGGCGGCCTCGCGGGGTGGACTGCGGCGGGCGGCCGGCTGGAATCCGGCGTCGTCGAACCCGCGCCCGGCGACGTGACCGTCGCCCACGACGACCTGTACGCCGGGGCTCGCCGGACAGTCACGGCCGACGCGCTGCTCGAACCGGATGGGCTGGTGCTTGACGCGCGGGCCCCCGAACGGTTCCGCGGCGAGGTCGAACCGGTTGATCCGGTCGCCGGCCACATTCCCGGTGCGCTCAACGTGCCGAGCACCAGCCTGCTGGCCGACGACGGAACACTGCTGGCCGACGACGAGTTGGCTCTGGCGTTCGCCGATGTGGGCGGCGGCGAGGTGGCGGTTTACTGCGGGTCGGGTGTCACTGCGGCGGTCACGATCGCGGGCCTCGCGGCGGTGGGAGTGGACGCCGCGCTGTTTCCCGGCTCATGGTCGCAATGGAGTTCGGACCCGTCGCGTCCCATGGAACGCGGCTCCCGACCATGACGGAGGCCCTCCAGAGATAGCGCGACCTGGAGGGCCTCTGTGATGAGTGGCTGTGGGGTCAGCGTTGGTAGCCGGGCTGAACCTGCTGCAGATGAGGGATGCCGTGAGTGTGGGGGGCGCCGGGGGCCGGGTGCGCGGTGACCGTCGGCGTTGCGACGATGCTGGGCGGCCGCGGCGCGGGGGAGTTGGTCTCGGCGTTGGCGGCTCCGGCGAAGGCGAGGGCCCCGGCCAGGATTGCGGCTGCCGCGATCGGCAGGGCGAAGAACTGGGCGGTGCGGCGGGTGGTGTTGGCGTTCATGTCGGGATCTCCTCGTCGAGTCCGGTTGTGCGCCGGTCTTCCGGCGATGACTCAACAGTGCTGCACCGCGGCGCCGATGTCTGTCGACCGACCGGCGGGTGAGCCGGACGAATTCCGTGTCCACCGATCGGGGGACAGGTCATAAGCTGCAGGAGGCGGATAGGAGCACCCCATGGACGTTCTGCGCACGCCCGACGACCGCTTCACCAACCTCGCGGGCTATCCCTTCGCGCCGCACTACGTCGACGTCACCGCGTCCGACACCGAGGCGCTGCGCATGCACTTCGTCGATGAAGGCCCACGCGACGGCAAGGCCGTCGTCCTGTTGCACGGCGAACCGACGTGGAGTTACCTGTACCGCACCATGATTCCGCCGCTGGCCGCCGGCGGGTATCGGGTACTCGCACCCGACCTGATCGGGTTCGGCCGCTCCGACAAGCCCAGTCGCATCGAGGATTACACGTATCTGCGTCACGTCGAATGGGTGACGTCATGGTTCTCGGTGCTCGACCTGCGCGACACGACGATCTTCGTGCAGGACTGGGGTTCGTTGATCGGATTGCGCATCGCCGCCGAACACGACGACCGCGTCGCGCGCATCGTCGTCGCCAACGGCTTTCTGCCTGCCGGTCAGACCCCGGCCAAGCTACCTTTTCGGATCTGGCGGGCGTTCGCGCGTCACTCACCGATACTGCCTGCCGGACGCATCGTCGCCTTCGGCACGGTCACCGACGTGCCCGCGCGCATCCGGGCCGGATACGATGCGCCGTTTCCCGGCAAACGATTTCAGGCCGGGGCGCGCGCGTTCCCGGCGCTGGTACCGACCGAGCCGGACGATCCGGCATTACCGGCCAACCGCGCGGCGTGGGAAGCGTTGGGGCGCTGGGAGAAGCCGTTCCTGTGCGTATTCGGCGCCAAGGATCCCATCCTCGGCCGCGCAGACCGTCCGCTGATCGACCATGTTCCCGGCGCAGCCGGGCAACCCCACGCCCGCATCAACGGAAGCCACTTCGTACAGGAGGACTGCGGGCCCGAGTTGGCCGAGCGAATCCTGGACTGGCGCACCTAACCCCGGGTGACGGTGTTTCTCGAGGTGACGTTCACCTCGGGGTCCCCGGAGTGGTAGGTCACCTGGTTGTCGAACCCCGACGCGCCGATCTGGTCGACGCTGTCGATGGTGACCTGATTCTCGACGCCCGACACCGACACGCTCAGGCAGTGACCCAGCAGGGTCACCCTGTTGTTGACGCCGCTGACGCTGATGTTGGCGCCATTGCACTCGATCGTCTCGTTCTCGTCGACCCCGGACACGCTGTACTGCCCGCCCGCGGGCGCGACCGCGACCTTCGGCGGCTCGTCGTCCGGAAGCCACGTAGGCGCCTCGCGCGATGGCCCGATCGTCACGCTGCCGCCGCGGGGGTCATCCCCGGTGGCGATGGAAATGCCGGGGCGGCCCGCGATCTCCTCCGTCGCCGACGACAGGGTCCACACGAGCGCGCCGATACCGGCGACGATGACCACCACGACGACCCCGACCAACCCGAAAATCAACCCGAACGGCGCGCCGCTCTTCGTCGGCCCCGGGGGAAACGAGACTCCGAACCCCGGTGCGCTGTAGGGAGACTGCGCGGGGTAGGGCTGCTGGTGCGGCGGACCGTAGACCGGCGGGGGCAGGGCCGACGTCTGGTAGTCGGTGCCGGGCGGCTGTGAGGTGCCCAATTCGACCGCGCCGTAGTCGGCCAGCGGTTGCTCCAGCTGCCGGATACGCGCCTCCGGGTCGTCCTCGGGTTTCATGCGCAGATGGTGCCACACCGTCGTTTGTGCCGCCTGAATAACGGCAACCCGACGATCATGATTGGGAAGCTGCGATCCACCGTCGTCGACTGCCGTGACCCGATGCGGCTGGCCACCTTCTATGCGGACGTCCTCGGCGGGCAGGTCGAGAAGCAGGACGACACCTGGGTGGTGCTCACCGATCCGCAGGGCCGACGGCTGGCGTTCCAGTTCTCGCCCGAGCACGAGCCGCCGCGCTTCCCGGATCCGCGCGGATCGCAACAGTTCCACCTCGACATCGCGGTGGACGATCCCGACGCCGCCGAACATCAAGTGCTCGACCTCGGCGCCACCCGGGTGTCCGGCGCCGAGGAGGACGCGAAGTTCCGGGTGTTTCGCGACCCCGCCGGACACACGTTTTGTCTGGTCTGGGGCATCGACGACTAACGGTGAAGGCGATTTGCTGACCCACGGTTATCGCGGTCCCGAAGTTGGTACTCATATTCCGTGGTGGCTCCAGGATTCGTTGCCGTGGGCAGCGGTGCTGCCGGGGTGAGTGCCGCGGAGACGTTCCGCAGCAAGCACCCCGACATCCCCGTGCGCATCCTGACCACCGACCCGGCGCTGCCGTACGCGAAGCCGCCGCTGAGCAAGGACTTCCTGTGCGGCCGCGACACCAGGCTCGCGCTGCACAGTGAGCACTGGTTCGAACGCAATGCCGTCGACCTCGTCCGCGGCATCACCGTCGAGCGCATCGACGTGGACCGCCAGGAGGTCGTGACGGCGGGTGGTCAGCGCTATCCCTACTGGCATCTCGTGGTCGCCTCCGGGTCCATCCCCGTGCGACCGCCCATCCCGGGTATCGAGTCGGCGCTGACGCTGCGGTCGTTCGCCGACGCGGTCGCGCTCAAGATGGCCGCCCGCTACTCCGATTGCGCCGTGGTCATCGGCGGCGGCCTGATCGGCTGCGAGGCCGCATCCTGTCTCGCCGAGCGCGGGGTCGCGACGATGGTCGTGGCCGCCGAACACGTCCCGCTGCAGCGCCGGTTCGGGGTCGAGGCCGGTGAGCGCGTCGCGAAACTGCTGTCGGACAACGGGGTCCGGTTCGCCGGTGAGACGACCGTCGCTGCGATCGAGGACACCCGTGTGGTGTTGGACAGCGGTGAGGCCGTCGACGCCGACCTCGTCGTGTGCGCGACGGGTGTGCGCCCCGACATCCGCCTCGCCGAAACCGCCGGACTTCAGACCCGCGACGGGCGCATCGTCGTCGACGCGCACATGCACACCTCGGCACGCAACGTGTACGCCGCGGGCGATGCGGCGCTTGCGCACAACGTCACCGCCGGCAGGCCCATCGCCGCCGAACACTGGCGCGACGCCGCGCATCAAGGCCATGTCGCCGGCCTGACCGCGGCCGGCTACCGCGCAGTTTGGGACACCGTGCCCGGGTTCTCCTGCACCATCGGCACTTCCGTGCTCAAGTACCGCGGCTGGGGTGTCGACTTCGACGAGGTCCGGTTCGTCGACCACCACACCGGGTTCACGGTCTGGTACGAGGCGGGCGGCGACGTCGTCGGTGTGCTGACCCTCAACGCCGACGACGACCACCGCCGCGCCGGCGAGTTGCTCGGCGCGGGTTGACGGACGTCTTCAGCCCGACACGAGCCCGTGCTCCAGTGCGTAAATGCTGGCCCCGATGCGGTTCGAGACGCCGATCTTGGCGTACACGTGCTCGACGTGATTGCGCACCGTCTTCTCGCTGAGCACCAGCGTGGCGGCGATGGCCTTGTTGCTCGCGCCCTGTGCGACCAGTCGCAGCACCTCGACCTCTCGGCTCGTGAGACCGTCCGGGCGGGGCTGGCGCCTGCCCGACGCGTGCCCGGACGCGTGCAGGACCGCATCGGCGGCCGCGGAGTCCAATTGCCCCTTCGACACCCGTTCGCGCAATCGCCTGGCCGCGCCCGCGGGGCCGAGCGCCTCCCGGTACGGCCGCGGTTCGAGCGCGCTCTGGTAGCTGACCGCGCACGCCAGCAGCCGATCGGGCATCGAGAGCTGCCATGCGCCCAGACCCCGCGGATACCCGGAGCCGTCGAGACATTCGTGGTGGTTGGCCGCCATCGACGCGATGTCCTTGAGGGCCGGCACCTGAGAGAGGATCCGCTCGGTCAGGTATGGATGCAGCCGCATGCGCTCGAACTCCGCCATGGTCAGCGCGGTGGGTTTCGACCAGACCTGGTTCGACACCCCGATGCGGCCGAGATCGTGCACATACCCGGCGCGTCGTGTCGTCGCGACGGCCTCGTCGTCGAGCCCGAGCACCTCGGCGGCGGATGCGGCGAGATCGGCCACCGCGCGTGAATGTCCCAGTGTGAACGGGCATTTGAGGTCGACGAACTCGCCGAGGGCCATCAGCAGCGTGTCGAGCGACCCGGAGTCCAGGCGCGTTCCGCGATCGGGTGCCTGCCGCAGGGCCGTCGCCCACACGTCTCCGGTCGACGGGACCGCGAGCACGTCGGCGGGATCGGCGACGAACGCGTCGACAACCGCGGGGTCGAACTGACCGCCGCGCCTGCTGCGGGCCATCGCGACCGCGCCGTCGATGCCGAACTCGCGCTGATGCACCTCGACCATGTCGGCGACCTGAGCGACCCGCATCTCGATTGGTATCGCGTCGCCGGACGCGCCGGTCGGCAGTCCGCCGCCGTCGTAGCGTTCGAAGGTGTACCGCAGCGCGTGCTGTACGTCGGCGTCCAGTCCGATGCGCTCGGCAAGCAGGCCGGCCGACGTGCAGTGCGAGTGGATCAGCTGCGAGATGTGCCCTCGCGCATTCGCATACAGGGTCGCCACCGTCCTCAACCGGGTCAGCAGTGACTCCCCGCGACCGATGTTGGTCAGCAGGAAGCGTTGATACGGCAGGCCCGACCAGTCGACGAGGTAGGAGCTTCGTCGCACCGCGATGTCGTCACCGAACCACCGGGCGTACTCGTGCGAGTCGGCGTGACAGCCGATCCACATGATCAGCGTCGCGTAGTAGATGCAGTCACGTTGCTTCGCAGGCAGTTTCAGTTGGTCGGCCAGCCGTGTGGCGATGAGTGCGGATCGCAGCATGTGCTCGGCGGGCTGACCCAGTCCGAGGTCGACCGCGACAGAGAGCGCCGCGAGCACTTCCGCCCGGGTCGGAGTCTTCTGCGGGGTGCGAGCGCCGGTCACAGCCCGATTCTGCACCGTTTGCATCGCCGGATCAGTGCGATAGGTCAAGACGGACCGCGTCGCGGTGACGAGTGACGTCGAACGCCTCGAACCGGCCCTGGGCGACCACGCAGATGCCCCGCTGCGGCAGCTGGAAGTCGGCCAGGTTGCCTTGCACCGGATGCGGCCCGACGGGACCGAGATCGACGCCCTGCACGACGGCCGACGAGTCGGCAACCGCCCACACCCGCCGGGGCGCGATGCGGAATTCCTGCCCGTTGGGCAGGTTGCCGGTCAGCCGGACCTTACCGATGCCCAGCACCGGCCCGACGATGCGGCTCATCGCCATCAGCGTTCTGCGGTGGCGTGCCGCGGCGGCCGGTATGCGTGACCCGACGACGCTCATCAGGCGGGTGGCCGGTGTGGTTGCGATGTCAACGCGCCAATCCAGCACTCCGACAATGGAAATCGACAGCGACCACGGTGTCAGCCAATTGGCGTCGATGGCGCAGACAACCGGGTCGACCGGTGTTGCCGAGCTGAAGTACCGTGAGCAGCTCTGCGGGCCGGGTGTGGTGGCGTAGAACGTCCACACTCCGTCCGGCGTGCGGTGCCACACCGACTTGTAGGCCGGGGAGAACGACGTCTCGGGAAAATCCCTGTAGGCGAGGTAGTGGCCGTTGGCGAACGGCAGGCCCATGACGCCGAAGCCGACGACACGCTCCTCGTCGCCATCGGGCAGCGGCATGGTCTTGGTGGCGGCCGCGGAGGCCTCAGGTGTTTTGGTCATGCCGTGATCCTGCGCCGCCGGGCAGGCCGCCGACATGAGGCAAGCGCCCCAAAACTGTTGCGATTTGTGAGTGACTTCGATCGGTGAGCGAACGAAATCACTCACAAATCGCTTGGGAGGACCGGGCGCAGCCCCGCCAGCAGCGAGCGCACGCCGAGTCGCCACCGCTGCTCGATCGACGGCGCGGACGACCCCAGCCACCGCCCGAGCTCCTGGACCGCCAGACCCTGCGCGAGCGCCAGCAGCACGTGAGCGATGTCGGCGACGTCACCTGATAGCAGCCCCGCGTCGACGCAGCGCTGGATCCGGCCGGTGAATACCGCGCGCACCGAGGCGCCTGCCGCCGCTTCGTCGGGCCCAGGCTCCAATTCGGCGAACGGCCGCGCGAACATCAGTTGAGCGAGCCGGGGATACGACCGGCAGAACGACCGGAAGACCGGCACCAGCCGTTCGAGATCGGCGAGTGGATCCTCGGTCAGCGGAACCGTCTCCAGTTCGGCGCCCAGCAGCCGGAAGCCCTCGAAGACCATCGCCCGCAGCAGTCCCGCCTTGTCGGAGAACAGCTCGTAGACCGCGGGCACCGACGTGCTCGCCCGCTCGGCGACCCGGCGCGTGGTGAACCCCGAGATGCCGTCCTCGGACAACGTCGCGATCGCCACCTCGAGCAGGTGGTCCTTCAGCTCGGGCGTGCGCTGCTTCGCCCTCGGCATCGGGCTGCCTATCCGAGGCTGAATTCGGTTGCCAGCCCGTCGATTCCGGCCCGAATGGCGTCAAGCGCGGACTCGCGGGCCTTCAGCTTGGTCGCGACGTACGCGCCGGTGTGCACGGTGTTCACCAGTTCCGTGGCCACCTCGTGCGCCCGCGCCAACACGCGATCGGCCTCGACGATCTCGTCGAGCCACCCACCGTAGACGGCTTCGTCACCGGCGAACGTCGACGCCAGCGCCGCGCCCCTCTGATAGACCGCCGGGGTCAGACGGAATCGCATGATCTCCAGCGCGGCGACCGGGATCGTCATGCCGATCGCCACCTCGATTGCCTGGCAGCGGGTCTTCGGCTGACCGACCCGGTGGTCCCCGGACAACAGCAGGAACGACCCCATCGCGATGGCCGGACCCGTCGCGGCCATGACCACCGGCACCGGGAAGGTCAGGCACCGCACCGCGAGCTCGAACCCGCCGGCGAGCATCCCCAGCGCGGCCTGCGCGTCGCCCGACTGAAATACGCTCAGGTCGAAACCACCGCTGAACACGCGCCCGTTGCCTGCCAGCACGACGGTCTTGGCGGCGTCCTTCTCCGCGCGGTCGAGCGTCTCGTTGATCGCGGTCTGCATGGCCGGGCCGAGGACATTGACCTTGCCGTCGTCCAGCGTGATCGTGGCGACCGACTCGTTCAGTTCATAGTCAACGAGGCTGCTCATCGCTTCTCCTTATTGAATGCGGACGGGCAATCGGATCGATGTTACGAAACATCGATACGATTGCCAAGGATTTTAGGGTAGTCGGCTACGCGCGACGCCCGTCTGCGGCCCTCGTACCGTTCAAGAAGCCCGGCAGCGAGGGGTTGCCGGGCTTCATCGCACCTACCCGGGTTC
This sequence comes from Mycobacterium sp. 852002-51152_SCH6134967, assembly GCF_001667105.1. Classification (NCBI taxonomy): domain Bacteria; kingdom Bacillati; phylum Actinomycetota; class Actinomycetes; order Mycobacteriales; family Mycobacteriaceae; genus Mycobacterium; species Mycobacterium sp. 852002-51152_SCH6134967. The sequence continues at coordinate 413,771 of NZ_LZIK01000068.1, read as the reverse complement.
ACGCGATGCGGTGCCGCGCCGTGTTGGTCTTGAGGATCTGGGTGTGCGCTTCCTCGAATTCGGCGTCGATGTCGACCCGCCGGCCGGGGACCGTCCCGTTGCGCGGTGTGCGCTGCGGCCCTTCGGTTTCCGTGCGGTACCGATCGCGGAGTTCGTCGACCGAGGACCGCACGCGGTTGATCTCCTGGCGCAGGACGTCTTCGCGGCTCTCGCTCGCCGCGTAGTGGTAGTAGGTCAGCAGATGACGCAGCAGCTCGAGCTTCTGCTTCTCCTGGCGGGCCAGGTCGTGCGTGGTCAACAGCTCCAGCCGCTCGACCGGATGCAGCGTCGACCAGTCCAGCACCGCCGTGGACCGGTACCGGTGGCGCGACCCCTTCTTCTTGGCGTGCCCCTTCTGGTCGTAGTAGGTGACGGCGCCGTCGAACCGGGATGCGATGGCCTCGCCGAGTTCGCGACGGTCCAATGCCGAATCCCAGACGATGCGCCATTCCTGTCCGGGCGCCAGATACGGGATCTCGGCGGGCAGGTTCAGCGGCGTGATGTCGACATAACGGTCGTCGTAGACGTTCTCGTACTTGGCCACCGTCGGCGGATGCGCGAAGTCGAACCGGATGTTGTACGCCGGTGTCCGGCCGAAGTTCTTGACCACGAGCTCGATCAGATGCCAGTCGTTGGCCGCCGGTTCCATGAACATCGCCACGTTGGGTGCCATGAGCTCTTCGCTCTGCCGCCGTCCCCGCTGATACTGCCGCCAGGCGTACATCAGGGTGGCGATTCCCACCACGACGGCGAGCCAGGCGGCCAGCGCCGTCCACATGCCGGCCGAGAGGCCGAGGACCCCATCCGCATCCACGCACCGCTGTATATCACGCAGCCGCGGATCACACACCCTTTGCTATTTTGGCGTGCGCGTCGACAAGAGCGCCCGTCACCGACAACCGTGACCGGCGGAATTCGTCACAATAGGCTTGCCGGCCTCAGCTGCGCGGTATTGCTGACCAGCTCGCCGAACGACGCGAGCCCCAAGTCGGCGACCAGTTTCTCGGCCGTCGCATCACTCGGGTGGACCAATCGCTCACCGCGTGCCGCCCAGTCGAGGTCCGACCACCTCACGCGGGCCGGTAAGCGCTTCCAATACTGCGGATGCTCACGCAGGTACAACTCGACACTGGAGTGCACGGCCGCGTTGTCGGGGAGCTTGCGCAGCGAGATCGTGTGGGCGGTCTCGGCGAGCGCGTCGTACTGACCGGGGGTGGGCAGCGTGTCCATACGTTCGTCGGCAATCGACAGCCCGGCTCGCAGCGCCCCGTCCAGCATCCAGTCGAAGCTGATCTCGACCAGCGGGGTGCAGGCCCCCGGTCCTCCGGCGACGTCGCAGTGGGCGCCGCGGAACCAGACTTCCTCCATGCGCTTCGACGCTGAGGTTGTCAACCGTTCGCCGGGGCGCCCGTCGATCGCGACAGCGTGCCTGCCCGATTCGACGTTGGGCATCGGCGCGGGCATCGACCGGCGCGTCAAGCCCGGGATACTCACCGCGTCCCAGATGCCCAGAAACCGGACGGGGACGGGGATTTCGCGCTGCTGCTCCAGCCGGGAGGCGATTTGGGTGACGCGCGTCCAGTCCTGCTGGTCGCGGCCGGTCCGCGGCAGGGCATACGCGCCGAGCACGAAATCCATCAGCTCCGGAAGCACCCCGACGGTGGCCAGTAGGCGGGTCAGGGTTTGGGCGCAGTAACCGCCGCGACCGACGCCGAACAGATAGATCGGGTCGCCGGGGTCCCAGCTGTCGACCAGGAAGCGATAAGCCTCGGCGATGACACCGCGAGCATCGTCGGCGGCGGCCCTGAAGGGCCGCAGCGTCTTTCCAGGGTTCGGCGTGGCTCCCGGGTGATACCAGGTGAGCTGCTCGGGGACGTCGTCGAGAAGATGAAAGAGTCGATGCGCGTTCGTCGCCAGTTGGGGTTCTGGATAGCCACGAGTGCGGTCGAAGCACAGCACTAGCTTCTTCATAGCGGCCCCCCGGCCCGAAAAATTGACGCTAGGGTCTTCAAGTTTGCCCCCGCGCGGCCCACTTGTCCAGAAATTTGTGTCTTTGGACCCGTTATGCCGTAGGCACCTGCGAAAATGTCAGGAGCCGAACCGTCGGCCGAGTTCGGCGCACAGTTGCCGAACGTCGATGCGCCCTCCAGTCGTGGGAACGCTAGGACAACGGGATCTGCACACCCGGGCTCAGCGGATCGGCATGCGCCTCGATGAACTCCGGCACCGTGCCCGGCGGCGCGTCGTAGGCCAGGCCGACCAGCGCCTCGGCGCCGGGCGGGATCTCAACGAACCCGCCGCCCACATAGAACGTCGCCTCGCCGTCGATGGAGTAGACGGTGTTTCCGGCGTGCAGCTTCTGCAGGGTGCCGAGGAACTGCGCGGTGGCGTCGCCGTCGTTGACCACCGACAGGCGTACGACGACGTATTCACCGGTCGCGGTCTTCTCCACCGGGGCCTCGGTCGACGAAACCGTCGTCCCGGTCTCGACGTCGACCACCGTGAACGACAGCACTCCGTCGACGGTCGCTCCGGCGAGCGGCGGCAGCGCCCCTGGCGTGGTAGTGCCGGCCTGTTCCTCGGCCGTCGTGGTCGGCTGGCCGGCGGTCTCAGGCGGCGACGTCGTCGTGAATGACCTGAGGCCGTCGTCGTTGTCATCGCGGAACAACCCGTAGGCGAGGGCGAGAATCAGCACGAGCAGCAGGGCGCCGCACACGGCGAGGTAGCGGGTGAGCAGTGTGCGGTTGTCGTTGGAGCGCGGTTCGGCGCGCATCGGTGGTTCGATGGCCGACGGCGGCTCTGCGGGCTGCGACGTCGGGCCCGGCGAACGGTGCTCGGTCCACGTCGAACCGTCCCAATACCGTTGGCCGCCAGCGCCATCGGGGTCGGGTTACCAGCCTGCGGGGGTGGGTGGTCTCGTCACGCGAGCGGTCCTCCCGATAGGCGCCGAGCAAACGGGAGATTAGCGTAGCCGTAGCCCCCAGACCGGCGCTTTTTCGCACGTCGGACCCGGTACCGGCGAAGTCAACCGCCCATCAGCATGCGCCACTGGTCGAGGTTGCTGGCCCGGTAGACGTAGTTGGTCTGGCGCACGTCGGACAGGGAGGCGCTGGGCTCGGCGGAGTACCAGTGGCCGGGGAACACCGTCGGGTCGCCGGAGAGTTTGGCCAGCGCCTGCAGGCTGCGGAACATGTCGTCGACGTTGCCACCGGGGAAGTCGGTGCGCCCGCACCCTTCCAGGAACAGGGTGTCACCGGCGACGAGCCGCCCGTCGAGCAGGAAGCACTGGCTGCCCGGAGTGTGGCCGGGCGTGTGCAGCAGTTCGATGTCGATGTCGCCGACCTTGACGACGTCGCCGTGCTGGTGCGCGGTGAGCTCGCTGCGCGCGATGCCGGTGATCTTCGAAACCCAGTCGGCCTCAAGCTGGTTGACGTGCACCGGCACACTCGTGCGCTCGAGCAGTTCGGCGAGCCCCTTGAGTTCGAAACCCATCATCGAACCGCCGACATGGTCGGGGTGGTGGTGGGTGACCAACACGCCGGACAGCCGCATGCCGTCGGCCTCCAGCGCGTCGACCAGATCGCCTGCGGCGTAGGCGGGATCGACGATCACCGTGTCGCCGGTCTCGCGGTCGCCGATCAGGTAGGCGAAGTTGCGCATCTGCTGGGCGATCATGTCACCGGCCGCGAAGTCGCGACCGGACAACAACTGACGGAAGTAGAGCCGATCCGAAGCCATGACCGTCAGCGTATCCGGGTCCAGATTTCGGGGCTCAGTCCTGGCTGCGCAGCCGCACCATGCGGATGGTGCTGCTCTCGTCGAGTTCGACCAGGTCGGTGTGCGAGCGCAGGAAGTCGCTGAACGACTTGAACCCGAGGGACTTCTCCGAGAACGACGGGTCCATCCGCCTCATCTGAGCCTTGACCGCCGAATTGTGCAGCCAGTCGGAGTCGTCCTTGCCGTGCGCGATGCGCAGCGCCCGCTCGAGCAGCGCGGTCCCGGCGGCCTGCGGGTCGGGCTGTTCTGCGTCCTGCTCGGCGTCGGCCTTGGTGCGTCGCCGCTTCGGGGTTTCCGTCTTGACCGCCGGAACGCCGGGCAGCGCGTCGTAGGAGACGTACTCGTCGCAGGCCGCGGTCAGCGACCGGCTGATCGACCCGGTGATGCCGATGCCGACGACGTAGCGCCCGAGGCGTTTGCACCGCTGCGCGAGCGGGATGTAGTCGGAGTCGCCGGCGACGATGACGACGTGGGTCAGATCGGGCAGCCGGAACATGTCCTCGACGGTGTCGACCGCGAGCCGGATGTCGGCCCCGTTCTTGCTGTACGCGGCGGCCGGGAACAGCTGCACCAGGTCGACTGCGCGCCCGACTAGCTGGTCGCGGTAGTCGGCGTTGACGTCGGTCGACCAGTCGGCGTAGGCCTTGGTCAGCACCAGCGTGCCGAACGACGACGCGTAGTCGATGATTGCGCCGACGTCCACGGTCGCTTGCGTCAGCCGACCCGGATTCTTGTGAAAGCCTGCAGCCTTGTCGCGCTGAAACGAGTTGCGCCCGTGAATCTGGTCGTACCGCGAGATCACGATGTTGTCGAAGTCGAGGTACACCGCGACACGGGTCGCGCCGGGTTCGGTCACTGTTCCGTCCTATCACTGTCCGACTAGAGTCGGACTGTAACGGTTGCGGTGATCAGCGGTTTGGCGCGGCAATCGGCGAGAATGTACCCTCTTTAAGGCTCGCGCCGCGGTGCGCGAACCGCGAAGTAGGCAGGCCCCCTTAGCTCAGTCGGCAGAGCGTTTCCATGGTAAGGAAAAGGTCAACGGTTCGATTCCGTTAGGGGGCTCGGTGAGCGGGCGGACATCCGCCCGGATCCCGGGGCGGTGTAGCTCAGCTGGTTAGAGCGCACGACTCATAATCGTGAGGTCGGGGGATCGAGCCCCCCCACCGCTACAGGCAACATCGAACGCGTAAACGAAGGACGAAGAACCGTGGCCTCCAGTACCGACGTACGGCCGAAGATCACTTTGGCGTGCGAGGTGTGCAAACACCGCAACTACATCACGAAGAAGAACCGCCGTAACGACCCGGACCGGCTCGAGATCAAGAAATTCTGCCCGAACTGCGGCAAGCACCAGCCGCATAAGGAATCGCGCTAAGACGAGTCAGCCCGCAGGCGTCGCCCAGGGTGGTAGGTAGGTTCACTAACTGTGTCGTTGTCCGAGCGGATCGTCGGGATGCAATACCGCTACCCCGACTACTACGTCGTCGGTCGCGAGAAGATTCGCGAGTACGCGGTCGCGGTGAAAAACGACGATCGCGCATTCTTCGATGAGGGCGCCGCGGCCGAACTCGGCCACAAGGCCCTGCCTGCACCGCTAACCTTCATGAGCGTCTTCGGATACATGGCACAGATTTCGTTTTTCGAGCACGCCAACGTGGGGATCAAAGACGCCAAGATCGTGCAGGTCGACCAGGTGGTCAAGTTCACCAAGCCGATCTTCGCGGGCGACAAGCTCTACTGCGAGGTGCAGGTGGACTCTGTGCGGCAGGCCCACGGCACCGACATCGTCGTATTGAAGAACATCGTCACCAACGAAGCCGGTGACGTCGTGCAGGAGACGTTCACGACCCTGGCGGGTCGGACGGGTGACGGAGAAGAGGGTTTTTCAGATGCCACTGCGTGAGTTCGCCTCGGTGAAGAAGGGCGACGAGCTTCCCGAGAAGGTGATTCCGTTGACGCGGCAGGACCTCGTCAACTACGCGGGGGTGTCGGGTGACCTCAACCCGATTCACTGGGACGACGACATCGCCAAGCAGGTCGGACTGGACACCGCGATCGCGCACGGCATGCTGACCATGGGCCTGGGCGGCGGATACGTCACCGAGTGGGTCGGCGATCCGGCGGCGGTCACCGAGTACAACGTGCGGTTCACCGCTGTCGTGCCGGTGCCCAACGACGGCATCGGGGCGGAGATCGTCTTCAACGGACGGGTGAAATCCGTTGAGCCCGAGACCAAGACGGTGACCATCGCGTTGTCGGCCACCACCGGGGGCAAGAAGATCTTCGGCCGCGCCGTGGCCGTCGCGAAGCTGGCGTAGCCATGGCCCTGAAAATCGATATCAAGGGAATGGTCTGGGAGTACCCGGAGCCCTACGTCGTCGGCACGGAGCAGATCCGTCAGTACGCGAACGCGGTCAAGGCCCACGATCCGCAGAGCCACAGCGTCGAGGCCGCCAAGGCATCCGGCCACGACGGACTGATCGCGCCACCGACGTTCATGTCGATCTTCGCGGTGATGATCCAGCGGCACTTTTTTCAGCACAACGACATCGGCTTCGAGACGATGCAGATCGTGCAGGTCGACCAGAAGTTCAAGTTCCATCGACCGATCAAGGTCGGTGACGAACTGACCGGCACGATGGAAATCCTGACCGTCGACGAACGGTTCGGCGCCGACATCGTCACCACCCGCAACAAGCTGGTGGACCAACACGGCGAGCTCGTGATGGAATCGTTCACCACGCTGATGGGCCACGAGGGCGACAATTCGATCTCGGCCGGCTGGGACCCGGAGACGGGACAGGTCGTGCGCAAGCCCGTCGTCCATGATCCCGCCGAGGATCCCGATGGCGGCGATAGCGTGAACGGCGAGGCATCTGTTTGATGACCGGCCTGCCGGTCGGAGCGTGATCACCGGCTCGTCGATCGCATCATGATCGGCTCGCCGGTGGATTAGTAACTACCACGGGTGGCGCGCTACACTCGGTCCTCGGGGTTTTCCCAGTCCAGCGCGCTGTCCGTCGGTTTGAAGATCGGCCGATCGGGGAGCGCGCGAATTGTGTGAGCCCCGAACGGGTGGCCTGTCGCAGTGCCACTCTGAAGGGGCGTAGCTCAACTGGCAGAGCAGCGGTCTCCAAAACCGCAGGTTGCAGGTTCAAGTCCTGTCGCCCCTGCTCAACTGAATACTCGACAAGTGTGGACACTGGAAGGTGACCCACAAACCAGATGACCAGACAAGGGAGCATGCGGTGAGCGACGAGCACGACGATGCCGGCTCCGACACCGAGAACGCCCGCGGTGCCGTCGTGACCCGACCGACCCGCCCGTCGGGCAAGCGGACCCGTCGGGCAGCCGCCGGCGAAGACGCCAGCGAAGCGGTCGACCTGTCCACGGGCACCGCGGCGTCACCCACGAAGAACGGGTCGGGCACCGCGAAGAAGGCCGCCAAGAAGCGTGCCGACGGGCCGTCGCGGAATCCTTTCCTGTTCGTCTGGAACTACCTGAAGCAGGTTGTTGCCGAGCTGCGCAAGGTGATCTGGCCGAACCGCAAGCAGATGGTCACCTACACCGGCGTGGTTCTGCTGTTCCTGGCCTTCATGTTGGCCATGATCGGCGGCGTCGACTTCGGCCTTGCCAAGCTGGTCTCGCTGGTGTTCGGCTGACGAGTACGCGCGACGGATGAGAATTTCGAGAGGACTGAAAAGTGACTAGCTTCGAGGGCGATACGCCTTCGGCCGAGAGCGTTGACCTGATCGACGAAACGACTGGGGCGACGACCGACGCGACCACCGACCCGGCGACCGAGGATGCCGACGTTGCCGGTGACGCCGTGAGCGACGAGGCGGCCACCGCGGACGACGCGGCCGGTGAGGCGGCCCCCGCTGAAGCCGAGCCCGAGGAAGAGGATCCGGCGGTCGCGCTGAAGAAGGAACTGCGGACCAAGCCGGGCGACTGGTACGTCATCCACTCCTACGCCGGTTACGAGAACAAGGTGAAGGCCAACCTCGAGACCCGCGTGCAGAACCTGGACGTCGGCGACTACATCTTCCAGGTCGAGGTGCCGACCGAAGAGGTCACCGAGATCAAGAACGGCCAGCGCAAGCAGGTCAACCGCAAGGTGCTGCCCGGTTACATCCTGGTGCGCATGGAGCTCAACGACGAGTCGTGGGGGGCGGTGCGCAACACACCGGGTGTGACGGGCTTCGTCGGTGCGACGTCGCGGCCGTCGCCGCTGTCGCTGGACGACGTCGTCAAGTTCCTGCTGCCGCCCGCCGCGGCGAAGAAGCCGGGCAAGGCCGCCGCTGCGGCCGGTGCAGCCGCCGCCGAGGCCGGGGGCATCGAGCGCGCGCCGATCGAGGTGGACTTCGAGGTCGGCGAGTCGGTCACCGTCATGGACGGCCCGTTCGCGACGCTGCCCGCTTCGATCAGCGAGGTCAACGCCGAGCAGCAGAAGCTCAAGGTGCTGGTGTCCATCTTTGGCCGCGAAACACCTGTCGAACTGACCTTCAACCAGGTCGCCAAGATCTAAGCCAGCGATCTGTGCACGCCTAGGAGCGCTCGGCGCAACAACGTGTGCACAAGTCGCAGAGAACCGAGAGAGGAACAACCAACACCATGGCCCCGAAGAAGAAGGTCGTCGGGCTGATCAAGCTGCAGATCCAGGCCGGGCAGGCCAACCCCGCCCCGCCGGTCGGTCCGGCGCTCGGCCAGCACGGCGTCAACATCATGGAATTCTGCAAGGCGTACAACGCCGCGACGGAGAACCAGCGCGGCAACGTCATCCCCGTGGAGATCACCGTCTACGAGGACCGCAGTTTCACGTTCAACCTCAAGACACCGCCCGCGGCCAAGCTGCTGCTGAAGGCTGCCGGGGTCCAGAAGGGTTCGGGCGAGCCGCACAAGACCAAGGTCGCCAAGGTGTCCTGGGATCAGGTGCGCGAGATCGCCGAGACCAAGAAGGAAGACCTGAACGCGAACGACATCGATCAGGCCGCCAAAATCATCGCCGGCACCGCCCGGTCGATGGGCATCACGGTCGAGTAGTTCGACCGGAATTTCGTGGGAGGGCCAGCTTCGGCCCGGCGATGAGCGCTCGCGCGAAGAGCAATCATCACAGACCACAACTCAGCAACTAGGAGAAACAGATGAGCAAGACGAGCAAGGCATACCGCGAAGCCGCCGAGAAGGTCGACCGCAGCCGGCTGTACACGCCGCTAGAGGCAGCGAAGCTGGCCAAGGAGACGGGATCGAAGAAGCAGGACGCGACCGTCGAGGTGGCGATCCGGCTGGGTGTCGACCCGCGTAAGGCCGATCAGATGGTGCGCGGCACCGTCAACCTCCCGAACGGCACCGGTAAGACCGCCCGCGTTGTGGTGTTCGCGGTCGGCGACAAGGCCGAGGCTGCCGAGGCCGCCGGTGCCGACGCCGTCGGCAGCGACGACCTGATCGAGCGGATCCAGGGCGGCTGGCTGGACTTCGACGCGGCGATCGCGACGCCCGACCAGATGGCCAAGGTCGGCCGCATCGCGCGCATTCTCGGTCCGCGTGGTCTGATGCCGAACCCGAAGACCGGAACTGTGACGCCCGACGTCGCCAAGGCCGTGTCTGACATCAAGGGCGGCAAGATCAACTTCCGCGTCGACAAGCAGGCCAATCTGCACTTCGTGATCGGCAAGGCGTCGTTCGACGAGAAGGCGCTGGCGGAGAACTACGGCGCCGCGATCGACGAGATCCTGCGGGCCAAGCCGTCGTCGTCGAAGGGCCGCTACCTCAAGAAGGTCGTCATCTCGACCACGACCGGCCCGGGCATTCCGGTCGACCCGTCGGTGACGCGCAACTTCACCGAAGCCGGAGCGTAGAAGCCGCCCGTTCGCGGGTTTGCACCGCGGCGTCCGACGACTGAGCAGAGAATGCCCGAGCGTGTTCTCTGCTTTTCGAACCGGAAGCGGGGGCTAGGCGTTGCTGTCAGCGACCTCGGGGATGCGACGGCCGCATTGGGCCGGTAGGTATCTGGCCGACAGAAATTACCCCGGGAACTTCGCGGGTTTTGTCGTCGCTGCCGCCGCGCCTATGTGAAAGTTGACCCATGCGTAAGTGCATCCGGGTCGTCTTTCTCTCTTTGCTGGGCCTGCTGAGCGCTACCGTCCTCAGCGCCGCGACCGCACTGTTGGCAGCGGTCAGTCTGGCCGCTACGACCGCGCTGATCGTGCCGGGTACCGGAACGCCGAACGCGAACGATGTCACCGAATACATGCCGAACTACCGCGACTACTACATGAAGCGCACGGATTGCACCGTCGCCAACAACTGCCAGCTGGACGGTATCGACTACTTCGCATCGTTCTGGCCGATTCCATTGCCGGGCTGGTGCGACCCGGGTCGATGCGAAAAGTTCGACGTGTCCGTCGCTGATGGCGTGAAGAACCTGAATGAAGTGCTGACGACGATGGAGAGCCTCGGTTACGACGGGGATATTGTGATCGCCGGGTATTCACAGGGGTCCCGCGTGGTCACCATCTCGAAGATGCAGTTCGCCAGCGGCCAGTGGAAAGATCTGGTCGATAATGCGGACTCCATAGAGTTCGTCTACATCGGCAACCCGAATCGCCCGAACGGCGGAATCCTCTCGCGGTTCGGATTTCTCGGCCACATCCCGATCCTGGATGTGACGACCGGCCAGCCCACGCCGACCAACACGCCGTTCAAGACAAAGGACTGGGCGATCCGGTGGGAGGGCATCGCGGATTTCCCGCAGTATCTGCTCAATCCGCTGGCCATCATCAATTCGGTCTTGGGCTTCTACTACGACCACGGCACCTATCTCGCGATCAACGAGGACAGTGATCCCGGTGAAACCCCCGCCGGATACACCGTCGCCGAATGGAAAGAGCTCACCACATACCCCGAGAAGCACCCGGATCTCGTCCAGATTCAGCAGTACGGAGACACGACGTACTACACCGTCAGGCCGAAGGTGCTACCGATAGTGCGTCCGCTGCACTCGATCCCATTGATCGGAAAGCCGATCGCAGATTTCTGGGAGCCCATCCTCGAGGTGCTCATCGAAGAGACGGGATACAACCGCAACATCCCGTTCGGGCAGTATTCCCCGATCGGACTGATCCCGTTCTTCAACCCGATCACGCTGGTGCTCAGGATGATTCCGGCTGTTTTCCAGGGTGTGGTCAACTTCCTCGGCAACTTCATCCCGGAGCTGGCGCCGAAGCCGATAACGATCACCCCCGATCCGGTGCCGGCACCGGTCGCTCCTCCCGCTGCGGCGGATGAGCAGGGCGATCCGCCGGGAGCCAAGCTTCTGGCGGATGCCGACGAAAACCAGGGTGACGATTCGCGGCTGCTGGCCGCGCGTGGCGACGCCGACGAGATGATGCTCACCGTCAACAGCGAGGGGGATCTCACGCTGACTGAAGGTGCCGGGACGCCGGTCGTCGAAGGAGCGATCGAGGGCGAGGTCATCACGGAGCTTGCCGAAGGAGAGATCATCGAGGGCGAGGAGCCGCAGGGGCCCGTACTTGCAACCACTCCGATCGTGGCCCAAGAAGTCGCGGACGAGAAGACGACCGACCCCGCCGACGGCAATGTCGTCGTCGCCGTGAAGGACCCCGACGTCAAGAAGGATTCCGAGGTCACAACGAATCCCGCACAGAACCGGATCGATGCCAACGGTCGCAGCGTGTCGCTGGACGCCTCGCCGAACAAGCCTGCCGCGGGGCCTGCGGACGGCGATAACGGCGGCGTGCAACGAATCACCCCGGCGAGCCCCGAACCCTCTGAGGGCCTCACGACCAAGACCGACCCGAACGGGACCGCGAAAGACCTCGAAGGCGCCGGCGCCGCGGACGACTCGCAGGATTCCGAACCGGCCGCAGCCTGACGAGCAGGCTCGGGCTGCTGGACCAGCGTCTCTCTGCGAGCGAAAATGCGCTGTGTGTCACGATTGGGCTCGTGAGGGGCATCATTTTGGCGGGCGGGAGCGGCACGCGCCTGCATCCGATAACCCTGGGTGTGTCTAAGCAATTGATGCCCGTCTACGACAAGCCGATGGTGTACTACCCGCTATCGACGCTGATGTTGGCGGGCATACGCGACATCCTGGTGATCACGACGCCCCACGATGCGGACGGTTTCGAACGCCTGCTCGGTGACGGTTCACGCTTCGGAGTGTCGATCACCTATGCCAAACAGCCGTCCCCTGACGGTCTGGCACAGGCTTTCACGATCGGTGAGACGTTCATCGGCACCGACAACGTGTCCCTCGTGCTCGGCGACAACCTGTTGTACGGCCCGGGGCTGGGCAGCCAGCTCAAACGGTTCACCACGATCGACGGCGGCGCAATCTTCGCCTATTGGGTGGCGGAGCCGTCCGCATACGGTGTGATCGAGTTCGACGACAATGGCTCGGCAATCTCCTTGGAGGAGAAACCCGAGCAGCCCAAAAGCAACTACGTCGTACCGGGTCTGTACTTCTACGACAACGACGTGGTCGAGATCTCCAAGGGCCTCAAGCCGAGTGCCCGCGGTGAGTACGAGATCACCGATGTCAACCGCTGCTATCTCGAGCAGGAGCGGCTGCAGGTGCACGTGCTGCCCCGCGGAACCGCCTGGCTGGACACCGGCACCTTCGACCAGATGACCGACGCCGCCGAGTACGTGCGCACCATGGAACGACGCACCGGTCTGAAGATCGGCGCTCCCGAAGAGATCGCCTGGATGCAGGGCTGGATCAGCGACGACGAATTACGGGAACGTGCCACGCCTTTAATGAAGTCTGGCTACGGCGGCTATCTATTGGACCTTCTGAACAGGGGACGGTGATGTCGCGTCTCCTCGTCACCGGTGGAGCGGGCTTTATCGGCTCGAATTTCGTGCGGTACGTCATCGACCACACGGATCATCAAGTCACCGTGCTCGACAAGCTGACCTACGCGGGCAACCGCGCCTCGCTCGCGGGACTGCCCGACGACCGAATGACGTTCGTGCACGGCGACATCGCGGATGCCCCGTTGGTCGACGAGCTGTTCGCGTCGGTGGACGCGGTCGTGCACTACGCCGCCGAATCGCACAACGACAATTCGCTGGACAACCCGGAGCCGTTCCTGCACACCAACCTCGCGGGCACCTTCACGTTGCTCGAGGCCGCGCGCAGGCACGGCACGCGCTTCCATCACATCTCGACCGACGAGGTGTACGGGGAGCTGGAGCTCGACGACCCGCGCCGGTTCACCGAGCAGACGCCGTACAACCCGTCGTCTCCGTACTCGTCGACCAAGGCCGGCAGCGATCTGCTGGTACGGGCCTGGGTTCGATCGTTCGGTGTGGCCGCGACGATCTCGAACTGCTCCAACAACTATGGGCCCTATCAACACGTCGAGAAGTTCATCCCGCGACAGATCACGAATGTTCTGCGGGGAATCCGCCCCAAGCTCTACGGCGAGGGCCGCAACGTGCGGGACTGGATTCACGCCGACGACCACTCGTCTGCGGTGCTGACCGTGCTCGACAAGGGACGTATCGGTGAGACGTATCTGATCGGCGCCGACGGCGAGAAGGACAACAAGACCGTCGTCGAGTCGATCCTCACCCTCATGGGTCAGCCCGCCGACGCCTACGACCACGTCACCGATCGAGCGGGCCACGACCTGCGGTACGCCATCGACTCGACCAAGCTGCGCGAGGAACTCGGTTGGCGACCGCAGTACCAAGACTTCGAAGAAGGTCTGACCGCAACGATCCAGTGGTACCGCGACCACGAAGACTGGTGGGCCCCCGCCAAAGACGCCACCGAGAGCTTTTACGCTCGGATGGGTCAGTGAAGAAGGCCCAGTTGTGACTGATTTCGGTAAGCCCCTGCGCGCTTTGACGACTCCCATCCCGGGGCTGGTCGTGTGGGAACTGCCCGTGCATGGAGACAACCGGGGATGGTTCAAAGAGAACTGGCAGCGCGAGAAGATGGTCGCGCTCGGTTTGCCCGATTTCAAGCCGGTGCAGAACAACGTGTCGCTCAACGAGAGTGCGGGCACCACACGCGGAATTCACGCCGAGCCGTGGGACAAGTTCATCTCCGTCGCGACCGGCCGGATCTTCGGCGCGTGGGTCGACCTGCGTGACGGCCCCACGTTCGGTGCCACCTTCACGGCCGAAATCGGCCCGTCGCGAGCGGTTTTCGTCCCTCGGGGGGTCGGTAACGCATTCCAGAATCTGGAGCACAACACCGCCTATATCTACCTGGTGAACGATCACTACTCGCCCGATGCCCAGTACACCTCGGTGAACCTCGCCGACGAGACCGTCGCCATCGACTGGCCGATCCCGCTGGACCGCGCGGAGCTGTCGGCGAAGGATCGCGAGAACCCGCGTCTGGCGGACGTCAAGCCCATCCCGCCACGGAAGACCCTGGTTCTCGGCGCCGGTGGTCAACTGGGCCGGGCGCTGCGCGAGGCGTACGCCGGTACCCCCGGTGTCGAATTCGCCGAACGCGCCGACGTCGACCTCACCGCCTCCGGCATCGAGTCCGCGCGCCGCTGGCGCGAATACGAGACGATCATCAACGCCGCCGCCTTCACGGGTGTGGACGCAGCCGAAACGCCGGAAGGCCGTGCGGCGGCGTGGTCCACCAACGTCGCCGGAGTCGCCGCGCTGGCACGTACCGCCGCCGACAACAACATCACGCTGGTGCACATCTCCAGTGACTACGTCTTCGACGGCGACGCCTCCGAGCCATACCATGAGGACGATCCAGTGTCGCCACTTGGCGTGTACGGCCAAACCAAGGCCGCCGGTGACCTCGTCGTGGCAACGGTGGACCGGCACTACATCATTCGGACCTCATGGGTGATCGGCGACGGGAACAACTTCGTGCGCACGATGCTCTCCCTCGCCAACCGCGGGGTGAATCCCTCCGTCGTGAACGATCAACGCGGCCGCCTGACGTTCACATCGGAAATCGCAAGGGCAATCCGGCATCTGACCGACACGCACGCCCCGTACGGCGTCTACAACGTCACCGGTTCGGGGACGGTGAGCACGTGGGCCGACATCGCGCGGCGGACGTTCGAACTCGCCGGTCACGACCCGGGCCGGATCACCGATGTCACGACTAAGCAGTACTTCGCCGACGCAACGAAGCTCGTCGCGCCTCGACCGGCTAACAGCGTCCTCGATCTCGCCAAGATCCAGTCGGTCGGTTTCGAACCCGCCGACGCGGACTCCTCTCTGGTGAACTACGTTCGGCACGAATCCATCGAAACACCCTGAGCGTCAGAGGTTCTCGCCGAAGACGCGCCCGAGTTCGGCCCGTGATCTGATTCCGAGTTTTCGGTAGATGCGAGCGAGGTTGGTCTCGACTGTCTTGGGGCTGATGAACAGCGCGGTGGCCACATCTTTGGTGGTCATCCCCGACGCCGCGAGTTCGGCGACGCGGTGCTCCGACGGCGTCAAACCCAGATGTCCGTTGCTCGACGCGCCGGCCCGCGCGAGCTCAGCGCGCGCCCGCTGCGCCCACAGCGGAGTCCCCAAGCCTTCGAACGCGTGCAAGGCCTCGGTCATCGTCGTGCGCGACGCCTCCTTCTGCCGCTGACGTCGTTGTAACTGGCCGAGCAGCAACAGGGTTCGAGCACGCTCGAAGGGCATCGGCAGGCGCTCATGGTGCGTGAGCGCGCGTCTCGCCATATCGGCCGCCTCGTCGACCTCCCCTTGCGCGGCAAGCCAGAGGCTGCGGCACCGTGCGGCCATGGCCAGCATCCACGGCCTGTCCAACAGTCGCCCGTTGGCCTCCAGCGCCTCGACCATAGGCTCGGTTTCTGCGGCGCGGCCGAGCGCGACCATGGCTTCGACCGCGTCGGGGACGAATCCCGCGGTGATGATCTCCGTGCCTGGCAGGAACGGGAACCGGTCGACCAGCGGCTGCAAGATCTGCAGCGCCTGTTCGTAGTTGCCCAACGACACCTCGAGGAACGCCAGGTTGACCGAAGCCCAGTCAGCCAGCCGGGGGGAACCGCAACGCTCGGCGAGGTCGATCGCCTTCCGGGCGATAGCGCGGGTCTCACCCTCCCTGCCGGCATACGCGGCGACTGCGGACTGGATGGTCTTGGCGACCACGCGCATGTGCTCACCGCCGAGTTGCTGTGCCCGCTCCACGGTCTCCTCGGCGATGCGGGTCGCGTCCTCGTAGCGTCCCCGCCAGATCTCGATCAGTGCGCTGAACACCGCGACGAAGATCAGATCGGTTTCGGCGCCTCGCTCGACGCAGCCCTGACGCACGAAGGCCATCTGGTCCATCGCCTCGTCCAAGCGCCCCACGAACGCCAGCAGCAAGGCGTGGTTGGCTCTGGCGCGGAACGCGATCGGCGCGTCGCTGCTCAGATCCTGCAGTGCCAAGGCCCGGTCGATGCCCGACCAGTCGACGCCGCGACCGCACATGCAGGCGATGTTGGTGCGCACGGCCAGAACCTGGCTCGTGAGGTCGGCGATCCCAATGTCTTCCGCGTAAGCGGCCGCCCGTTCCGCGCTCTGTAGCGCTGCCCCGAACTCACCCGCGTTGAGGCGCGCATACGCCAGCAGCAGCAAGGTGCGGACCCGGACCTCGCGGTCGCCCTCGTCGTGGTCGAGCGCCTGTTCCAACAGGACAACGGCGTCGGTGAAGCTGTTGTGTTGAATCCGCATGCTGGCCAACAAGTTCAACGCCATAGCTCGGTGCACGCCACTCGGAATACGCTCGGTCAATCCGTCGAGCAGCGAGCGGGTGCGCTCCAGATCGCCGGCGTGCAGGTAGTGGTCGGCCGCGCGAATCCGCCGCGTCGGTGTATCACCGCCGAGACCGATTGCCAGCTCGATTAATTCGCCGGCCGCGGCGGGCGCACCGCGCCCCACCGCCGTATCGGCGGCGATGTCGAGCGCCTCCAAGGTGGCCGGATCGGCGCTGGCGGCGGCCAGTGCCATATGCCTGGCTCTGGACTCGTCGAGTACCACCGCCTCGGCCAGCGACCGGTGCATGGCGCGTCGCGCACTCGGTTTGGCATCGGTGTACACGCTGCGCGCCAACAGCGGATGCGAGAACGCCACGGCGTCACCGCTGATGGTCAGGATGCCTTTGTCTCTGGCTTCGGCCAGCAGTTCGGCGGTGCGATCGCCCGTGCTGTGCGTGACGCGAGCCAACAGGTCGACGGTGGGAGCGGCCTCACATGCGGCGGCCAGCAGGAGGATCTGCGTCTCGGGTTCCAGCCGACCGATGCGCCTGCGCATCAACTCCGCGAGCGTCGCGGGCAACACCGACTGGGAATCGCCCGCGTCGATCGCGCGCGCCAACTCGAGGGCGTAGAACGGGTTGCCGCCGGAGATCTCGGCGATCCGGACCATCGTCGGGCGAGGAAAGGTTCGGCCGAGCCGCGCCGAGATCAGGGCGTGCAGCCCGCCGAGACTCAAGGGACCCACGTGCACCCGGCGGACACCGGACGGGTCGCCTACCTGCAGCCAACTCGCCGCGCCGGCGCCCTCGTGTTCGGTGCGTTCGGTGACCAGCACGCCCACGCAACCGCTGAACCGCCTGGCGGCGAAGGTCACGACGGCTTGACTGGACGGATCCAGCCACTGCACGTCGTCGATGGCAATGAGCACCGGCCCGTCGCCGCAGAGGTGCTCGACGGCACCGGCGAAGGCCGCCGCCACCGCGCCCTGATCTGTCGGCGGGCCGTCGCCGTCGGCGCGCAGCAGCACGCGATCCACAGCCAGGCGCTGCACGTCCGGCAGGCCGGCGAAGACCTCAGAGGGGATGTCGCCGAAGAGGTCGGCGACGGCCGCATACGCGAGAGTCGTCTCGGCCTGGCCGGCGCGCGCCGTCAGCACCCGGAAGCCGCGTTGACGGGCCGCAGAGATACCCGTCAGCCACAGGGTGGTCTTGCCGGCTCCGGCCTCTCCCTCGATGACAAGTGCACATGGTGCGCTGTCGGCGGATTCCAGGAAATCGCCGACCGCCCGGAATTCGGCCGGACGCTCGATTACGCCGGACACCAGAACCACACCCCTCATCGACAGCAAATCGAGGATATCCCGCTGACATATGAGGGCGCAGTAGTCGTGGGCCGCCGATATGCAGCTAAGAGGAGCGCTTAATAGGCAGAGCCAAGGAGTGCGGAGGTGTCCGGCAACGTCAAGCGCGGTGGTGGCGCCGTATCCGGGTGCCCACAGGAGCGGACAGCCGCTGGTGTGGTGCACCGGCGGCCAGGCAGGTCCGGGAGACGATCTCTCGGGAGCCGGCGCCGAAGACGCCGTAGAGCACCTCGTCGCTGGGTACGGCCAGCGTGATCAGCAACTCGACGGGAGTGCCCTCGCCAGTGGCGACGGCGGCCGCGGCGTCAAGACGTGCGACGAGGTCCTCGACGGATTGCTCAGTGAGCTCGGGCAGATACCATTCAGCCAGGTAGCACGCGGATTCCCGACTCCCGCTCATCTGTCGAACGGTAGCGACTCCTCACGCCGGGCGAATCAGGTATTTCCCTACGTTTCGTCCCTTACGCGGCTGCGCCGGGCTTCAGATACGTGACCAGGCTGACGTCGATGCCCTCGTCGATGAAGTACCACTGGCAGCCCTTGAGATAGCGCATGTACCGGTCGTAGTTCTCCTCGCCGGCGGCCGCGATCGCGGTGTCCTTGTTGCGCTCGAGGCGGTCGGCCCAGATGCCCAGCGTCTTGATGTAGTGGTTACGCAACGACAGCGGCTCGGGCACCTGGAAGCCCGCCTTTTCGCCGTGCTCCACCATCATCTGCGTCGTCGGCAGGCGGCCGCCGGGAAAGATCTCGGTGATCATGAACTTGATGAAGCGGGCCATCTCGAAGGTCAGCTTCTTACCGCGTGCGGCCAGGTCGTACGGGTGATAGCCGACGCTGCTCTGGATGGTCATCCGGCCGTCGTCGGGCAGGATGTCGAAACACGTCTTGAAGAAGTCGTCGTAGCGCTCGAAGCCGAAGTGCTCGAACGCCTCGATGGAGACGATGCGGTCGACGGGGGAGTGGAACTGCTCCCAGCCCTCGAGGCGTACGTCGTAGGTGCGCTCGGTGTCCAGCTTGCTCAGCAGCTGGTTGCAGTAGGCCTGCTGGTTCTTCGACAGGGTCAGCCCGATCACGTTGACGTCGTACTTCTCCATCGCACGCTGCAACGTCAGGCCCCACCCGCAGCCCACCTCCAGCAGGGTCATACCCGGCTTGAGGTCGAGCTTGTCGAGGTGCTGGTCGACGTTGGCGATCTGCGCCTCCGACAGCGTGACGTTCGGGCCGGTGAAGTATGCGCAGCTGTATTTGCGCGTCGGGTCCTGGAACACGCCGAAGAAGTCGTCCGACAGGTCGTAATGCGCCTGGATGTCCTCAAAATGAGGCCGCATATCCTTCGTGCCGGTTGAGTTGTCAGACATATTTCCCCTGCTTGGCCTTTCCCAATGACGTGACGCGGACCTGCACGTCGTCACGTGATGATCTGGTCGACACCCTATCGTCGGCCGTTGCCGAACCCTAATTCGGCGTGCCGCCACTCCGGCGGCAATTTGTGGGAGGCGGGGGCTATTTCTGGAGCGTGAACTGGTTGACGTCGATGTATCCGACGCGGAAGCCGTGTGCACAGCCGGTCAGGTAGTGCATGTAGCGGTCGTAGACCTCTTGGGACTGGATGGCGATCGCCTCGTCCCTGTGCGTCTCCAGCGCCGCTGACCAGCAGTCAAGCGTGCGCGCGTAGTGCGGCTGCAGGCTCTGTCGCCGGGTCAACTCGAAGCCCGCCTTCTCGGCGTGCTCGGCGACCAGCTCGATCGTCGGCAGGTATCCGCCCGGGAAGATCTCGGTGAGGATGAACTTCACGAACCGGGCCACCGAAAACGTCAGCGGCATACCTTGCTCTGCCATCTGCGGAAGTGTGAGCGCGGTGATGGTGTGCAGCAGCATCGCCCCGTCGTCGGGCAGCACGCGGTGGGCCATGGTGAAGAAGTCGTCCCAGCGGTCCCTGCCGAAGTGTTCGAACGCGCCGATCGACACGATTCGGTCCACGGGCTCGTCGAACTGTTCCCAGCCCTGGAGCAACACCCGCTTGGACCTCGGGCTGTCGGATCCGGCGAAGACCTTCTCGACGTGGGCGTGCTGGTTCTCGCTCAAGGTGAGGCCGACGACGTTGACGTCGTACTTCTCGACGGCCCTCATCATCGTCGAACCCCAACCGCAGCCGACGTCGAGCAGCGTCATCCCCGGTTCAAGGCGCAATTTGCCCAACGCGAGATCGACTTTGGCGTGCTGAGCCTCCTCGAGCGTCATGTCGTCGCGCTCGAAGTAGGCGCAGCTGTAGGTCTGGGACGGATCCAGCCAGAGCCGGAAGAACTCGTCGGAGAGGTCGTAGTGCGCCTGCACGTCGGCGAAGTGCGGCGTCAAGTTGCGTGTTGCAGCCACTGGTGTGCCTTTCTGGGCGGAATCAGAGCTCGCGTCGCCTGTGACAGTTCAAGCCCGGAAGCACTCGGGACGAATGTACGCGCAACCGTGCTTGCTGGCCACCCGAGGAACGCTTGCGCCGACGTCAAATATTTGCGGCGAAAACGGTTTTGAGCTCCCCGATGATGTCGTCCCACAGCGGCTCGGGCAGTTCGTGACCCATACCGTCGAACAGCACCAGCCGGGCGTTTGCGATGGCCTTGGCGATCGCGCGTCCTCCTGACGGGCGCATCAGCTTGTCGGCCTTGCCGTGCAGCACCACCGTGGGAGCCGTGATCTCGCGGTCGTAGCGCAACAGGCTGCCGCTGCCCAGGATCGCCGAGAACTGCCTGCCGATCCCGGCGGGGTGGTAGCAGCGGTTGTAGTCCGCGATCGCGTCGGCGCGCAGCCGCTCCTCGGAGGCGGGGAAGCCGGGGCTGCCGATGATCTTGGTGACCCGGACGGCGTTTTCGATGATCGCCTCGCGGGTGTTGCCCTTGGGCCGCTGCAAGATCGCGATCAGCTGTCGCGGACCCGGTGGTGGCAGCAGCGTTTGGTTGTTGCTCGAGAAGATGATCGCCAACGACCGGGTGCGCGGTTTGTGCCGGGCGGCGAACACCTGGGCGATCATCCCGCCCATCGACGCGCCGACGATGTGGGCGCGCTCGATCTCGAGATGGTCCAGCAGGGCGGCCGCGTCATCGGCCATGTCTTCGAGTGCGTATGCGGCCGGGCTTCTCATCCCGAGCAGCGAGCGCAGCATCCGCGGCACCAGCGGGGCGTCGGTGCGCAGCCCCCGGAGTTTCGTGGAGAGGCCGACATCTCGATTGTCGAACCGGATGACCCGCAGGCCCTGGTTGATGAGCCGCTCACAGAAATCCGTGCGCCACATCAGAAGCTGCGCGCCGAGTCCCATGATGAGCAGGACCGCCGGGTCGTTCGGATCGCCCATGTCCTCGTAGTAGATGTCGAGATCGCCGGACTTGGCGAATCCGGTTCGGACCTGCATTCAGCCGCGGACCTCGCTGTCGAGTTCCGTGTCGTGCTCCCTGCTGACCTCGACCATGAAGTTGGCGAAGTAGCCGGTCAGCTGGGGATCCGACATCATCTGCCACTTCGGTGCGAGCAGCTTCATGTAGCGCTCGACGTAGAGGAACTGCTTGCCGATCAGCACCAGTTCGCGCGGCAGCTTGACGTCATATGCCTCGGCGAGGGTCGACAGTTGCTTGCCGATCTCGGCGTAGCTCATGTCGCCCAGCGTCGACATGGTCAACGGTGTCGCGAACTTCTCGAGGTCCTTGGCCGCCTGGGCCTCCGGCTTCATGGTGCCGACTGCGCCCATCAACACGACGATCTTGCCCGCTGCGGCGTGGTCCTTCTTCACCAGCAGCGCGTACACGAGTTCGCGCAGCAGCCAGCGGGTGCGCGGGTCGACCCGGCCCATGATCCCGAAGTCGAAGAACACGATCTTGCCGTCGTCGTCCACGTAGAGGTTGCCCGCATGCAGGTCGCCGTGGAACAGCCCGTGGCGCAGGCCGCCTTCGAAGACGCTGAAAAGCAGCGCCTTGACCAGTTCGGTGCCGTCGAAGCCCTTCTGCCGGATGGTCTTCACATCGTCGATACGGGTGCCCTGGATGCGCTCCATCGTCAGCACGCGCTCACTGGTGAGATCCCAATAGACCTGTGGCACACGGATGTTGCGGCCCAGCGGGGAGGCGTGCATGTGCGCGACCCACGCGTCCATCGACTGCGCCTCGAGCCGGAAGTCGAGTTCCTCGGCCAGGTTGTCGGCGAAGTCGGCGACGACGTCTTGAGCGCTCAGGCGCTGACCCAGCTTGGCGAACTCGACCAGCCGCGCGCCGCGCTTGAGGATCTGCAGATCCGCGGCGACCCGCCTGCGGATGCCGGGGCGCTGGATCTTGACGACGACCTCTTCACCGCTGTGCAGCGTCGCGTAGTGCACCTGGGCGATCGACGCGGACGCGAACGGTTTCTCGTCGAAGCTCTTGAACAGATTCGCGGGTTCGTCGCCGAGGTCCTCGACGAACAGCTTGTGCACCTCTTCGGGGTCCGCGGGCGGAACCCGGTCGAGCAGGCTGCGGAACTCCTTGGACAGCGGTTCCCCGAACGCGCCGGGACTCGACGCGATGATCTGGCCGAACTTGACGTAGGTGGGCCCCAGGTCGGCGAACGCCTGCGGGACCTGCTTGATGATCTTCTGTTGCAGCGAACCGCGGCCGGCGATCTTCGAAACGACCCGCGCGCCGGTACGGGTGATCTGCCAACCCGTGGCACCGACGCGGGCCGCCTCGATCGGCAGGGGGACCCTGTCGAGCTTGGCTACGTCGCGGTGCTGCGTCTTTCGCGTGGCACTCATAACGGCCAGTGTCTCAAAATCCGCGGTGGCCCGTAAAAACCTGTGCACCGGCTCACAGTGGGCCTTCTACGGGCCCCCTGTTGCGGGGTCCCTGTTGCGCCGAAATTGCATTCCAGCAGGCCGCTACTCGCACTTTTCCTGCTGGAATGCCATTTCGCGCCTGATTCATGCCTCGGCGAAACTGCGCTCGACCTCGTCGCGCGTGCGGATCTCGTCGTCGCCCAGCCGGTATGTCGGCAGCGTGTGCGGCACATCGGTGCCCGAGGCCACCCTGGCCTGCGCCTGGCGGAACTCCGGTATCGGGCCCTGCGCGATATGCAGCCCGTTGATCACCGACCAAACGGTCGCCCGGCGCGCGGTGCGCTCGAGGATGTGCGGGTCCTTGTGCTGGATCAACTGCTTAGCCCAGCGCGGCATCGTGTCGCGGATGGCCCAGTTGATCGCGCTCTGCGCCAGCGGCAGGCCCGGCCCCGTGGCGAGCGCCGTGCCGTGCGTGACGGCCAACCGCGGTAGATAGGACTCGAGGCAGTCGGCGACCTCGGCCTTCGTCTCGGGCAGGTCGGTGCCGCCCAACGCGTGGCCGACCCGCACGAATTCGCGGTAGTAACGATCGATCTTGTTGCCGCGCAACGGGTTCGGATGGTAAAGCTCATGCGCGGTGGCCAGGCCCCACACCACGGTGGCGTAGTTCCAGCGCAACCAGTCCGGGTCGTCGGCGTCGTAACGGGCGCCGTCGGGGCGCGTGCCCTTGATGGTGTGGTGCATCGAACGGACGGCCTTCGCCAGACGCTCGGCGGTCTCGGTCGAGCCGTAGGCGGTGCCGATGAAGAATGCGATCGAGTGGCCGAGACGTACCACCGCGCCCTTGGGGTCGATCTCGGGGACGGCGATCCCCGTTTTCGAGTCGCGCTTGACCAGCCGTGAGTGGTGCATGCCCATCCAGTAGATCGAGGGATCCAGCCGCTCCATGAACGCCGCGCACTGCAGGCCGAAGATCAGCGCCTGCATGTGCGAGTGCACGTGCCAGACCGCGCTGCCGGGGCCGAACCAGCCCGGATCGCCCACCGGCGCGGCGAACTCCATACCGCGGAAGTAATTGCGCCGGATGTCCTTGTCGAAGCGCTGGTTGAGCGCCTCTCCGATGAACTGGTGCGGCAGCAGAATCACGTCGGCTCCTCGGTTCCAAACTCTGGTTACGGCTGTAGCCAGAATACATTTTGGTCACGTATGTGACCAGAGTGGACGTGATGGCGCCTACGCTGGGGTCGTGTCCAGTCCGACCCGATGGGCGGGCGTGCCGCTGACGGACCGCCGCGCCGAGCGCCGAGCGCAGCTGATCGACGCCGCCTTCCGGCTGTTCGGCGATGGCGGCGAGGCTGCCGTGTCGGTGCGGTCGGTGTGCCGCGAATGTGGGCTGAACACACGGTATTTCTACGAGAGCTTCGCCGATACCGACGACCTGCTCGGGGCGGTCTACGACCAGGTGAGCGCCCAACTGGCCGAAGCGATCGAAGGGGCCATGTCGCAGGCAGGCGAATCGCTGCGGGCCAGGACCCGGGCCGGGATCGCCGCGGTGCTCGGCTTCAGCTCCCAGGACCCGCGCCGCGGCCGGGTGCTGTTCACCGATGCGCGGTCGAACCCGGTGCTGGCGGCCCGGCGTGCGGCGACACAGGACTTGTTGCGTGAAGGCGTGCTCACCGAGGGCTGGCGGTTACAGCCCGATACCGACTCGGTCGCCGCCCAGGTCGGCGCGGCGATGTACACCGGTGCGATGGCCGAGCTGGCTCAACAGTGGCTGGCGGGCAGGCTGGGGACCGATCTGGACGCGGTCGTCGAGCACGCCGTCAGTCAGGTGCTGCGGTAGGTCCGGCGAAGTTCTCGGTCAGCGCTCCGACGACCGGACCCCACACCGGTTCGGGTAGGTCGTGCCCCATTCCATCGACGACGACGTAGCGCGCGCCGTCGACGGCCCGTGCGACGGTGCGGCCGTTGCGCGGTCGCACCAGCGGGTCCTTCGTGCCGTGGATGACGACGGTCGGTGCGGTGATGCGACGGGTGTAGCGCAGCAGGCTGCCGGTGCCGAGGATTGCATCGAACTGACGCAGCATGCCCTGCGGGTAGTCGCTGCGCTCGCGCAGCTCCCGCACCCGGCGGTGCAGCTGCTCGGCGGGCGGTAAGAAGTTGGGCCCGTTGATGATTGCCACGTTGCGGACCTCGTGGGCCAGTCGCTGCTCGAGTGGTGCGTCGCGGGCGGGCGCGCCGAACGCCAGCCGGATCACCCGCAGAGCGGGTACCGACGAGAACGGCGTCCCCGCGCTCGTCATCACCAGTCCCAGCGATGCCACCCGCTCAGGATGGCGGCCCGCCAGCACCTGCGCGATCATCCCGCCCATGGACGCCCCGACGACGTGCGCGCAGTCGATGCCGAGATGGTCGAGCAGCCCGCGCGCGTCGTCGGCCAGGTCGACCAGCGTGTACGGCACCGGACTGGCGCGGCCCAGCAGATACCGCAGCACCCGCGGATACACCGACCCGTCGGCGCGTTGTCCGTCCAGCTTCGTCGACAATCCGGTGTCGCGGTGGTCGAAGCGAATCACCCGGTAGCCCTGGTCGATCAACCGCGCGCAGAACCCGTCCGGCCACATCGGCAACTGCGCCCCGACACCCATGATCAGCAGCACCGGCGGATCCGCGGGGTCGCCGAGATCCTCGTAGAAGATGCCGACGTCCCCGCATACCGCGGTGCCGCTACGAACCTGCATGCTCAGCTTTCTACACCTACCCGGCGACCGGTTCCTTGCCCCACGGCGTCAGCCACGGCGTCGGTTCCCAGTCTTCAAGGCCGGCGAGCAGCTCGTAAAGCGTTGCACCGTCGATGGTTTCGCGGATGATGTCGGCCTGCCCGGCGTGCCTGGCCAGCTCCTCGATCATGTGCAAGATCACCCAGCGCACCGACCATGCCGACACGTCCTTGGGAAACCAGGGCACATGCGGCGGGATCGGCACCGCTGCGTTCAGGTCGGCGGTCTCGATCAACCGGAGTGTCTCGGCGTTCTGTTCGTCGAACCTGGTCAGGATGCCGGCGAGGGTTTCGCCCTCGCCCATGATGAACTCGCTTTGGTAGTCGGCCTGCTGGTCCTCCATCGGCCGTCGGTCGCTCTCGGTCAGCTCGGGAGCGGCCGCGACCCGCTGCATCCAGCCGCGTTGGCAGTTGGTGACGTGTTTGATCAAGCCGCCGATCGACAGCGCGCTGACCGACGGTGTCGACCGCGCTTGTTCGTCGGTCAAGCCGAACGCCACGGCGCGGAAGGCGTACTGCTGGGCGGCCACGTACTCGCGCAGACCCTGACGTTCGTCGGCGACAGGTGGGGGCATAGCGGGCATCTTCAGTTTCCCTTCGGGTTGGTGTGGGCGTACAAGTCTCGGAGGCAAGCGATTTCGGCGCCGTGGTGGATGAACTCGCGATTGATGTGTAGGACGAGCGCGATGAGCGGATGGTCGGCGTAGGGGCCTTCTGCGGGCCCGCACGGTCGGTTCAGGTCCTCGTCGGACAACCCGCGCACCCCGCCGATCCAGGTTTGGTACTGCTCGTCGAGCTGTCGCAGCGCCGTCGCGGCGTCGGTGGCGTACCGCCAGGACTGGTAGTCGGCGTACGGGGCGCCGAAGTGGCTGTGGTTGCGCATCGCGAACACGCCGACGATGACGTGCGCGAGGCGCCAGGCGATCGTCGTGAACGGTGCCGGGGCCGGTTCGGGATAGTCGAAGTCGATCGATCCGTCCGGGTGGACGGTCCAGCAGTCCGGAACCGGTTGCCAGAAGTACTCGTCGTCGGTGAGCCCCTGGAACCGGGGGCGCAGGAAGTTGGTCCAGTGGAAGTCGGTCTGCTCGGCCAACTCGTCGGTGATCCTCGCTGTCGCACTCATGTCGATAGCGTGGCAGAACTATAGGACAGTTCCGGTCCTAAATCTCCAGCGATTCGTGTGCTACCGGCGCGAGGCACGGAATTTGCAAGCCGTTGCGATCAGCGGACAGAAACAGTCCTGAATCTGTGACACTCTTCGGCTGTGTCGGAGACGACGAGCCGGATACTGCAGCTGCTGGGCCTGCTGCAGTCGCGGCGGGTGTGGACTGGTGAGGGCCTCGCTGAACGGTTGGGGGTCACCACTCGCAGCGTGCGTCGCGACATCGAACGGCTACGCGACCTCGGATACCCCGTCCACGCCAGCAAGGGCCACGGCGGCGGCTATCAACTCGGCGCCGGTGCGGCGTTGCCGCCGTTGCTGCTCGACCCCGACGAGGCCGTCGCGATGGCCGTATGCCTGCGCCTGGCCGCGGGCGGAACAGTGGCGGGCGTCGGCGAATCGGCGCTGCGGGCACTGAGCAAGCTCGATCAGGTGATGCCGTCCAAGCTGCGGTCGCAGGTGGCCGCGGTGCACGAATCTACCGTCACGCTGATGGCCCCGACCTCCGATACACCGGTCGAACCCGACGTTCTGATGACCCTCGCGCGGGCCTGCCGCGACCACGAGCACGTGGCCGCCGGCTACGTCG
The DNA here is from genome assembly GCF_001667105.1 of Mycobacterium sp. 852002-51152_SCH6134967. Classification (NCBI taxonomy): domain Bacteria; kingdom Bacillati; phylum Actinomycetota; class Actinomycetes; order Mycobacteriales; family Mycobacteriaceae; genus Mycobacterium; species Mycobacterium sp. 852002-51152_SCH6134967. Next base: position 386,572 of record NZ_LZIK01000068.1, on the reverse strand, counting down.
ACATCCGCGGCAACGCGACCCAGCGCCGGCTCGAGCCCTATCAGCTGGTCACCACCGGCCGGCGCTGGTACCTGCTGGCCTTCGACCGCGACAAGCAGGACTGGCGCAGTCTGCGGCTGGACCGGATGAACGACGTGCGCGCCCAAGGCAGCACCTTCGTGCCCCGCGAGGCGCCCGACGCGGCGACGTACGTGCGGCGGTCGATCAGCAGCTCACCGTACCGTTACGTCGCGCGCGTCCACTTCGACGCCCCGGAAGATGTTGTCGCCCAGCATTTCTCACCGTCATCGGCGACGATCGAACCCGACGGTCCGCACGCATGCGTCGTCACGGCCGGTGCCGACGACCCCGAACGTATGGTGCTCTACTTCGCGACGGTCGGATGCGATTTCCGGGTGCTCTCACCGCCGGAGGTGATACAGGCCGTGGAGGCGGTCTCGAAGCGGCTGCGACGAAGCGTCAGCCGGTGAGCTCGAGGCGGTCGGCCAGCATCAGGAATGCTGATGCGAACGGGTTGTCGGCGGTCTCGGCGCGAAGTTGCTCCCAGTCCAGTTGTTCGCGGACCGCACGCACCGCCGGAAGCAGTGCGGCGAAGTCGCAATGGTGTTCGTTGAGGGAGTTCAGCTTCTCGCGCATGACCTCGGTGGGCGCCAGCACGCGCATCCGGATCGCGAGCACGTCGTACTCCTCCGCCGCCAGGATCGTTTCCTTGTCGACGGGAACGCCGTTGAGCCGGTGCAGCACGTCGATGACGAAGTCGTGCTCGACGCACGCCTTGAACAACCAGTCCTCAGGAGTGCGCTCGACCCGGAAACCCGCCTCCTCCAGCGTCGCCGCGGCCTTCTCGGTGTCGGGCTCGGCGACCACGAAATCCACGTCGTGCACGGGTTCTGGACCACCGGACACCCACAGCGCGTAGCTGCCGCCGAGAGCGAAATCGGGACCCTGGGCGCGCAACGCCGACGCCGCGCGTTTGAGCGCGTCGCGCAGATCATCGTTTCTCTGGGGCACTACTCTCCTGGGGCCGACTGATGGGCTAGCAGCCATTGTGGGTAGCTAGTACCCATGCAGATGCGGATGGCCACCTTCAACATCTTGCACGGGCGCAGTGTGCACGACGGGCTCGTTCACCGAGACCGCCTCGTGGAGGCCGTCCGGGAACTCGACGCCGACATTCTGGCCCTGCAGGAGGTCGACCTCGACCAGCCGCGCTCGGGGATGGCCGACCTGACCGCGGTCGCCGCCGAAGCGATGGGTGCGGTGAGCCACCGGTTCGTGGCGGCGATCTCCGGCACACCCGGTGCCACGTGGATGGCGGCCACCGGCGACGAACAACCGGGGACCGCCGCCTACGGCATCGCGCTGCTGTCGCGGTTTCCCGCCGAGTCGTGGCAGGTGCTGCGGCTGCCGCGGATTCCGGTGCCGTTTCCGATGTATCTGCCGGGACCGAACCGGGTGAAGGTCGTCAACGAGGAGCCGCGCGCGGCGGTCGTCGGCCAGTTGAACACTCCGCTGGGGCCGCTGACCGTCGCCAACACCCATCTGTCGTTCGTGCCGGGGTGGAATCGGATGCAGCTGCGCCATCTTCTGCGTGACATGCGCGGCTTCCCGTCGCCGCGAGTGCTGATGGGCGATCTGAACATGGTGCCGCAAACGATTCATCGCTGGACCCGCCTGCGACCGCTCGCCTCGGCGGTCACGTTCCCGGCCGATGAGCCCGACCGTCAACTCGACCACATCGTCACCGACGACAGTGGCCTGCGGGTGCGGCGGTGCTGCGCGCCTTCGCTTCCGATCTCGGACCACCGCGCACTCGTCGTCGACATCACCCGCGCCTGATTTCTCAGCTGCGCCGACCGTCGACCGAAACCGCCGTAGGGTTTGGTTGTGCGGGTCATTTCGGCGGAGTCGACGGATCTGTTCGTCGGGCCCGCGGACGCGCTGTCGCAGATCGTGCGGGTGACCTACACCGATGGGGCCGGCGAGGTGCGCGTCGACGGCGACGGGCTGGCGGGCCACGCGCGAGCGGTCGGCGACGGCACCGTGGAGGTGGCGGTCACCGTCATCGACCCGGTCCCCGGTGAGCAGCGGCCGGCGCGGGTCGTCACGGGCGACGGCATCACGCCGTTCGTCTTCACCGTCGCCGAACCCGGCTGGACGATGTACATGATCAGCCACTTTCATTACGACCCGGTGTGGTGGAACACGCAGGCCGCCTACACCAGTGTGTGGAGCGAGGACCCGCCGGGCCGGTGCCGCCAGACCAACGGCTTCGATCTGGTCAGCGCTCATCTCGAAATGGCCCGCAGGGAAACGGAATACAAGTTCGTGCTGGCCGAGGTCGACTACCTCAAACCGTTCTGGGACACCCACCCCGAGGATCGCGACGATCTGCGCCGTTTCATCGCCGAGGGCCGCGTCGAGATCATGGGCGGAACGTACAACGAGCCGAACACCAACCTCACCAGTCCCGAGACAACCATCCGGAACTTCGTGCACGGCATCGGGTTTCAGCGCGACGTACTCGGAGCCGACCCGGCGACGGCCTGGCAGCTCGACGCGTTCGGCCACGACCCGCAGTTTCCGGGGATGGCCGCTGATGCGGGGCTGACGTCGAGTTCATGGGCCCGCGGCCCGCACCATCAGTGGGGCCCGATGGCCGGCGGCGGCGACCCACAGCGCATGCAGTTCAGCAGTGAATTCGACTGGCTATCCCCGTCCGGCCGCGGGTTGCTGACGCATTACATGCCTGCTCACTACGCGGCCGGTTGGTGGATGGATTCGGCGCCGACGCTGGCGGACGCCGAAGCCGAGACCTACCAACTGTTCACGTCGTTGAAGAAGGTGGCGCTGACTCGCAACGTGCTCTTGCCCGTCGGCACCGACTACACACCACCGAACAAGTGGGTCACCGATATTCATCGAGATTGGAACGCCCGCTACACCTGGCCGCGGTTCATCTGCGCGATACCCAGCCAGTTCTTCGCCGCGGTCCGCGCCGAACTGGCCGAGCGCGGTGTTCAGGCGTCTCCGCAGACCCGGGACATGAACCCGATCTACACCGGCAAAGACGTCTCCTACATCGACACCAAGCAGGCTAACCGGGCTGCCGAAGACGTCGTGCTCGACGCCGAGAAGTTCGCGGTGTTCGCCGGGCTTCTCGGTGGTGCCACGTACCCTCAGGCGGCCTTGGCCAAGGCGTGGGTGCAATTGGCATACGGCGCGCACCACGATGCGATCACCGGCTCGGAATCCGACCAGGTGTACCTCGACCTGCTGACGAGCTGGCGAGACGCATGGGAGCTGGGAAGGGCCGCCCGTGACCATGCGCTGGCTGTGCTGTCGGGGGCGGTCGACGAACCGGTCGTCGTATGGAATCCCCTCGCACACAGGCGCACCGACGTCGTCACCGCACACATCCCGAAGGCGGTCGAAGCTGTGCGTGTCGTCGATTCTGCGGGTGAGGAGATGCCCGCTCACGTCGAACACGGCGGGTGGACGGTCAGCTGGCTCGCCCGCGATGTGCCGTCACTGGGGTGGCAGTCCTACCGGCTCCTGGACGGCGATGGCGCGGCAGCGGCGTGGGAACCGGTGAGCGGAAACGAGATCGGCAACGACCATTACCGGTTGCGGGTCGATCCGTCACGAGGCGGCGCGGTCGAGTCGTTGGTCGAATGTGGTTCGGGCCGGTCGGTGATCGCTGACGGTGAAGTCGGCAACGAGTTGGCGGTGTACGACGAGTACCCGGCGCATCCCGAGGCGGGTGAGGGGCCGTGGCACCTCCTGCCCACGGGCCCGGTGGTGTGCTCGTCGTCATCGCCTGCCACGGTGCAGGCCTATCGCGGAGCGCTCGGGGAGCGGCTGGTCATCGAGGGCGTCGTCGCCGATGTGCTGCGCTACACGCAGGTTCTCACGCTGTGGCACGGTGTGGCGCGCGTCGACTGCCGGACCACGATCAACGAATTCACCGGCGCCGACCAGCTGTTGCGGCTGCGCTGGCCGTGCCCGGTGCCCGGTGCGATGCCGGTCAGCGAGGTCGGTGACGCGGTGATCGGACGCGGGTTCGCGCTGCTGCACGAACGTGACCGCGAAACGTCGGTCGACGCCGCGACGCATCCGTGGACGCTGGACAACCCGGCATACGGCTGGTTCGGGCTGTCGTCGACGGTGCGGGTCCGGGTCGGCGAGGGGTGTCGGGCGGTCTCGGTTGCCGAGGTGATCATGCCGACCGAAAGCGATTCCGCGATGGCGCGACCGCTGATGGTTGCGCTTGCGCGCGGCGGTGTCACCGCGACGTGCAGCGGCTCAGACAGGCCGCGCTACGGTCATCTCGCCGTCGACTCGAACCTTCCGGATGTGCGGATCGCACTCGGCGGTCCTCGCGAAAACGCGTTCACCACAACCATTCTCGAAGCCGTCGATTCGGTGTACCGCGAGGAGGTGAAGCGACAGCTCGATGCGACCGGTGCGGCCAGGGTCTGGGTGCCTGCGGCCGTCCGGCTGGCGGAGGCGTGGGTGCCGAGCGCGGACCTGCGCGATGTGCGGGCACTACCGGTGCTGGTTCTCGCGGGCCCGGTTCTGGACGATGTGGTGGCGGGTGTGGTCGACGACTTGGCCGACTTCGAGATCGTCGTCGAGCAGTCGGCGCCTGCCGATATGGAAGCGTTCGAAGACCGTACGGTGGCGGTGCTGAACCGCGGTGTGCCCGGGTTTGCCGTCGAATCGGATGGCACGCTGAATCTTTCCCTGATGCGGTCGTGTACCGGTTGGCCCTCGGGCACGTGGATCGATCCGCCGCGCCGCACGGCGCCGGACGGGTCCAACTTCCAGTTACAGCACTGGACGCACACGTTCGACTACGCGCTGGTCTCGGGGGACGGTGACTGGCGCCGGGCACGCGTCTTCGCTCGCAGCGCCGAGTTCTCGAACCCGCTTCTGGCGGTGACGGAGAAGTCAGGAGCGGTGGGTGGGCTGCCGCCGTCGGGATCGTTGTTGGAGATTCAGCCGGCGGGCTCGGTGCGGCTCGGTGCGCTGAAGGCCGCAGGCAACCCACTGGCAAGCGGCAGCGCGCGGCCGGTACACCCATCTGACGGTGTCGCGATGCGGCTAGTCGAAACCACCGGCAGCACAACCGAAGTCACGGTCACCTCGGGGCTGCGCCGGGTGTCCGCCGCGGTCCGGGTGGATCTGCTCGAGCAACCCCGCGTGCAGGAGGTGACGCCGGACGGGCTGTCGTTGCACGGTTTCGAGGTCGCCACCGTGCTGGCCCGGTTCAATCTGCCGCAGGTTCTGCATGCCGACCATGCCGTCCTCGCGCCGGAGGCGGAGCAGGCCCAGCCGCTCTATGCCAGGTACTGGCTGCACAACCGCGGTCCGGCACCGCTTGGCGGGCTGCCGGCCGTCGCCCACCTGCATCCGCAGCACATCCTGGCGTCGGATTCTTCAGTGCAGCTTCGTCTCACCGTGGCCAGCGATTGCTACGACGAGGTTCTGCACGGTCGGGTGCGGCTGCTGTGTCCGGAGGGCTGGAACGCAGAACCCGGCGTGCTGCCGTTCATGCTGCCTCCGGGCGAATACATCGACACCACCGTGAACGTGACCCCGCCGAAAGCGGTGTCACCCGGGCTGTATCCGATACGCGCCGAACTCGCGTTGACGGGTGCGCATGTCTCGATTCCGCCGTCGTGGCGTCAGGTGATCGAGGACGTATGCGTCGTCGCGGTCGATGCGCCGCCGGATGACACCCTGCTGCGGCTCGTCGCCGGGCCGGAGCCGGTCGAGGTGGTGGCCGGCGAGACGGCCCGTATCGGGGTCAGGGTCGGTACCGATGCATGCGCGGACGTGGCGGTCGAAGCACACCTGATCAGCCCGTGGGGCACGTGGGAATGGTTGGGACCGGCGGCATCCGGTGTCGAGCTGACCGCTCGGGGCACGACCGAGATCAGCTTCGACGTCGCACCGCCGGAATGGGTCGAACCGGGCGAATGGTGGGCACTGATCCGATTGGCCGCCGCCGGACAGCTCGTCTATTCACCCGCGGTGAAGGTGACGGTGCGGTGAGCGCGTCGGCATGGGCGGGCGTCGCGGCGACGGTGGACGGTGTGCCGGTGTCTCTCGACGAGGTGGACGCGCGCGAAGCCTCGCTACGGGCTTCGCGGATCGCCTCCTCGCTGCCGCGTCCCGGCACCAGCGAAGGTCGGCAGCTGCGGCGTTGGCTGACCCAGCTCTTGGTAGCCGAGCGCGTCGTGGCGACCGAGGGCGCGGCGCGCGGGTTGAACGTCGATGACGCGCCGCCCGAGGCCGACGTGCTGCCGGACATGACCGTGCGGATGGAGATCGGCAGCGTGGCGGCTTCGGTGCTGGCCGACCCGCTGGCCCGCGCGTTATTCGCCGAGATGACGGCGAGCATCGACATCTCCGATGACCAGGTGGCGTCGTACCAGGAGCGAAACCCGTTGCGCTTCAGCAAGACAGCGGAGGCCGCCGCGCATCTGCGTGCCGCCGCGCGTCGTCGGGCCTTCCGGCTGTGGCTGGACGCCCGGTGTGCGGCGGCCGTCGAACTCGCCCCCGGCTACGAGCATCCCGGCGATCCCCGTCAACCCGACAACACCCACCGGCACTGATGGCCGATCTCGCTCTCGCCCTCGATATCGGCGGCACGAAGATCGCCGTCGGTCTCGTCGACGGTGCGGGCACGCTGGTGCACAGGGTCGAATCACCGACGCCGGACGGTGATGCGGAAACGATCTGGGCCGCGGTGGATTCGCTGATCACCGAGGCGTTGGCGACCGCCGGTGGACGGATCCGCGGCGTCGGAATCGCCTCGGCGGGACCGATCGACTTGTCGGCGGGCACCGTCAGCCCGATCAACATCGGCTCGTGGCAACGGTTTCCGATCGTCTCGCGGGTGGCTTCAGCGGTCGGCACGCCAGTGCGACTCGCCGGCGATGGTTTGTGCATGGCGATGGGGGAGCACTGGCGTGGTGCGGGCCGCGGCGCCGACTTCCTGCTCGGCATGGTGGTTTCGACCGGTGTCGGCGGCGGACTGGTGCTCGACGGCGCTCCCTACGACGGCCGGACCGGTAACGCGGGCCACGTCGGCCACATCGTCGTCGATCCGGACGGCGCGCCGTGCACGTGTGGCGGGCGCGGCTGCGTCGAGACAATCGCCGGAGGCCCACGCATGGCGCAGTGGGCACGGGAGCAGGGGTGGGATGCGCCCGCCGATGCCGACGCCAAGGAACTCGCCGACGCCGCCAACGCAGGAGACCCCCTGGCGCTGAGCGCGTTTCGCCGTGGCGCAGTCGCGGTGGGCGCGATGATCGCGTCGGTCGGCGCGGTCTGCGACCTGGACCGGGTCGCGATCGGCGGTGGCGTGGCCAAGGCCGGGGCGCTGCTGTTCGACCCCCTCCGGGAAGCACTCGCCTCCTACGCCGGGCTGGACTTCATCCGCGGCATCGAGGTGGTGCCCGCCGAACTCGGCAGCGACGCAGGCCTAGTCGGGGCGGCGGCCTTGCTGCGGCAGCAGACGGGAGATGGCTGACTAAGCCGGTTGCGTGGGCTTTCGTGTCTGCCGGGAGTGCCTGCGGTCCATGTGGTTTCGGCCCCAGTCGCACAGGCTCTGCAGCACCGGGGCGAGCGTCATGCCATATTCCGAGATCGAGTAGTGCACGCACGGCGGCACGGTGCGGGCATCGTGGCGGTCGATGATGCCGTCGGCGACCAACTCGTGCAGATGGCGGATGAGCATGCGCTCGGTGATGTCGGGGATGCTGCGCCGCAGTTCCGCGGTGCGCATCGGACCGTCCTGAAGTCGCCACAGGATGGTGCCCTTCCACCGCCCGTCGATGACCGTCAGCGCGGTGTCGATCGGACATTCGTTGACGCCCTTCTTGGAAACCGCCATGACTCCTCCTGAGCTGACAAATTTGGCAGTACCTTGTTTTGTGGCAGCGTAACGGGCACGGTCGAGGGATGGAAGCAATCATTGGAGTGCTGGCCCTGCTGATCATCGGACCGTTGGTCGGCGTCGAGCTCGCGGTCGCGGTGTTCCTGAACCCCGTCCTGGGGCGGCTGCCCGACGGGGCCTTCGCCCAGGCCCGTAGCGACAGCGGGCGGGTGCTGGGCAAGGTGATGCCGTTCTGGTACGCAGCGGCACTGGTGGTGTTGATCGTGGCGGCAGTGCTGTTGCGGGTGGACTGGCTGTTCATCACCGCGGCGCTGACCATGGCCTTGGCGGTGGTGGCGACCGTGGCGCTGATGGTGCCGATCAACAACCGGATCGGGCGTTGGTCTGGCGGCGCCGACGCCGACCGCGGGCTGGCGCGCCAGTGGGACCGGCTGCACTGGCGGCGGGTGGGCCTCCTTGTGGTGGTGTTCGGGCTGGCGGTCGCTGCGGTCGCCGGGGTTTAGGCGGCTTGTGCACGTTCGCGACCGGGTGAACGTGCGCAAGCCGCTGAAAAATCGCGGCGTGTCGTGGGCAAACGCGCACGCTCGCGGAGATGGGGGAGGTGCGTTTTGGCTGATGAGGGGGCGGTCGGCTATTCTTGACGGCGTTCCACCGAAGACCGTCGGTCACCGATGAGCGCTCGCGCGAAGAGCACATAGCTCGAGCAATCGGTTGAAGGTCCCGGATCACCCGGGCGGCCCACGCAGGAGGACGAGGCTACAGCTTTGTGCGCCCCGACCTGTCTGCGTCGGGGCGTTCGTCGTTTTTCGGCCCCGCAACCCTCACTCGGCCCACGGTCCCCATCCACGAGGAGGCATGCATGGCCAAGGCTGACAAGGCCACCGCGGTTGCCGACATCGCCGAGCAGTTCAAGGAGGCTTCGGCGACGCTCGTCACCGAGTACCGCGGGCTGACGGTGGCCAACCTCAAGGACCTGCGCCGTTCGCTCGGTGATTCCGCCACCTACACAGTCGCCAAGAACACGCTGGTCAAGCGTGCCGCGGCGGAGGCGGGCATCGAGGGGCTCGACGAATTGTTCGTCGGACCCACCGCGATCGCGTTCGTCAAGGGCGAGGCCGTCGACGCCGCCAAGGCGATCAAGAAGTTCGCCAAGGACAACAAGGCCCTCGTCATAAAGGGCGGCTATATGGACGGCCGCCCGCTGAGCGTGTCCGAGGTCGAGCGCATCGCCGACCTTGAGTCGCGCGAGGTGCTGCTGGCCAAGATGGCCGGCGCGATGAAGGCGAATCTGTCCAAGGCCGCCGGCCTGTTCAACGCTCCGGCGTCGCAGGTCGCCCGGCTGGCCGCCGCTCTGCAAGAGAAGAAGGCCGGCGAAGAAGCCGCTTAACCCACCCCAACCCGCGATTTGTGGAGCCGCACCCGGCACTGACCGCCGCCAGGACTCCGCAAATCGCAACTAGAAGTAAGAATCAGAAAGGACCACTCATGGCCAAGCTGTCCACCGACGAGCTGCTCGACGCGTTCAAGGAACTGACGCTGCTGGAGCTCTCCGAGTTCGTCAAGAAGTTCGAGGAGACCTTCGAGGTCACCGCCGCTGCCCCGGTCGCCGTCGCGGCTGCCGGCCCCGTCGCCGGTGGCGCCCCCGCCGAAGCCGCCGAGGAGCAGTCTGAGTTCGACGTCATCCTCGAGGGTGCCGGCGACAAGAAGATCGGCGTCATCAAGGTCGTCCGCGAGATCGTCTCCGGCCTGGGTCTCAAGGAGGCCAAGGACCTCGTCGACGGCGCTCCCAAGCCGCTGCTCGAGAAGGTCGACAAGGCCGCCGCCGACGACGCCAAGGCCAAGCTCGAGGCCGCGGGCGCGACGGTCACCGTCAAGTAACACCGCGCCGGCTCGCCGGCACTACCACAACTGTGGGGTCGATCCAGCAAACGGGTCGGCCCCACAGTCGTTTTCTCGGTGGGTCACAATCGACACCAGACTCGTGTTGTGGCCGGAAGCGGTAGGCTACAGTGACTCAAGCCACAAGCGGTGAAGCCTGTGGCGTGACGATGATTGGCGGAAGGATCTCGCGTGGGCATTGGCATCCAGATTGAGGGACTGACCAAGTCCTTCGGCCCCCAGCGAATCTGGGAGGACGTCACATTCGACTTGCCGCCCGGTGAGGTGAGCGTTCTGCTCGGCCCCTCCGGTACGGGCAAGTCCGTGTTCTTGAAGTCGCTGATCGGGTTGCTGCGCCCGGAGCGCGGCAGCATCATCGTCGACGGCACCGACGTGATCCAGTGCACCGCCAAGGAGCTCTACGAGATCCGCACGCTGTTCGGCGTGATGTTCCAGGACGGCGCGCTGTTCGGCTCGATGAGCCTCTACGACAACACCGCTTTCCCCTTGCGTGAGCACACCAAGAAGAAGGAAAGCGAAATCCGCCAGATCGTCATGGAGAAGCTCGAGCTGGTCGGTCTGGCCGGCGACGAGAACAAGTTCCCCGGCGAGATCTCCGGTGGTATGCGCAAGCGTGCCGGGCTGGCCCGCTCCCTGGTACTCGATCCGCAGATCATCCTCTGCGACGAGCCGGACTCGGGTCTGGACCCGGTTCGTACCGCCTACCTTTCCCAGCTGCTGATCGACATCAACGCGCAGATCGACTGCACGATCCTCATCGTGACGCACAACATCAACATCGCCCGCACCGTGCCCGACAACATGGGCATGCTGTTCCGCAAGCACCTGGTGATGTTCGGTCCGCGCGAGGTGCTGCTGACCAGCGACGAGCCCGTCGTGCGGCAGTTCCTCAACGGTCGCCGTATCGGTCCGATCGGTATGTCCGAGGAGAAGGACGAGTCGACGATGGCCGAAGAGCAGGCCATGATCGACGCCGGTCACCACGACGGCGGTGTCGAGGAGATCGAGGGTGTGCCGCCGCAGATCCAGGCGACGCCCGGTATGCCGGAGCGCCAGGCCGTCTACCGCAGGCAGGCGCGGGTGCGCGAGATCATGCACACCCTGCCGCCCAAGGCGCAGGAAGCCATCCGTGCCGACCTCGAAGGCTCGAACACCCACTCGGGCAGCGCCTTCCCGGACGCCACGACGGCCCGGCACAGCACCGTCGATGAAGAAGCCCCGACGGGCGCCATCCCGCGCGCACAGCAGTAGGCCGCCTGATGTGACGTCGATGAGCGCTCGCGCTAAGAGATGACGCGCGAACATCATCCGACGTTCTGCCGGATCTGCGAACCGCTGTGCGGCATGATCGCGACCGTCGAGGACGGCCGGCTGATCCAACTGCGCCCCGACAAGGATCATCCCGTCTCGTCGGGATTCGCCTGCCAGAAGGGCATCGCCTTCACCGAGGTGGTCAACGACCCCGACCGGGTCACCACACCACTGCGGCGACGCGCTCGCGCTGACGGTCTTCGCGCAAGCGGTCCCCCGCAAGCGGGTGGTGCCCCCACATCCGAAGGAGGCTTCGAACCCGTCAGCTGGGACGAGGCGATGACCGACATCGCTGCCCGGCTCACCGAGATCCACCGCAGGCACGGGGCGGGCGCGATCGGCTGGTATTTCGGCAACCCGGGTGCGTTCAGCTACTCATACACGCTGAGCCTGAGCATGCTGATGGGTGGATTCGGCCTCGGTCTGCGCGGCGGTCCCGGCCGGGGCCTGCACGTGTTCACCGCAGGCTCGCAGGACGTGAACAACCGCTTCGTCGCCAGCCAGTTGCTGTACGGGTCGCCGCTTGCGCTGCCCGTACCCGATGTGTTGCGCACCGACTTCCTCGTGGTCATCGGCGCCAACCCCGTCATCTCACACGGCAGCGTGCTCACCGCGCCGCGGATCCGGGACCGCATGCACGACATCGTCAAGCGGGGTGGCCGCGTGCTGGTCATCGATCCCCGCAGGACCGAGACGGCGGCGCAGTTCGAGTGGCTGGGCATCGTCCCCGACGGCGACGCCTACCTACTGCTGTCCTTATTGCATGTGATGTTCGGTGAGAACCTGGCCGACCGCCGACGCCTCGCGGAGCAAGCGAACGGCGCGGAGTGGCTCGAGCGGCTGGCCGAACCGTTCAACCCCGAAGTCACCGAGGCGCACACCGGGGTCGACCCCGACACCGTCCGCACGCTGGCCCGCGACCTGGCCGGGACCGAACGGGCCGCGGTGTACGGACGTGTCGGCACCAGCATCGGCGAAAACGGGACGCTGACGACGTATCTGCTGGACGCCGTGAACCTGGTGGCCGGCAATCTCGACGTGGCGGGCGGCAGCATGTTCGGCCGGCTCGGCATACCGGGGGAGCGGTGGCTCAACAAGGCCGGCGGGGCGCTGCTGCGCACCGTCTACACCCGCAAACGGTCACGCATCGGCGGATTTCCCTCCGTCCTCGGTTCCGAACCCGCGGGCGTGATGGCCAAGGAGATCGCCACGCCGGGACGCGGACAGGTCAGGGCCTTGTTCGTCGGTGCGGGCAACCCGGTGCTTTCCGTGCCCAACGGCGACGAACTCGAGACCGCGTTGGAGTCCCTGGAGCTGATGGTCGGGATCGACCTCTACCTCAACGAGACGCTGGCCCACTGCGATTACGTGCTGCCCGCGACGTCGATCTACGAACGCGACGATTTCCCGCTGCCGTTCCAGACTCTGCAACCCACACCGTTCCGGCAAGCCACCGAGGCCGTCGTCGCTCCGGTGGGCCAGGCCCGCCCAGAGTGGGAGATCATCGGCGATCTCACCGCCAGGATGTGGCGCTCGACGCCCGGCCTCGCGATGGCTGCCGGCATGCGAAAGGTGTTGTCGGCGTTTGGTGTTCAACTCAGCCCGCGGACGCTCGCCGATGCCGTGATCCGGTTGGCCGAGGGCGGCGACCGGTTTGGCCTGCGGCGCGGCTTGAGCTTCGCCAAACTCACCGGCAACCATCCGCACGGCGTCGTGCTGGCGGACCATCTGCGGGCCGGCGTGCTGCGGGACATCGTCGTCTACCGTGGTCGCCTGGTGCGTCTGCGCCACGACGAGATCGCCGCCGAGGTCGACAAGCTGTCGCGTCGCCGCGTCGCCGACGGCTATCCGATGCGGCTGATCGGCATGCGTGAGGCGCGGTCGGAGAACTCGTGGATGCACAACTCGCCGCTCCTGATGCGCGGTGAGCGTTCGCACCGAGCGCTCATGCACGTCGACGACGCGGCCGCCGCCGGCATCGTCGACGGCGACACCGTCCGGATCACCTCGCCGCACGGCCAGATCGAGGTTGCGGTCACCGCCACCAGGGACATCGTGGCTTCCGTGATCGCGGTCCCGCACGGTTGGGGACACAAGGGAACGGCCGGCTGGCGGGTCGCCAACGACGCGGGCGGCGCCAATGTCAACCTGTTGATGTCCAGCGATCCGGCCGATATCGAGAGCCTGGCCGGGATGGCCCGGTTGACCGGCGTCCCGGTGCGTGTCGAGCGGGTCGCCTCGGTGGTCGCGCCATCCCGGCACGCGCAAACTTTCGCATAAGGCCGGTTCGCGGCCAGCAGACCCGTTATCTTTCTCCCGTCGTCGAGCGGGAGAGGTCATGGTCGACCGGTTTCTGGTGTGGTTGAGAGCGGGTGTCGTCACCGCGGGACTGTCGGCGGCAATCCTCGCCGGTGCGGGTGCGGCGATCGCCGACGACGGTTCGTCGTCGGACGGCGGTGGGTCCGCGTCCTCCGAGTCGTCGAATTCCGCTGACAGTGCGAAGGATTCGGCCGCCGGCGAACCGACGGGCAGCGCCGCCTCGTCCCGGGCTTCGAACGCAACGACCGCGCGCACGACCGGCGTCGCGCCGCGCACCCGCGTCGGCGCGAAGGCGCCCGACGATACGAAGGGCGCGAAGAGTTCCGAAGCGACCGACAAGGCGGACCGTAGCGCCGACCGGAATAAGCCCGCGGCGACGCCGAAAGACGCCGGCACCGCAACAGCTGAGGCAAAGGACGCCGAAACCGCCGCCACGGTCACCGACGATGCTCCGGCCGCCGACGCCGTGGTGGAGCAGCCGGTGGTCGAGCAGCCCGTGACCGGGCAACCGGTGGTCGACGATTCCGCGAACGAGGTACCCACGACCGACGCCGAGGTGATCGAAGAGGTCGCGACGTCACGCTCGAACCGTGACCACACAGACCAGCGGGCGACGGCCGTGGTCTCTCCGAATGCCGCCACCGCCACCCGGGAAACCACCACCGGCCCCACCGAAGACACGGCCGTCAAGAAGGCCGCGCTCGTCGCCGAAATCGACCGCACCGTCGAGGTGGCCGCCGCCGAGGAACGCACTGCGGTCGTCCTCGAACAGCCGGCCGCCACCGTCGTCGAGGACACCGAGGAAATCGGTGTGCATGCGGTGGCCTTCGCGTCGGCGCCACCGGCGGTGACCACCGCGACCGCACCCCAGATCCCGCTCATACTGCGGGTGATCGGCACGATCGTGTTCGACCTCTACGCCGTCGCGACCCGGCTCCTGGGCGGCCCACCGATCCTGCCGCCCAACAGCACGGTCACCGTGCGCTCCTCGACGCTGCGGATCGACTGCGCATGCGCCGAAGGGGAAGGGGGGGAGGTGCCCGCCGACTGGTACATCCCGCAGACAGCCGAAGGCGCGCCACCGCCTGATCGGCTGGTGTATCTGCAGCACGGCTTCCTCGCCAGCGCCCCGTGGTACAGCCACACCGCGGCCGCGCTGGCCGAACGCACCAACAGCATCGTGGTCGCGCCGTCGATCAGTTCGAACTTCTTCGCTCTCGACGGATGCTGGCTGGGAGGTGCGCCGATGCACGAGGCGATGGCGGGACTGTTCGACGGCGAGAACACCGCGTTGCTCGAGAGCGCGCGCGCCGCCGGCTATTCCGGCGCGATCCCGGATCGCGTCGTGCTGATGGGCCACTCGCTCGGCGGCGGTGCCGTCTCGGGTATGGCCGGCTACATGGTCGACAAGCAAACCGTCGACCGGCTTGCCGGGCTGGTGCTGCTCGACGGTGTCGCGCTCGGCGACCCGGCGGTGATGACGGAGTCGCTGAGGAAGGTTCCGCAGGACATCCCGATCTATCAGCTCGCCGCGCCGGTCTACATGTGGAACAACTTCGGCGCCGGCCTCGACGCGACCCTTGCGGCGCGGCCCGGCCAATTCGTCGGCGTAACGCTGGTCAACGGCTCACACGTCGACGCCATGCGGGGCGGCAATCCCCTCATTCAGTTCGCGCAGGAGCTGGTCGCCGGGTTCTCGCGGCCCGAGAACTCCGCGGCAGCGCAGATGCTGATGGTCGGGTGGGTCAACGACATGTTCGACCCGGAGGGGGCCAAGGAGGGCGTCTACCTGCAGCCCGGCGAGCAGTACAGCTTCGACACCCCGGCGGGCAGGGCCACCGTGGTCGCGCTGCCCAACACGCTGACCAAGCCGTTCCTGCTGAACTTCCTGGAGCCGTTCATGCCGTTGGCCGACGGCTTGTTCTCTATGGATCCGGTCTGCGTCCGCGAATCGGTGGGCTCGACCGGGTCCGGGCACTGCAGCAACGCGATCGCCGCCTGACGCAAAACTCCACAACAACCCGTGTTATCTCTTGACGGGAAGCCGCCGAGGGGCCAATCTGTTCTGCAGCAATGTATGGACGTATGAGAAGGATCGAGTCGCCAGCCAGCGCCCCGATGCGTGCCATACATGCGGTTGGGTTGTGGATGTTTTACGGATGTTGAGGAATACGCCGTCCTGCGGTACTGTTGGACGTTGCGCTGGCTGCATCCTGCCCACCTAAACCCGCACCTGACACCGATGTCCTAGCCTGAGCCCAGCTCAGTGATCTAGTCGCGTGCCGTGCGTTCGGGAAGTTTGTGGTCGTGAGTGGCCAGCCGAACCGACGCAGATATCGCGACGAAACGGACCGGTGGTCTACCGGGACGATAGTCGCATGAGGTGCTGGAAGGATGCATCTTGGCAGGGTCCCGCCCAAGCAAGACAGCAGAAGCTACTAAAAACTCCGTCCCCGGAGCACCAAACCGAATTTCCTTTGCAAAGCTCCGTGAGCCCCTCGAGGTTCCCGGGCTTCTTGACGTTCAAACCGAGTCTTTCGAATGGCTGATCGGCTCCGAGGCCTGGCGTGAGAAGGCCAAGGAGCGCGGCGAGGAGAACCCCGTTGGTGGCCTCGAAGAGGTGCTCTCCGAGCTGAGCCCGATCGAGGACTTCTCCGGCTCGATGTCGCTGTCCTTCTCCGATCCGCGCTTCGACGAGGTCAAGGCCCCCGTCGACGAGTGCAAAGACAAGGACATGACGTACGCGGCGCCGCTGTTCGTCACCGCGGAGTTCATCAACAACAACACCGGTGAGATCAAGAGCCAGACGGTCTTCATGGGCGACTTCCCGATGATGACCGAGAAGGGCACGTTCATCATCAACGGCACCGAGCGTGTCGTGGTGAGCCAGCTGGTCCGCTCGCCGGGCGTCTACTTCGACGAGAACATCGACAAGTCCACCGAGAAGACGCTGCACAGCGTCAAGGTGATCCCCGGCCGCGGTGCGTGGCTGGAGTTCGACGTCGACAAGCGCGACACCGTCGGGGTGCGCATCGACCGCAAGCGCCGTCAGCCGGTCACCGTGCTGCTCAAGGCGCTCGGTTGGACCAGCGAGCAGATCACGGAGCGGTTCGGCTTCTCCGAGATCATGATGTCGACGCTGGAGAAGGACAACACCGCCGGAACCGACGAGGCGCTGCTCGACATCTACCGCAAGCTGCGCCCGGGCGAGCCGCCGACCAAGGAGTCCGCGCAAACGCTGCTGGAGAACCTGTTCTTCAAGGAGAAGCGCTACGACCTGGCCCGCGTCGGCCGCTACAAGGTCAACAAGAAGCTGGGCATCACCGAGAATCCGGAACAGACCACGGCGACCACGCTGACCGAAGAGGACGTCGTCGCCACCATCGAGTACCTGGTGCGCCTGCATCAGGGCGATAAGACGATGACCGTTCCGGGTGGTGTCGAGGTTCCCGTCGAGGTCGATGACATCGACCACTTCGGCAACCGTCGTCTGCGCACCGTCGGCGAGCTGATCCAGAACCAGATCCGGGTCGGCCTGTCGCGGATGGAGCGCGTCGTGCGCGAGCGCATGACGACGCAGGACGTCGAGGCGATCACGCCGCAGACCCTGATCAACATCCGTCCCGTCGTGGCCGCGATCAAGGAGTTCTTCGGCACCAGCCAGCTGTCGCAGTTCATGGACCAGAACAACCCGCTGTCGGGTCTGACCCACAAGCGCCGCCTGTCGGCGCTGGGTCCCGGCGGGCTGTCCCGTGAGCGCGCCGGCCTCGAGGTCCGCGACGTGCACCCCTCGCACTACGGTCGCATGTGCCCGATCGAGACCCCGGAGGGTCCGAACATCGGCCTGATCGGCTCGCTGTCGGTGTACGCGCGGGTAAACCCGTTCGGCTTCATCGAGACGCCGTACCGCAAGGTCAAGGACGGTGTTGTTACGGATGACATCGAGTATCTGACCGCCGACGAGGAGGACCGCCACGTCGTGGCGCAGGCCAACTCGCCGATCGATGACAAGGGCCGCTTCGTCGAGGAGCGCGTCCTGGTCCGCCGCAAGGGCGGCGAGGTCGAGCAGATCTCGTCGAGCGAGGTCGACTACATGGACGTCTCGCCGCGCCAGATGGTGTCGGTCGCGACGGCCATGATCCCGTTCCTCGAGCACGACGACGCCAACCGCGCCCTGATGGGTGCCAACATGCAGCGCCAGGCGGTTCCGCTGGTGCGCAGCGAGGCCCCGCTGGTCGGCACCGGGATGGAGTTGCGTGCCGCGATCGACGCCGGCGACGTCGTCGTCGCCGACAAGGCGGGCGTGATCGAGGAGGTCTCGGCCGACTACGTCACCGTGATGGCCGACGACGGCACCCGGCACACCTACCGGATGCGCAAGTTCGCGCGGTCGAACCACGGCACCTGCGCCAACCAGCGTCCGATCGTGGACGCCGGCCAGCGGGTCGAGGCGGGTCAGGTCATCGCCGACGGGCCGTGCACCGAGAACGGTGAGATGGCGCTGGGCAAGAACCTGCTCGTGGCGATCATGCCGTGGGAGGGCCACAACTACGAGGACGCGATCATCCTGTCCAACCGCCTGGTGGAAGAGGACGTGCTCACCTCGATTCACATCGAGGAGCACGAGATCGACGCCCGCGACACCAAGCTGGGCGCCGAGGAGATCACCCGGGACATCCCGAACGTGTCCGATGAGGTGCTGGCCGACCTCGACGAGCGCGGCATCGTCCGCATCGGCGCTGAGGTCCGCGACGGCGACATCCTGGTCGGCAAGGTCACCCCGAAGGGTGAGACCGAACTGACCCCGGAGGAGCGGCTGCTCCGTGCGATCTTCGGTGAGAAGGCGCGCGAGGTCCGCGACACGTCGCTCAAGGTGCCCCACGGTGAGTCCGGCAAGGTCATCGGCATCCGCGTGTTCTCCCGCGAGGATGACGACGAGCTGCCCGCCGGCGTCAACGAGTTGGTCCGCGTTTACGTCGCACAGAAGCGCAAGATCTCCGACGGTGACAAGCTGGCCGGACGCCACGGCAACAAGGGCGTCATCGGCAAGATCCTGCCCGTCGAGGACATGCCGTTCCTGCCTGACGGCACCCCGGTGGACATCATCTTGAACACCCACGGTGTGCCTCGTCGTATGAACATCGGTCAGATCCTGGAGACCCACCTCGGGTGGGTGGCCAAGAGCGGCTGGAAGATCAACGGTTCACCGGACTGGGCGACCGCGCTGCCCAAGGAGCTGCTGGCGTCCGAGCCGGGAAGCATCGTCTCGACACCGGTGTTCGACGGTGCCCGCGAGAACGAGCTGCAGGGTCTGCTGGGGTCCACGCTGCCCAACCGCGACGGCGAGACGCTCGTCGACGAGGACGGCAAGGCGATGCTGTTCGACGGTCGCAGTGGCGAGCCGTTCCCGTATCCGGTGACGGTGGGCTACATGTACATCCTCAAGCTGCACCACTTGGTGGACGACAAGATTCACGCTCGCTCCACCGGGCCGTACTCGATGATCACCCAGCAGCCGCTGGGCGGTAAGGCGCAGTTCGGCGGCCAGCGGTTCGGCGAGATGGAATGTTGGGCCATGCAGGCCTACGGCGCGGCCTACACGCTGCAGGAGCTGTTGACCATCAAGTCCGACGACACCGTCGGCCGGGTCAAGGTGTACGAGGCGATCGTCAAGGGCGAGAACATCCCCGAGCCGGGCATCCCCGAGTCGTTCAAGGTGTTGCTCAAGGAACTGCAGTCGCTGTGCCTCAACGTCGAGGTGCTGTCGAGTGACGGCGCCGCGATCGAGATGCGTGACGGCGACGACGAGGACCTCGAGCGCGCTGCGGCGAACCTGGGAATCAACCTGTCGCGCAACGAATCTGCCTCTGTAGAAGATTTGGCCTAATAGTTTTCTAGTCCCGAAAGGGGAAAGGGAGTTACGTGCTAGACGTCAACTTCTTCGATGAGCTCCGGATCGGCCTGGCCACCGCTGACGACATCCGTCAGTGGTCCTTCGGCGAGGTCAAGAAGCCCGAGACCATCAACTACCGCACGCTGAAGCCGGAGAAGGACGGCCTGTTCTGCGAGAAGATCTTCGGACCGACTCGCGACTGGGAGTGCTACTGCGGCAAGTACAAGCGGGTCCGCTTCAAGGGCATCATCTGCGAGCGCTGCGGCGTCGAGGTCACTCGCGCCAAGGTGCGTCGTGAGCGGATGGGCCATATCGAGCTCGCCGCACCCGTCACGCACATCTGGTACTTCAAGGGTGTGCCGTCGCGGCTCGGGTACCTGCTGGACCTGGCGCCTAAGGATCTCGAGAAGATCATCTACTTCGCGGCCTATGTGATCACGGCCGTCGACGACGAGATGCGCCACAACGAGCTGTCCACGCTCGAAGCCGAAATGGCCGTGGAGCGCAAGGCCGTTGAGGACCAGCGCGATCTCGATCTGGCCGAGCGGTCCCAGAAGCTCGAGGCCGACCTGGCCGAGCTGGAGAAGGAAGGCGCCAAGAGCGATGTGCGCCGCAAGGTGCGCGACGGTGGCGAGCGCGAGATGCGTCAGATCCGCGACCGGGCCCAGCGCGAGCTGGACCGGCTCGAGGAGATCTGGACCACCTTCACCAAGCTGGCGCCCAAGCAGCTCGTCGTCGACGAGGTGCTCTACCGGGAACTGCAGGACCGTTACGGCGAGTACTTCACCGGTGCGATGGGCGCCGAGGCGATCAAGAAGCTCATCGAGAACTTCGACATCGAGGCCGAGGCCGAGGAGCTGCGCGAGGTCATCCGAAGTGGCAAGGGGCAGAAGAAGCTCCGTGCGCTGAAGCGGCTCAAGGTGGTCGCGGCGTTCCAGCAGTCGAGCAACTCGCCGATGGGCATGGTGCTCGATGCCGTTCCGGTGATTCCGCCGGAGCTGCGCCCGATGGTGCAGCTCGACGGTGGCCGGTTCGCGACGTCGGACCTCAACGACCTGTACCGCCGCGTGATCAACCGCAACAACCGGTTGAAGCGACTGATCGATCTCGGCGCGCCGGAGATCATCGTCAACAACGAGAAGCGCATGCTGCAGGAGTCGGTGGACGCGCTGTTCGACAACGGCCGCCGCGGCCGTCCGGTCACCGGACCGGGCAACCGTCCGCTCAAGTCGCTGTCGGATCTGTTGAAGGGCAAGCAGGGTCGGTTCCGCCAGAACCTGCTCGGTAAGCGCGTCGACTACTCCGGCCGTTCGGTCATCGTGGTCGGCCCGCAGCTCAAGCTGCACCAGTGCGGTCTGCCCAAACTGATGGCTCTGGAGCTGTTCAAGCCGTTCGTGATGAAGCGTCTGGTGGATCTCAACCACGCGCAGAACATCAAGAGCGCCAAGCGCATGGTCGAGCGTCAGCGTCCGCAGGTGTGGGACGTCCTCGAAGAGGTCATCGCCGAGCATCCGGTTCTGCTGAACCGTGCGCCGACGCTGCACCGCCTCGGTATTCAGGCCTTCGAGCCGCAGCTGGTGGAGGGCAAGGCCATTCAGCTGCACCCGTTGGTCTGCGAGGCGTTCAACGCCGACTTCGACGGTGACCAGATGGCCGTGCACCTTCCGCTGTCGGCGGAGGCGCAGGCCGAGGCACGCATCCTGATGCTGTCGTCGAACAACATCCTGTCCCCGGCGTCGGGTCGGCCGTTGGCCATGCCGCGTCTGGACATGGTGACCGGCCTGTACTACCTGACGACGATGATCGAGGGCGACACCGGCGAGTACACGCCTGCCGCCAAGGATCAGCCGGAGACCGGTGTGTACAGCTCGCCCGCCGAGGCCATCATGGCGATGGACCGCGGTGCTCTGTCGGTGCGGGCCAAGATCCGCGTGCGGTTGACGCAGCTGCGTCCGTCCGCCGATCTGGAAGCCGAGCTGTTCCCGGAGGGCTGGAAGCCGGGCGACGCCTGGACCGCGGAAACCACGCTGGGCCGGGTGATGTTCAACGAGCTTCTGCCGCACGGCTATCCGTTCGTCAACGAGCAGATGCACAAGAAGGTCCAGGCGCGGATCGTCAACGATCTCGCCGAGCGCTACCCGATGATCGTGGTCGCGCAGACCGTGGACAAGCTCAAGGACGCCGGCTTCTACTGGGCCACCCGTTCGGGTGTCACCGTGTCGATGGCCGATGTGTTGGTGCCACCGCAGAAGCAGGAGATCCTGGACCGCTACGAGAAGGAAGCCGACCAGATCGAGAAGAAGTACCAGCGCGGTGCTCTCAACCACGACGAGCGCAACGACGCACTGGTCAAGATCTGGCAGGACGCCACCGAAGAGGTCGGCGAGGCGCTGCGGGCGCACTACCCGAAGGACAACCCGATCATCACGATCGTCGACTCGGGTGCGACGGGTAACTTCACGCAGACCAGGACCCTGGCCGGCATGAAGGGTCTGGTGACCAACCCGAAGGGTGAGTTCATCCCGCGTCCGATCAAGTCCTCGTTCCGCGAGGGCCTGACGGTGCTGGAGTACTTCATCAACACCCACGGCGCCCGAAAGGGTCTGGCGGACACCGCTCTTCGTACCGCCGACTCGGGTTACCTGACCCGTCGTCTGGTCGACGTGAGCCAAGACGTCATCGTTCGCGAGACCGACTGCGAGACCGAGCGCGGCATCAACGTCACGCTGGCCGAGCTGCAGGGCTCCGGAAAAGACGCAGCCTTGGTGCGCGATCAGCACATCGAGACGTCGGCCTACGCGCGGACGCTGGCCACCGACGCCGTCGACAAGGACGGCAACGTGGTCGTCGAGCGCGGTCACGACTTGGGCGACCCGGCGATCGAGGCGCTGCTGGCCGCGGGCATCACCGAGGTGAAGGTCCGCTCCGTGCTGACCTGTGCCACGGGCACCGGCGTGTGCGCGATGTGTTACGGCCGCTCGATGGCGACGGGCAAGCTCGTCGACATCGGCGAGGCCGTCGGCATCGTCGCCGCGCAGTCCATCGGTGAGCCCGGCACGCAGCTGACCATGCGCACGTTCCACCAGGGCGGCGTCGGTGAGGACATCACCGGTGGTCTGCCTCGCGTGCAGGAGCTGTTCGAGGCCCGCATCCCGCGGAACAAGGCCCCGATCGCCGACGTCACCGGCCGGGTGCAACTCGAGGAGGGCGAGCGCTTCTACAAGATCACCATCGTTCCCGACGATGGCGGCGAAGAAGTGGTGTACGACAAGCTCTCCCGTCGTCAGCGCCTGAAGGTGTTCAAGCACGACGACGGCACCGAGCGCCTGCTCGCCGACGGCGACCACGTCGAGGTGGGGCAGCAGCTGATGGAAGGTGCTGCCGACCCGCACGAGGTGCTGCGTGTCCAGGGCCCCCGCGAGGTGCAGATCCACCTCGTCAAGGAGGTCCAGGAGGTCTATCGCGCTCAGGGCGTGTCGATCCACGACAAGCACATCGAGGTCATCGTCCGGCAGATGCTGCGTCGCGTCACGATCATCGACTCGGGCAGCACGGAGTTCCTGCCCGGCTCGCTGACCGAACGTGGCGAGTTCGAGACCGAGAACCGTCGGGTGGTCGCCGAGGGCGGCGAGCCCGCGGCCGGTCGTCCAGTGCTGATGGGTATCACGAAGGCGTCGCTGGCCACCGATTCGTGGCTGTCGGCGGCGTCGTTCCAGGAGACCACCCGCGTGCTCACCGATGCGGCGATCAACTGCCGCAGCGACAAGCTGCAGGGTCTGAAGGAGAACGTGATCATCGGCAAGCTGATCCCGGCCGGTACCGGTATCAACCGCTACCGCAACATCCAGGTGCAGCCGACCGAAGAAGCCCGCGCTGCGGCGTACACGATCCCGTCTTACGAGGATCAGTACTACAGCCCGGACTTCGGCCAGGCCACCGGTGCCGCGGTGCCGTTGGACGACTACGGCTACAGCGACTATCGGTAGGAGTTCACGTAAAAGCCTCCGGGTCACGGCCCGGGGGCTTTTTCGTGCCCGGGGTGGCGGGTTACGTGGGGTGCGGGGGACGGCGAGACTCGGGGTGCGGCGAACGTGGGTTACCCGCACGCGGTATACGTGTTTGGCGTGACACGAGCCCACTCTCGACGGTCATGACCTGATGCTGGCGAACTTCGCGTGGTTCCTCGCTGGGCTGAGCGCATTGATCGTCGGCGCCGACGTGATGGTCCGAGGTGGAGCCGGAGTCGCTGTGCGACTGGGGATCAGCCCGATCGTCATCGGGCTGACGGTGGTCTCGGTCGGGACCAGCATGCCGGAATTGGCGGTCGGTGTGGTCGCGGCGGGGGAGGGCAGCGGCGCGCTGGCGGTCGGCAACATCGCCGGCACCAACGTGGTCAACGTGCTGCTCATCCTTGGTCTCAGCGCTGCGCTGGTGCCGCTGACGTTGCAGTCGCGCACCATCCGGTTCGAACTGCCGATCATGGCTGTCGCGGCGCTGCTGCTGTTGGTGCTGGCCGCCGATGGCGTGCTGACCCGGCTCGACGGCGCCATCCTGGTCGTGTGTGCGGTCGTCTACACCGCCGCGGTGATCTGGTCGGCTCGACGCGAATCCCACGCCGTCGCCGTCGAATTCGCGGCCGAGCTGGTTGCCGAGTACGCGACCGACGAGGTCGGCTCGGCGACGACCAAACGGCGGCGGACCTCGACCAGTGTCGCGATGACGCTGGGCGGTATCGCGGTCGTCGTGCTGGGAGCGGATTGGCTTGTCGACGGGGCGGTCGGTATGGCGCGTCAGTTCGGCGTCTCCGACGCGCTGATCGGGCTGACGGTGGTCGCGATCGGCACGTCTGCACCGGAGTTGGTGACCACCATGATCTCGACCATGCGCGGCGACCGGGACATCGCGATCGGCAATCTGATCGGCAGCAGTATCTACAACATTCTGCTGATCCTCGGCGTGACCTGCCTGGTGCCGGCGCACGGGCTGACCCTGCCGTCCAGCCTCGTGACGATCGACCTGCCGATCATGGTGATCGTTGCGCTGGCCTGCATCCCGATTTTCATCACTGGGCGGCGCGTCTCGCGCGCCGAGGGCGTGGCGATGGTCACCGCCTACGTGGGCTACTTGTGCTTCCTGCTGGCCACACAGACGTGACCGCGGTTCAGGCACACTCGGGGCGGGCTCGTCGGCGCCGCGAACGTGGGTTACCCGCACGCTTGGCACGGATTCGCGTGACATAACCCCACAGTCGGCCGGCCGGAAGAGGCTTAGCTTGCTCGTCGTCGCCGGCGTAGCCGCCACGGATACTTCTCGTGCGGCCACATCTTTTCGATCTCGGCGTTGAACTCGGCGCCGAGCAGCACCGCGAAAGCCGTGATGTAGAGCCACAGGACGACGGCGATCGGCACGGCGAGTTGGCTGTATACGGCGTCGTCACGCGCGCTAACCGCCAGGTAGGCGCGCAGCCCCGCCGATGCCACCAGCCACAGGACCATCGCCAGCACCGCCCCGGGAATGTCGCGGCGCCAGGGCAATCGCCACGGCACACCGAGGTGATACAGCGTGACAAGTCCGACGAGGATCAGCAGCGCCACCCCAGGCCAGAACAGCAGATCCAGTGCGCGCAAAGTACTTTCGGTCAACGGCTCTGGCGTCACCCATGCCACGAGGTCAGGCCCGAGGACAAGGGGCGGCAGAATCGCCACTGCGCCGAGGAGCCCGCCTGCGGTCAGCCCCAACGCAAGCAGCCGTCGTCGCCAAGCGGGCCTGGGCTCGACACCGTAGGCGATCGTGATCGTCTCCAGGTACCGATTGACCGCCCGTGAACCCGTCCACAGGCTCAGCACAATTCCGATGGAGATCACGCTTCCGCGCGATTGCATGAGCCCCGCCTCGACCACGCGCCGATATGACTCGAAGGTTCGCTCGGCAAGGAAGGAGCTGGGCACCTCGAGCAGCAGCCGATGTAGTCGCGCGGTGCCTTCAGGGCCGAGCGCTTCGGCGATGAACCCGAGCGAGCCGAGGACAGCAATCAACAGCGACGGCAGCGAGATCAGGGAGAACAGCGCAACCTCGGCGGCCAAGCCCGGTACGCGGTCACGCAGCGTGTCGTTGACGGTGCGGGCGATCAGCCGGCCTGCCTGCCGCACGGGCCGGGGCGCACGCGACAGCGTCGAAATCGCGCGACGTTGCAGGGTTGAACGGGCGGATGCGACCGTATCCGACCACGACGAGAACGGAGACGGGTCGCTTCCAGATCCCACGCTCCGAGCCTATGCGGCGGGAGAGATGGTCCCGGCCAGTCATGTCGGTGGCTCTGCCTAGACTGGCGTCGTGCTCATCGGTTCGCACGTCCACGGTGACGATCCCCTGGCCGCGGCGGAAGCTGACGGCGCCGACGTGGTGCAGTTCTTCCTCGGCAACCCGCAGAGCTGGAAGAAACCCAAACCGCGAGACGACGCCGAGACGCTCAAGGCGTCCAGCACCCCCCTCTACGTCCACGCGCCGTACCTGATCAACGTCGCGTCTGCCAACAACCGGGTGCGTATCCCGTCGCGCAAGATCCTGCAGGACACCTGCGACGCGGCGTCGGAGATCAACGCGACGGCGGTCATCGTGCACGGTGGTCACGCCGACGACAAAGACTGGGAAGCCGGTTTCGAACGCTGGGTCAAGGCGTTGGATTACCTCGAGACCGATGTGCCCGTCTACCTGGAGAACACCGCGGGCGGCGACCACGCGATGGCTCGCCACTTCGACGTCATCGCCCGGTTGTGGGAGCACATCGGCGACAAGGGCATCGGCTTCTGCCTGGACACCTGCCACGCGTGGGCCGCAGGGGAGAAGCTGATCGACGCCGTCGATCGGATCAAAGCCATCACCGGACGCATCGATTTGGTGCACTGCAACGACTCGCGCGATGCGGCCGGGTCGGGCGCCGACCGGCACGCCAACTTCGGCACCGGCCAAATCGATCCGCAGTTGCTGGTCGCGGTGGTGCAGGCCGCGGGCGCACCCGTCATCTGCGAAACCGCAGACGAGGGTCGCAAAGACGACATCGCCTTCCTGCGCGAGCACATCACGACCTGATAACCGAACCGCAGTCGAACGCGCGGCAACTGCGGGGTGAACTAGATTCAACTAAGTGTCTGCGGTCGACGAGTCGTCAGTTGCGTCGCAGCGCGCCCCCGAGACAGCCCAGACGCGGGACCGCCGGCTCAAGTACGTGCGCAGGATCGCCGTCGCGATATGGGCTGCGGTCATCGTGTACCGCACAGTCACCGAGGGTTTCGCCTTCAACCGTGAGCTGGTGCTGCTCTACATCGCCACCGGCCTGCTGGCTGCGAGCATCGGTCAGGTCCGCCGCATGCTCTATGTCATTCGCGACTGGCTTCCGTTCGCGCTGATCCTGCTCGCCTACGACCTGAGCAGGGGCGCCGCGGACATGATCGGGCGACCGACGCTGTGGGATTGGCCCGTCGAGGCCGATCGCTGGCTTTTCTTCGGCACCGTGCCGACGGTGTGGCTTCAGGAGCAGCTCAAGCAGGGACAACCACCGTGGTGGGAAGTCGTCCTGAGCTGCGTTTACATGTCGTTTTTCATCCTGCCGTACGTGGTGGCCGGGGTGCTGTGGCTGCGTGATCGCGCGGAGTGGAAGGCGTTTGTGCGCCTGTTCGTCGGCTTGAACTTCGCGGGGTTGGCCATCTACGCGCTGGTTCCGGCCGCGCCGCCGTGGGCCGCGGCCCGCTGCACCCCTGCCGACGTCGAGGGCGGACCGGCGTACGCGCCCTGCATGTTCCGCGCGGCGCGTGGAGTGCCCGACGGCGGTGTGCTGGGGGCGATGCAGTCCAGTCAGGACGGGGCGAACCCGTGGATCGAGCGGATTGTCGGACGCGGCTGGGGCAACCTGAACATGCATACCGCCAGCGCGCTGCTCGATGCCGGCCAGGCCAGTGTCAACCTGGTGGCGGCGATACCGTCCCTGCACGCCGGCATGACGGCAGCGGTCGCGGCCTTCCTGTGGCATCGCGTGCACGGAGCGTGGCGTTCAGTGCTCGCGGCTTATGTGCTCCTGATGGCTTTCACGCTGGTGTACACCGCCGAGCACTACGTCATCGACATCCTGCTCGGCTGGGCGCTGGCCGCCGCGGTCATCGTCGTCCTCCACCGTTACGGGAAGTGGCGACGAGCGAGGGCGTCGCGCGCTGTGGGGCGCTCCGTCGAGATGGTTCCGTTCTACGAGCGACCGCACGCCCCCGAGCCCTCGGCCGAGCCCGACCCCCCGGTTGCACCGGCGCCCGTTGCCGAACCGGAGCTCGTTGCGAAACCGGAGCCGCGCCGCCGAGACGTCGTCGCCGAACTCGACAGCCGCTGACCGATCCCCACCCGCTATTACGACTATTGTGCAGCTGTTCGCAGAAGTGTAATAGTGGTCTCATGCCAGATACGCATGTCGTCACCAACCAGGTCCCCCCGCTGGAGGACCACAACCCGGCGACCTCGCCCGTTCTCACCGAGGCGCTGATCCGCGAGGGCGGCGAATGGGGCCTCGACGAGGTCACTGAGTTGGGTGCGCTGTCGGGCTCGAGGCAGGCGCAGCGCTGGGGCGAGCTGGCCGACCGCAACCAGCCGATTCTGCGCACTCACGACCGCTACGGCCACCGCGTCGACGAGGTCGAGTACGACCCCGCCTACCACTCGTTGATGACCGTGGCCATCAAGCACGGTCTACACGCCGCACCGTGGGCCGACGACCGGCTCGGCGCCCACGTCGTGCGCGCCGCCAAGACCTCGGTGTGGACGCCCGAACCCGGTCACATCTGCCCGATCTCGATGACCTACGCCGTGGTACCTGCACTGCGCCACAACCCCGAACTGGCGGCGGTGTACGAGCCGCTGCTGGTCAGTCGCGAGTACGACCCCGAGCTCAAGGTGCCCACCACCAAGGCCGGCATCACCGCCGGCATGTCGATGACCGAGAAGCAGGGCGGATCCGATGTGCGGGCCGGCACCACCGAGGCGACCCCCAACGGCGACGGCAGTTACTTGCTGCGCGGGCACAAGTGGTTCACCTCGGCGCCGATGTGCGACATCTTCCTGGTGCTCGCCCAAGCGCCCGGCGGGCTCTCGTGTTTCCTGTTGCCGCGCATCCTGCCCGACGGCAGCCGCAACCGGATGTTCCTGCAACGGCTCAAAGACAAGCTCGGCAACCACGCCAACGCGTCGTCGGAGGTGGAATACGACGGCGCGGTCGCCTGGCTCGTTGGCGAAGAGGGCCGCGGCGTGCCGACCATCATCGAGATGGTCAACCTGACACGTTTGGACTGCACGCTCGGCAGCGCGACAAGCATGCGCAACGGGCTGGCCCGCGCGATCCATCACACTCAGCACCGAAAGGCGTTCGGCGAGTATCTGATTGATCAGCCGCTGATGCGCAATGTGCTGGCCGACCTCGCGGTCGAGGCTGAGGCGGCCACGGTGCTGGCGATGCGCATGGCCGGCGCGACCGATGCCGCGGTGCGCGGCGACACCCGCGAGACCCTGCTGCGGCGCATCGGCCTGGCGGCCGGCAAGTACTGGGTGTGCAAACGCGCCACCCCGCACGCGGCCGAGGCGATGGAGTGCCTGGGCGGCAACGGCTATGTCGAGGAGTCGGGCATGCCGCGGCTGTACCGGGAAGCGCCGCTGATGGGCATCTGGGAGGGGTCTGGCAACGTCAGCGCGCTGGATACGTTGCGCGCCATGGCGACTCGCCCGGAGTGCATCGACGTGCTGTTCGACGAACTCGGTCGGACCGCGGGTGCGGATGCGCGACTCGATGCCCACGTCGAGGCCTTACGGCCGGCCCTGGGTGACCTCGAGACCATTCAGTACCGCGCCCGCAAGGTCGCCGAGGACATCAGCCTCGCGCTGCAGGGTTCGCTGTTGGTGCGCCACGGGCATCCCGCCGTCGCGGAGGCGTTCTTGGCCACCCGGATGGGTGGCGCCTGGGGCGGTGCGTTCGGAACCCTGCCCACCGGACTCGATCTCGCGCCGATCATCGAACGTGCTTTGGTCAAGGGATGACCCACGCGATCAGGCCGGTCGACTTCGACGACCTGAAGACGATGACCTACGAGGTCACGGACCGGGTCGCCCGCATCACGTTCAACCGGCCGGAGAAGGGCAACGCGATCGTCGCGGACACACCGCTGGAGTTGTCCGCGCTCGTGGAACGCGCCGACCTCGACCCAAACGTGCACGTGATTCTGGTTTCCGGTCGGGGCGAAGGGTTCTGCGCCGGATTCGATCTGTCCGCCTACGCCGAGGGATCGTCGTCTGCCGGTGGCGGTAGCCCCTACCGCGACACCGTACTGTCGGGCAGGACGCAGGCCGTCAACCACCTGCCGGATCAGCCGTGGGACCCGATGATCGACTACCAGATGATGAGTAGGTTCGTCCGCGGCTTCTCCAGCCTGATGCACTGTGACAAGCCGACGGTGGTCAAGATCCACGGTTACTGTGTCGCCGGCGGCACCGATATCGCGCTGCACGCCGATCAGGTGATCGCCGCTTCAGACGCCAAGATCGGCTACCCGCCGACCCGCGTGTGGGGTGTGCCCGCGGCCGGGATGTGGGCTCACCGCCTCGGCGATCAGCGCGCCAAACGCCTTCTGCTGACCGGGGATTCGATAACGGGTGCGCAGGCCGCCGAATGGGGGTTGGCGGTCGAGGCGCCGTCGCCCGAGAAGCTGGACGCGCGCACCGAACGGTTGGTGGAGCGGATCGCCCGCGTACCCATCAACCAGCTGATCATGGTCAAGCTGGCGATGAACTCCGCGCTGTATTCGCAGGGGACGGCCAACAGCGCGATGGTCTCCACCGTCTTCGACGGCATCGCCCGCCACACACCAGAAGGGCACGCATTCGTCGCGCAGTCACGCGAACACGGCTTCCGGGAAGCGGTCCGGCAGCGCGACGACCCCTTCGGCGACCACGGCCGCAGGGCTTCGGAAGTCTGATGGCGAAGTCGATCTCGCGGATGACGGCCCGCTCCGTCGTGCTGAGCGTCCTGCTGGGGGCGCACCCGGCATGGGCGACCGCGAGCGAACTGGTCAAGCTCACAGCAGATTTCGGCATCAGGGAGTCGACGGTGCGTGTCGCGTTGACGCGAATGGCCGGCGCAGGCGATCTGGTTCGTTCCGAGGACGGCTACCGGTTGTCCGACCGCTTGCTGGCGCGGCAACGACGCCAGGACGACGCCATCAACCCCCGGGCGCGGCCGTGGCGCGGTGACTGGACCACGGTGGTGATCACCAGCATTGGGTCCGACCCCCGCGCCAGAGCCGGTTTGCGAAGCACCTTGCAGGACGGCCGATTCGCCGAACTGCGCGAGGGGGTGTGGCTGCGACCGGACAACCTGGACACCGCGCTGCCACCCGAGGTGATGCAGCGGGTGCGGCTGTTGGTTTCCCGTGACGCCGAACCCGCCGAGTTGGTATGCCTGCTGTGGGATCTGCCGGCCTGGGCGCGGGAGGGCAAGTCGTTGCTCGACGAGATCGTTTCGGCGCCCGAGGTTCCCGACCGGTTCGTCGCTGCGACCGCAATCGTGCGTCACCTGCTCACCGATCCGGTGTTGCCGGAGGAACTGCTGCCCGACGACTGGCCGGGCGCGGCGCTGCGCCAGGCCTACAACGACTTCGCCGCGGAGTTGTCTGCGCGGCGCGACAACGCTGGATTGTCGCTCACGCGACGCGACCAACTGATGGAGGCGAGATGACGGGCGGAGTGCGGGTCGAGAAGAACGGCGCCGTGACGACGGTGATCATGAATCGACCCGAGGCGCGCAATGCCGTCAACGGCCCGGCCGCCGCCGGGTTGTACGCCGCTTTCGACGAGTTCGACAAGGACGATTCGGCTTCCGTCGCGGTGTTGTGGGGTGACAACGGAACGTTCTGTGCCGGAGCCGATTTGAAGGCATTCGGAACGCCCGATGCCAACCCGGTACACCGCACCGGCCCCGGTCCGATGGGTCCGAGTCGAATGGTGTTGTCCAAACCGGTGATCGCGGCGGTCAGCGGCTACGCTGTTGCCGGCGGTCTGGAGCTGGCGTTGTGGTGCGATATGCGCGTCGTCGAGGAGGACGCGATCATGGGGGTCTTCTGCCGGCGTTGGGGTGTCCCGCTGATCGACGGTGGGACCGTGCGGTTACCGCGGTTGATCGGCCACAGCCGGGCGATGGACCTCATCCTCACCGGCCGCGCCGTCGACGCGGCCGAGGCCTTGGCGATGGGTTTGGCCAACCGAGTGGTGCCCACCGGTGAAGCGCGACAGCGGGCGGAGCAACTCGCAGCGGAACTGGCCCAGCTGCCGCAGCAGTGCATGCGCGCCGATCGTCTGTCGGCTCTGAGCCAGTGGGGCCGCTCGGAGCCCGAGGCGATGGACTTCGAGTTCGGAAGCATGTCGCGCGTCGCCGCCGAATCCCTGGAGGGGGCAGCCCGTTTCGCGGCCGGTGTGGGCAGGCACGGCGCCAACGCCTAGCGCAGCCTGCGGACCGTCGACCCGGCGCGAGCGACCGCAAAGTGCCGCAAACCCGCGGCGTGTCTTGTGCAGACACGGTCTCTCGCGCAGAAGAGAGCGGTTTCAGCCCTTGGTGATCGTGTTGTTGTTGCCGGTGTCGTTGATCTTCGGATCACCGTCTTTGTAGGTCACCGTGTTGTTGAGGCCGACGACGCTGATCTCCTTGTCGACCCGCTCGAAGGTGACTTTGTTGTCGGCGCCGCCGATATTCACGTTCGCGCAGGTGCCCTTCACCGTGAGGGTGTTGTTCGACCCGCCGATGTTGAGCGATTTGCCGTCGGCGCAGTCGATGTCGGCGGTCGTGCCGAATGAGCCGTAGTTGATCGTGTTGCCGACCTCGACCTGGGCGCCGGACGTGCCCGCCGTCGCGGTGGGGGTGTTGGTGTCCGAGCTTTCAGATCCGCAGCCGGTGAACAGAAACGCGGCGGCGGCCGCACCGATGAGGGCGATGGTGGTGGCTCGCATGCTCATGCGGGTACCCGGTTGATGCGGTTGGTCATTCCCAGTTCACGTCCGCGGTCCAAGACGATCGGGTTGCCGTTCTTGTACAACACGGTCTGGTCCCACCCGTAGACCGTGATGTCGTTGATCACGTTGTCGGCGACGACGACATTGCCGTTGCCCTGCATCGTCACCGCCCAGCAGGTGCCCAGCGTGGTGATCTGATTGTTCGCGCCGTTGACGAGCAGCGTGGAGTTGGCGCAGTCGATCGTCTCGACGACACCGATACCGGTGATGGTGGTGTCGGTTCCCTGATGGCGACCGACGACGCTGTTGTCGGCGCACTCGCGGGCCAACGGGTTGCAGACCACCGGTTCCGCCTGCGCCACGGGAGCGGCGAGGATCAGCGGGAACACCACGGCGGATGCCGTCAGTGACCGAGTCACAGCTGTCCACATCATGGAGGAAGCGTACGTCGCGACCGGCGAGATCCACAGACGTTCACCCGAGTCGCTATTAACGGTCGCGCTGGGTAGCGTGAGCGGCGATGCGTTGGCGGTTTTTGATTGCTGTCGCGGCGGTCGTGGTGATGGTGACGGTGGCGGGGTGTGCTGAGACCGTCAACGGAACCGCGCAGCGAGCCACGCCGGCCGTACCGGATCCCGAACGGAACTACGGGTACGTCGACGACCGCTGCGCCCTGCTCGACGACGACACCGTCCAGGAGATCCTGGGCGCCGACAGTGTCGTGCGGCCCTACAGCGGAGCGGTCTGCCAGTACGTGGCGTTCCGCGGCGACGTGACGATCGACGCGACGTTCTCCTGGTTCCAGACCGGAAACCTCGATCGCGAACACGCGTTGGCCACCGAGCGCGGCGCGAAGATCACCGAGACCGTCGTGGAACGCCATCCGGCTTTCGTCGCGCGCCGCGACGTCACAGGCGCGGCGTGCTCGGTCACCGCCGCGGCGGGCAGCGGGGTGCTGAGTTGGTGGGTGCAGTTTCGCGATCAGCGCGCCGGTGATCCGTGCCAGGAAGCCCACGACCTCCTCTCGGCCACCCTGAAGTCGGAGATGTGACCCGTGCCCGCCCGCTGGACTCGCCGACTCGTCGCGCTCGCCGCCTGCGCCGCCGCGCTCACGGCGTGCGGATCGTCCGATGACGCACCGGCCTCTCCGGCGGCCGCGAACCCGGACGGCGGATTCCGCAGCGTGGACTGCAACGGCATCACCGACGCCGACATCGCGGCGGCCGCCGGGACGGACGGGTTCACCAAGACGGTCGTCAGCGACGCGGGCTGCTTCTGGCAGGAGAACACCATGTTCGGCACCGTCGGCGCGGGGATGGGCATTTCGACCTGGTGGTACCGCGGCAGCGATATGGACACCGAGCGGGCGCTGGAACAACAGGCCGGTCGCACCTTGACCGAACTCTCCGTCGACGGCAACAAAGGTTTCAAGGCGTTCGACGGAAATGCGTGCAGCTTCTATGTCGCCAAGGGCGGCGACGTCATCACCTGGTCCATCCAGACCATGAACCCCGCGACGCTGCCCGATCTGTGCTCGATCACCGAACAACTCGCCGAGCTCAGTCAGGAGCGCGTCAACTGACTGCGGGGGAACTAGAGGTGTTAGTTTTCTCCGAGTATCAACTTGGACAGATGAGACGGCAGGGGGCGAAGCGCGCATGGCACAGCCCCCGAGCACGTCCACCAGGAAAGCCCCCCGGCTCAGTCGCGAGACGATCGTCAACGCCGCGCTGACCTTCCTGGATCGCGAAGGCTGGGATGCGCTGACCATCAACGCGCTCGCCACCCAGCTCGGCACCAAGGGCCCATCGCTCTACAACCATGTCAACAGCCTTGAGGACCTGCGCAGAACAGTGCGGATGCGTGTCGTCGGCGACCTCATCGGCATGCTCACCAACGTCGCGGAGGGCCGCACTCGCGACGATGCGGTGACCGCGATGGCCAGTGCTTACCGCAGCTATGCACATCACCATCCGGGACGGTATTCGGCCTTCACCAGGATGCCGCTCGGTGGCGACGACCCGGAGTTCACCGAAGCCACCCGGGCGGCCGCCGCACCCGTCATCGCGGTCCTGGCCTCCTACGGTCTCGAGGGTGAGAACGCGTTCTATGCGGCATTGGAATTCTGGTCGGCGATGCACGGTTTCGTCCTGCTGGAGATGACCGGGGCGATGGACGGTATCGACACCGA
This sequence comes from Mycobacterium sp. 852002-51152_SCH6134967, assembly GCF_001667105.1. NCBI lineage: Bacteria > Bacillati > Actinomycetota > Actinomycetes > Mycobacteriales > Mycobacteriaceae > Mycobacterium > Mycobacterium sp. 852002-51152_SCH6134967. The sequence continues at coordinate 352,024 of NZ_LZIK01000068.1, read as the reverse complement.
CGCGGTGTACAGCGATATGGTGATGCGATTGGCCTCCGGGATGGAGCGTCGTTAGCCACATACGCCACAGGCATCCGGAGAACGTCATCTGACCTGCGGTTAGGGCACAATCGACGGGTTTGGAGCGCTGCCCCTGTCCTGGTATTGTGGACGATCGTGCCTGGCAGATAAGGCGCTTCGCGGGGCCGTGTACGAAAAGGACCTGCTAAGCGCGCCTGCACGCCGGGCCAATTCGCATGTCGCCATGCTCCGAGAATTGAGGCAATGCCTTCGAATTGCTTCGGACGGGCGCGTGCGACACACCCGGTCGCGGGGTACGTGCCCGGGGCAAAAGCGCAGTACACAGACTTGACCAGAACTTAAGAAGCAGCAACACAGAAAGCCGGTAGATGCCAACCATCCAGCAGCTGGTCCGCAAGGGTCGCCACGACAAGCCCGCCAAGGCGAAGACTGCGGCCCTCAAGGGCAGCCCGCAGCGCCGCGGAGTGTGCACCCGCGTGTACACGACCACCCCGAAGAAGCCGAACTCGGCGCTTCGGAAGGTCGCGCGCGTCAAGCTGACCAGCGCGGTCGAGGTCACCGCCTACATCCCGGGCGAGGGCCACAACCTGCAGGAGCACTCGATGGTGTTGGTGCGCGGCGGCCGTGTGAAGGACCTGCCCGGTGTGCGCTACAAGATCATTCGCGGCTCTCTGGACACCCAGGGCGTGAAGAACCGCAAGCAGGCGCGCAGCCGCTACGGCGCCAAGAAGGAGAAGAGCTGATGCCGCGCAAGGGACCGGCGCCCAAGCGTCCGTTGGTCAACGACCCGGTGTACGGGTCGCAGCTGGTGACTCAGCTGGTCAACAAGGTTCTGATGGACGGGAAGAAATCGTTGGCCGAGCGCATTGTTTATGGTGCGCTCGAACAGGCCCGCGACAAGACCGGCACCGATCCGGTGGTCACCCTCAAGCGCGCTCTGGACAACGTCAAGCCGGCACTCGAGGTTCGCAGCCGTCGCGTCGGCGGCGCCACCTACCAGGTTCCCGTGGAGGTGCGTCCGGATCGCTCGGTCACGCTGGCACTTCGTTGGCTGGTCAGCTTCTCCAAGGCCCGTCGCGAGAAGACGATGATCGAGCGTCTGGCGAACGAGATCCTCGACGCCAGCAATGGTCTGGGTGCCGCCGTCAAGCGGCGTGAGGACACCCACAAGATGGCCGAGGCAAACCGCGCGTTCGCGCACTACCGCTGGTGATGTGACGCCCCGGAGTCGCGGGCGCGACATGGCACAGAGCGGTGTCGCCGGGGCGAAATGACAACAGCAACTACCAAGCGAAAGAGAAGACTTCTGTGGCACAGAAGGACGTGCTTACCGACCTGAACAAGGTCCGCAACATCGGCATCATGGCGCACATCGATGCCGGTAAGACCACGACGACCGAACGCATCCTGTACTACACCGGTGTCAACTACAAGATCGGTGAGACGCACGACGGCGCTTCGACCACCGACTGGATGGAGCAGGAACAGGAGCGCGGTATCACCATCACCTCCGCGGCTGTCACCTGTTTCTGGAATGACAACCAGATCAACATCATCGACACCCCCGGCCACGTTGACTTCACCGTCGAGGTGGAGCGCAGCCTGCGTGTGCTCGACGGCGCCGTCGCGGTGTTCGACGGTAAAGAGGGCGTGGAGCCGCAGTCCGAGCAGGTGTGGCGCCAGGCCGACAAGTACGACGTGCCGCGCATCTGCTTCGTCAACAAGATGGACAAGCTGGGCGCGGACTTCTACTTCACCGTGCGCACCATCGAGGAGCGCCTCGGCGCCACGCCGCTGGTGATTCAGCTGCCGATCGGCGCGGAGAACGACTTCATCGGCGTGGTCGACCTGGTCGAGATGCGCGCCAAGGTGTGGCGCGGCGAGACCGCCCTCGGGGAGAAGTACGAGGTCGAGGACATCCCCGCCGACTTGGCCGAGAAGGCCGAGGAGTACCGCACCAAGCTGCTCGAGGCCGTCGCCGAGACCGACGAGGACCTGCTGGACAAGTACGTCGGCGGCGAGGAGATCTCGGTCGACGAGATCAAGGCCGCGATCCGCAAGCTGACCGTCAACTCGGAGCTGTACCCGGTGCTGTGCGGCAGCGCGTTCAAGAACAAGGGCGTGCAGCCCATGCTCGACGCGGTCATCGACTACCTGCCGTCGCCCCTGGACGTCGAGTCCGTGCAGGGTCACGTGCCCGGTAAAGAGGACGAGGCCATCAGCCGCAAGCCGTCGACCGACGAGCCGTTCTCGGCGCTCGCGTTCAAGATCGCGGTGCACCCGTTCTTCGGCAAGTTGACCTACGTTCGCGTCTACTCCGGCACCGTCGAGTCCGGTTCGCAGGTCATCAACTCCACCAAGGGCAAGAAGGAGCGGCTGGGCAAGCTGTTCCAGATGCACGCCAACAAGGAGAACCCTGTTGAACGGGCGTCCGCGGGGCACATCTACGCGGTGATCGGTCTCAAGGACACCACCACCGGTGACACGCTGTCGGACGCCAACGAGCAGATCGTGCTCGAGTCGATGACGTTCCCGGACCCGGTCATCGAGGTGGCCATCGAGCCCAAGACCAAGAGCGACCAGGAGAAGCTCGGTACGGCGATCCAGAAGCTGGCCGAAGAGGACCCGACGTTCAAGGTCCACCTGGACCAGGAGACCGGCCAGACCGTGATCGGCGGGATGGGCGAGCTTCACCTCGACATCCTCGTCGACCGGATGAAGCGTGAGTTCAAGGTCGAGGCCAACGTCGGTAAGCCGCAGGTGGCCTACCGCGAGACCATCAAGCGCAAGGTCGAGAAGGTCGAGTTCACCCACAAGAAGCAGACGGGTGGTTCGGGCCAGTTCGCCAAGGTCATCATCGACCTCGAGCCGTTCACCGGCGAGGACGGGGCGACCTACGAGTTCGAGAACAAGGTCACCGGCGGCCGTATCCCTCGCGAGTACATCCCGTCGGTCGACGCCGGCGCCCAGGACGCCATGCAGTACGGCGTGCTGGCCGGCTACCCGCTGGTCAACCTCAAGGTCACGCTGCTCGACGGCGCCTACCACGAGGTGGACTCGTCGGAAATGGCCTTCAAGGTCGCAGGTTCGCAGGTGCTGAAGAAAGCGGCACAGGCTGCGCAGCCGGTGATCCTCGAGCCGATCATGGCGGTCGAAGTGACCACACCCGAGGACTACATGGGTGAAGTGATCGGTGACCTGAACTCCCGCCGTGGTCAGATCCAGGCCATGGAGGAGCGATCGGGTGCCCGCGTCGTCAAGGCGCTGGTACCGCTGTCGGAGATGTTCGGCTACGTCGGCGACCTTCGGTCGAAGACCCAGGGCCGGGCTAACTACTCCATGGTGTTCGACTCGTACGCCGAAGTTCCGGCGGCCGTGTCGAAGGAGATCATCGCGAAGGCGACCGGGCAGTAACCCCGGTTGGTTCGCGGCGAGAAACAACTGCAAAGATCAACACTGCTTTAGACAAGCACTAACAGTCCAGGAGGACCACACAGTGGCGAAGGCGAAGTTCGAGCGGACGAAGCCGCACGTCAACATCGGGACCATCGGTCACGTTGACCACGGCAAGACGACGCTGACCGCAGCAATCACCAAGGTGCTGCACGACAAGTTCCCGGAGTTGAACGAGTCGCGCGCATTCGACCAGATCGACAATGCGCCTGAGGAGCGTCAGCGCGGCATCACGATCAACATCTCCCACGTGGAGTACCAGACCGACAAGCGCCACTACGCGCACGTCGATGCCCCCGGTCACGCCGACTACATCAAGAACATGATCACCGGTGCCGCCCAGATGGACGGCGCGATCCTGGTGGTCGCGGCGACCGACGGCCCGATGCCGCAGACGCGTGAGCACGTGCTGCTCGCCCGTCAGGTCGGCGTGCCTTACATCCTGGTCGCGTTGAACAAGGCCGACGCGGTCGACGACGAGGAGCTCATCGAGCTCGTCGAGATGGAGGTCCGCGAACTGCTGGCCGCCCAGGACTTCGACGAGGAGGCTCCGGTCATCCGCGTGTCGGCGCTCAAGGCGCTCGAGGGCGACGAGAAGTGGGTCAAGTCGGTCGAGGAGCTCATGGAGGCCGTCGACGAGTCGATCCCGGACCCTGTCCGCGAGACCGACAAGCCGTTCCTGATGCCCGTCGAGGACGTCTTCACCATCACCGGCCGCGGCACCGTGGTCACCGGTCGCGTCGAGCGTGGCGTGATCAACGTGAACGAGGAAGTCGAGATCGTCGGCATCCGCCCCGACACCACCAAGACCACGGTCACCGGTGTCGAGATGTTCCGCAAGCTGCTCGACCAGGGCCAGGCCGGCGACAACGTCGGTCTGCTGCTGCGCGGCATCAAGCGTGAGGACGTCGAGCGCGGTCAGGTCGTCGTGAAGCCCGGCACCACCACGCCGCACACCGAGTTCGAGGGCCAGGTCTACATCCTGTCCAAGGACGAGGGCGGCCGGCACACGCCGTTCTTCAACAACTACCGTCCGCAGTTCTACTTCCGCACCACGGACGTGACCGGCGTCGTGACGCTGCCGGAGGGCACCGAGATGGTGATGCCCGGCGACAACACCGACATCTCGGTCAAGCTGATCCAGCCCGTCGCCATGGACGAGGGTCTGCGCTTCGCGATTCGCGAGGGCGGCCGTACCGTCGGTGCCGGCCGGGTCACCAAGATCGTCAAGTGATCTGAAGCCAGTCGCAAAGCGGCGCTCACCTTTCCGGTGGGCGCCGCTTTCGTCTGTGTGCTTCGCGAGACGTACAAGGGGGCTGCGATTCTTCGACGATCGCGACCCTTGTGTACGTCTCGCGAATGTGGGGAGTAACGCACGCGGACGCGGCGACGATGTACTTCGCGTATGCCCTGGTCGGGGCGAAGAAGGGTAAGGGTTCATGTTCGGTCGTCTCACCACGCTCGCCAGCGCCGCCGCGATCGCGGGCGCCGCATTCGCGGGGCTTTCCACGGCTTCGGCTCCGGCCGCGCCCGGCTGCCCCGATGTGCACTGGTTCGGCGCCGCGGGGTCCGGACAGCGTGACGGCGACCTGAGCTCGAACGCCGGAATGGGCGACGACATCTACCAGTCCTACCTCGACGTGCAGCAGCTGGTGACCGCCGACGGGCGGACGATGACGGCCGAGGCCGTCGCGTACCCCGCGATCGCGGTGCCCGATGACGACGGCGGCGTCGGGGAGTGGCTCGGCTTCATGGGCAGCGTCGACACCGGCGCAGCCGCTCTCGAGTCGCAGTACACGGCGTTCACTCAGCGTTGCCCCGAGTCGAAGGTGGTGCTCGCCGGCTATTCGCAGGGCGCGATGGTCGTGCACCGCAATCTGCACACCGCCGGGACGAATCCGAACGTGGTGGCCGCGTTGCTGATCGCCGACGGTGACCGCCTGCCCGCCGACCCGACCATCAACATCGGCTCGGTCACCAGCATCCCCGGCGCCGGCAAGGGAGTCGCGCAGGACTGGCCGATTCTCGCTCACGCGCCCAAGCCGCTCCCGCCGGCCATCGGCGCCCGCACGATCAGCGTGTGTGAGCTCGGCGATGCGGTCTGCGACTATGACCCCGACGCCGAAGAAGTGTCGAAGGTCGCGACGCTGATTCACACCAGCTATACGAAGTCTTCCGGTGGATACCGCTGGACTCAGCCGCTGTATCAACTCATCGGCCCCGGCCCCGTCACACCTGATGCGCCCGAGGCGCTCCCGGTCATCCCGCTGGCCGCGGCGACGCCGATGGCTGCGACGGCGCCGAGCGAGTAACCGCTCGCCGGGCGGTCCACAGCACGACCGCACCGGCAACCAGGAGAAGCGCACCGAGCGCGGCAAGTATCGAGTCGATCGCACGCGCAGCTGGTATTCCGTTGTGCTGCAACATTTCCAGTACGGTCGACGACACTGCGACACCGACTCCGGCCAGCGATACCAGTACCGTCAGTGTGATCCCAGCCGCCTCTCCGGCCCGTTCGGGACGCACCACCGCCTGCGTCGCGACAGTCGTGAACGCATAGACCAGTCCGAGAGTCAGACCGCACGCGCTGAGCGCGAGCAGATAGAGCGCCCACCCGCGGGATCCGGCGAGTGCGCAGAGGCTCAAGGCGGCGACGACCGTCGTCGCACCCATCACCACTACCGGTGCGCGACGGGTGGCGAGCCTGCCGGCCAGCACACCGCCGATGGCCGCGCCCGCCGACGGGCCCAGAAAAACCAGCCCGGCGGTCAACGGGTCCAGTCCACGAACGTCCTGCAGGGACACCGTGGACAAGAAGATGGTCACCGCGTACGCGATGTTGGCGACCGCGCCGGCCAACACCAGAATCGTGAATCTCGCATTGCGGACCAACGACAGATCGACCAGCGGCCACCGCACTCTGTTCTCGACGACGACGAACGCGGCCAGCGCAAGCAGTGATCCGGAGAACGCGATCAGCGCCGTCGCCGAGAGCCACCCCCAGCCGGGCGCGCGATCAAAGGTCAAGGTGAACAATCCGATTCCCGTGCTGATGAGCGCCAGTCCAGCCGCGTCGATGCGCCGTGGCGCCGACTCATCGAAAGACTCGGTGATGACACGGGCCCCGATCGCGAGCGAGACCAGGGTCAGCGGCAGGTTGAGCCAGAAGATCCACCGCCAGCCGATGGTGTCGGTGAACAGCCCGCCGATGAGCGGGCCTGCCGCGTTCCCCAAAGCCGCTATGCCATAGGCCAATCCGATCGCATGGCTGGCCTTGCCGCTCTCGTAGGCGTTGGTCAGCACGCTGACGGAAACCGGGAAGATCAAGGCTGCGCCGATCCCTTGCGCCACCCGGAACACAATCAGCACGCCCACAGACGGTGCCAGCGCACAGGCCACCGAAGCCGCCCCGAACAACGTCACGCCCGTCAACAGCGCCCTTCGTCGGCCGAAGATGTCGCCGATACGGCCCGCGGGCACCATGAATGCGCCCAGGGCGAGCATGTACACGCTGATGATCCACTGCAGGTCCGATGTGCTGGTGCCGAACTCGTCGGCCATCCGGGGAAGGGCGAGATTCATCGCGAAGTAGTCGATCTGCACGCAGAACAGTGCCATCGCGACGGCCGTCAGGGTCCACCGCGACCGGGTCTCTGCTCCCGACGGCATCGCCCGACGATACGGCTCCCAGGCGGTCGATTGGCGTTAATCTGACACGCAGGCCGCGAACGACGGGAGCGTGACAGGCGATGTTGTGGCGTTACATCAAGGTCCAAGCCTTCGTGCTGCTGTGCGGGATCGTCGGGCCGATCTTCCTGGTGATCTACTTCGCCACGGGCAGCGACCCGATGCTGAAGTGGATGTTCTGGACGGGCTTGCTGATCACCGGCGCCGACGTGCTGATCGCGCTGGCGATCACCGCGGGGGGAGCCCGATCGGCCGCCAGGACCGCCGAACTCGAGCAGACGGGAGTGCTGGCGCTTGCCCAAGTCACCGGTATTCACGAAACCGGAACGCGGATCAACGAACAACCGTTGGTGAAGCTGGACCTACAGATCGCCGGACCAGGCATCGTGCCGTTCGCCAGCCAGGATCGGGTGATCGCCTCGATCGCGAGGCTGCCGATGATCACCAACCGGAAGCTGGTCGCGCTGGTCGACCCGATGACGAGCGAGTATCAGATCGATTGGGAGCGAAGCGGCTTGGTCAGCGGGATGATGCCCGCCACCTTCACCATCGCCGAGGACAACCGGACATACGACCTGACCGGTCAAGCCGAGCCGCTGATGGAGATTCTGCAAATCCTCAAGGCCAACAACATCGGTCTCAACAACATGATCGATCTGCGATCGAATCCGGCTGCGCGCCAACAGGTTCAAGAGGTGGTGCGCCGGGCTGCCGCTCACCAGGCGCCAGCCGCCGCGGCGCCGCCTCCTCCTGCCGCACCGTCCGCAACGGCCTCCATCGCACCCCCTCAACCGTCGACCGCGCAGCGCCTGCAGGAACTCGAGACGCTGCGCGCGATGGGGTCGATCTCCGAGGACGAGTACTCGGCGAAGCGCCAGCAGATAATCGCCGACCTCTAGCCTCGGTCCGGAGTCACGCGGGCTTCTAGAACACGTTCCAGTTCGGCTGTTAGCCTGTCGGAGGGTTCTCACCTCCGGCGAGCGACCGCGAATGTCCGCGCCGGGGCGGCGTGTTGCGTACAGACACGGTCGCTCGCATGGGGCAGGTTCCTGGAAGGAGCAGCGGTGACGGGGATCAACCGACCATTGGAAGGCCGAGTGGCCTTCATCACCGGGGCCGCACGCGGCCAGGGCCGGGCGCACGCGGTCCGACTGGCCAGCGAAGGCGCCGATATCATCGCGATCGACATCTGCGCCCCGATATCGGAGTCCATCACCTACCCGATGGGGACCTCCGAAGAACTGGCCGAGACGGTGCGCGCGGTGGAAGCGACGGGCAGCAAAGTGCTCGCCCGCGAGGTCGACATCCGGGACCTGGCCGCGCTGCAGCAGGTCGTGGCCGACGGCGTCGAACAGTTCGGCAAGCTCGACATCCTGGTCGCCAACGCGGGTGTGCTCAGCTGGGGCCGCATCTGGGAGATGTCGGAAGAGCAGTGGGACACCGTCATCGACGTCAATCTGAACGGGACGTGGCGCACCATCCGGGCGGCGCTGCCCGCGATGATCGCGGCGGGTAACGGCGGATCGGTCATCATCGTCAGTTCATCGGCCGGGCTGAAGGCGACCCCGGGCAACGCGCATTACGCGGCGTCCAAGCACGGTCTGACCGCGCTCACCAACTCGTTGGCGATCGAGGCCGGCGAGTTCGGAATCCGGGTGAACTCGATCCATCCGTACTCCATCGAGACGCCGATGGTCGAGAAGGACGCGATGATGGCGATCTTCGCCAAGCATCCGAGCTATCTGCACAGCTTCGCGCCGATGCCGTACAACCCGCTCGACGAGGAGAACAAGGGTCTTCAGGGCTTCATGGAACCCGAGGAAGTGGCCGACGTCGTCGCGTGGCTCGCCGGTGACGGATCGAAAACGCTTTCGGGCAGCCAGATCGCCGTCGACCGCGGCGCGATGAAGCACTGAAGCTAGCTCGCTAAAGCGGCCGCGAACTGGTCGACGGCCCAGTCGATCTCGTCGTCGGTGATCACCAGTGGAGGAGCGAACCGCAGGGTCGAACCATGGGTGTCCTTGACGAGGACGCCGCGGCGCGCCAAGCGCACGCTGACATCTTTGGCCGTACCCGAGCCCGGATCGATGTCGACGCCGGCCCACAGGCCCTTGCCGCGGACCGCGGTGACACCCCGGCCGATCAACTGCTGCAATCTCTGGTGCATGTGCGCGCCGAGTTCGGCTGAGCGGCACTGGAACTGGCCACGCTGCAACATCGCCACCACCGTGGAGCCGATCGCGGCGGCCAGCGGATTTCCACCGAAAGTGGAGCCATGCTCGCCGGGATGCAGTACACCGAGGATGCCGGAGTCGGCCACCACCGCCGACAACGGCATCACGCCTCCGCCGAGCGCCTTTCCGAGTAGGTAGACGTCGGGAACCACGCCCCAGTGCTCGCAGGCGAACGTCTTTCCGGTGCGGGCCAGGCCGGACTGGATCTCATCGGCGATCAACAGGACGTTGCGCTGTGAGCACAGTGACCGCAGGCGCGGGAGGAAGTCGTCGGGCGGAACGATGATTCCCGCCTCACCCTGGATCGGTTCGATCAGCACGGCGACGGTGTTGTCGTCGATCGCATCGGCGAAGGCGTCGGTGTCACCGAACGGCACGGCGCGGAATCCGGGGGTGTACGGGCCGAAGCCGCGCCGGGCCGTCTCGTCGTCGGAGAAACTGACGATGGTGGTGGTCCGCCCGTGGAAGTTGTTGTGCGCCACCACGATATTCGCCGCGTTGGCGGGGATGCCCTTGACGTCGGTGCCCCATTTGCGGGCCACCTTGATCCCGCTCTCGACCGCTTCGGCGCCGCTGTTCATCGGCAGCACCATGTTCTTGCCGCAGAGCCCGGCCAGTGCCGCACAGAAGGGTGCGAGCCGATCGGAGTGGAACGCGCGGCTGACCAACGTCACGGTGTCCAGTTGCGCGTGTGCGACAGCGGTGATCTCCGGATTGCGGTGGCCGAAGTTGACCGCCGAGTAAGCGGCCAAACAGTCCAGGTAGCGACGGCCCTGGACATCGGTGATCCACGCGCCCTCGGCGCTGGCGGCCACCACCGGTAGCGGGTCGTAGTTATGCGCCACACAGTGGTCGTCGATCGCGCTCGCGGCACCCGTCGCTTCCAGCGTGGTCACGAATGCACCTCCAACGTGCAGCATTTGATCGATCCGCCGCCCTTGAGCAGTTCGGAGAGGTCGACGCCGACGGGGTTGAACCCGGCGTCGCGCAGTTGGGCGGCGAAGCCGGTCGCCGCGGCCGGTAGCACGACGTTGCGCCCGTCGGACACCACGTTGAGGCCGAAGGCATAAGCGTCGGAACTGGTCACCTCGATCGCGTCGGGGAACAGCGTTCGCAGGCTCACCCGCGAGGCGTTGCTGAACGCGGGCGGGTAGTACGCCACCGTGGTGTCGTCGAGCACCGCGAGGGCGGTATCGAGGTGGTAGAACCGAGGATCGACCAACTCGAAGCTGTACGTCGGTCGCCCGACCAACTGCGCGATCTCGCCATGCGCACGTCGATCCGTCCGAAATCCGTATCCGGCCAACAGGATCGAACCGGCGACGAGAAGGTCGCCCTGACCTTCGTTGGTGTGGCGCGTCCGTGCGGGTTCGTATCCATGTCCGACCATCCAATCGCCGTACGCAACCGCCTCGCCAGCGCGCTGCGGGTAGGCGAAATTCGCGAGCACCGCTGTAGCGCCGACCACCAGGCCGCCGTTGGCGGCGTACACCATGTCGGGCAGTCCGTCGACCGGCTCGACGAGGTCGACGACGTGCCCGAGTTCTTGGTACGTGCGTCTCAACGTCTCCCACTGGGTGAGGGCCAGCGCGGTGTCGACGGGCGTCTCGATGTCCATCCACGGGTTGATCGAGTACTCGACGGCGAAGTGTGTCGGCGCGGTCATGACGTAGTGGCGCGCTCGGGCCTCACGCCTGCGGTGGCGACCCGACCGCGAGGGCGTCGCGACACTGAAAGACGTCATGAATCAACGGTAGAGACGGTTACTGCTGCAATCCATTGTTGTTTGTTGCGTGTCAGGCAGTGATTTGTTGTGTACAGTCACGCCAAGCAGTGATTTATTGTGCGGAGGTGACCGTGGACCGCCTCGACGCGACCGACGAGCAGATCCTCGCGGCGCTGACCGATGACGCCCGCGCGACCTACGCCGAGATCGGGGAGCAGGTCAATCTGTCCGCGCCCGCGGTCAAACGCCGGGTCGACCGCATGCTCGACAACGGCGTCATCCGCGGCTTCACGACCGTTGTCGACCGGGCCGCGCTGGGCTGGACCACCGAGGCGTACGTGCAGGTATTCCGCCACGGAACCATTGCCCCAGAGCAATTGCGGGCGGCGTGGATCGACATCCCCGAAGTCATCAGCGCAGCCACCGTCACCGGCACCGCCGACGCGATCCTGCACGTTGTGACCCGCGACATGCGCCACCTCGAAGAGGCGTTGGAGCGCATCCGTTCGACCGCCCACGTCGAGCGCAGCGAGAGCGTCGTCGTGCTGACCAACGTCATCGACCGCGATCGCGGCTGAGCACCATTGCCCGGGGTGGCGGACAAAAGGCCGTAGGCGTCGTGTAAGAAACTGCCCATGACCACATCAGCGGGCATCGTCATCGTCGGCGGCGGACTCGCGGCCGCCCGCACCGCCGAACAGTTGCGCCGGTCGGAATACAGCGGTCCGGTCACGATCGTCAGCGACGAGGACCATCTGCCATACGATCGGCCCCCGCTGTCGAAGGAGGTGCTGCGCTCCGAGACCGACGACGTCAGCCTCAAGCCCGCGGAGTTCTACGAGGACAACGACATCACCGTGCTGCTGGGCAACGGCGCGCGGTCCGTCGACACGGCCACCCAGACGTTGACGCTCGCCGACGGCACCGAGCTGCCCTACGACGAACTCATCATCGCTACGGGTCTGGTGCCCAAGCGCATTCCGTCCTTTCCTGACCTCGCGGGAATCCACGTGCTGCGCAACTACGACGAGAGCGTGGCCCTGCGGCAGGAGGCCGGTTCGGCTCGTCGCGCCGTCGTCGTCGGAGCCGGCTTCATCGGCTGCGAGGTGGCGGCGAGCCTACGCAAGCTCGGCGTCGAGGTCGCGCTGGTGGAGCCGCAACCGGCGCCCCTGGCGTCGGTGCTCGGCGAGCAGATCGGTGAGTTGGTGGCTCGGGTGCACCGCGCCGAGGGTGTCGATGTCCGGTGCGGCGTCGGCGTTTCGGAAGTGCGGGGCTCGGATCGAGTCGAGACGGTGGTGCTCAGCGACGGCACCGAACTCGAAGCCGATCTGGTGGTCGTCGGCATCGGATCGCGCCCGTCGACCGACTGGCTCGAAGGCAGCGGCCTCAAGCTCGACAACGGGGTGGTCTGCGACGACCACGGCCGCGCCAGCGCGCCGCATGTCTGGGCGATCGGCGACGTCGCGTCATGGCGACACAACCTCGGCCACCAAGTGCGCGTTGAGCATTGGAGCAACGTCGCCGACCAGGCCCGCGTCCTGGTGCCGACGATGCTCGGGCAGGAACCGCCGACCGCGGTCTCGGTGCCTTACTTCTGGAGCGACCAGTATGACGTCAAGATCCAATGCCTCGGCGAACCGGAGGCCGAAGACGTCGTCCACGTCGTCGAGGACGACGGTCGCAAGTTCCTCGCCTACTACGAGCGTGACGGCGTGGTCGCCGGAGTCGTGGGCGGCGGAATGCCGGGCAAGGTGATGAAGGCGCGCGCCAAGATCGCGGCGCGCGCGCCCATCGCCGACCTGCTCGGCTGAGTGGATTGGGTGCGCTACCAATCGCTGATCGATAGGTAGCGCACCGAAATCACCCCTAGTGCTCGCCGAGGTAGAAGCGGGTGCCCTGATCGTCGGTGCACAGCGCGGACTTCCCGTAGGACTGCTGCGACGGCTCGTCGATGACGGTGCCGCCGGCCTCCCGCACGCGCGCCACCGCGGCATCGATGTCGTCGACCGTCCACATCGGCACGGTCACCGCCTCGGAGTTGCCGCCGGCGACACCGGACATCGGATGCGTCTCGCGCACCCCCCAACCGTCGTCGATGCGCCCGGGCTCGAACGTCCAGAACAGCACCCTGCTGTAGAACGCCTTGAATGCGCTCGAGTCCGGAACCTGATAGGTGATGTATGAAAGTTCTCCCGGCCCAGTGCCGTTGAGGGCTGGACGCGGTGTGCCCGGAGCCGGCCGGAAGACCGCGAACGCCATCCCGCTGGGGTCGGTGGCGTCGATGACGGTACCGAAGTCGAACTCCTGAGTCCGGCCCACGGTGCCGCCGCCGTCGATGATCGACTGCCGTGCACCGTCGATGTCGGTGACCGCGTAGCAGCAGAGCATGCCCTGCGGCCTGTCGACGCTGAAGATGCCGATCCGCTGGTCGGTGTTGGTCACCTGGTGGGCCGCGGGGTCATAGGTCCAGCCGAGCACATGACCGTAGAACCGCGCGGCCGCCTCGGCGTCTGGCACCCACACCGACACGTAGCCGACGTCACCGTGCTGGATCGGGACGGCCGCAGCCGTCACGGGCCCGGTGAGCATCCAGCGGTGGCCGAACGGATCGACGATCGCTGCGCTGCGCGCGCCGTAATTCTCGTACGGCTCGCGCTGCACCTCGGCGCCGTGCCTGCGAGCCCGTTCGAGCGCCGCGTCCGTATCGGCGACACGCAGCATCAAGCTCACCGAAACAGACTGCCTTGCAGGAGCTCTCAGCCCGATCTCGGGATACTCGTCGGCGAGGTAGAGCACGCCGTCGCCGATCGCCAACTCGGCGTGGCCGATGCGGCCGTCGTCCATCTCGAAGGGTTCACCGACCACCGTGGCGTCGAACGCGTCGACGTACCACGCGATCGCATCGCGAGCATTGCGGACCGTCAGATACGGAAGTGCCGCCGACCGGGGGACCGTCGGCGCGACGGTCGGCTCGGACAGTTCGGCGATGGCGGTATCGGTTCCACTCATGACGACCTCCTCGGTTCGATTCGGTAGAGAAAGCGCCGACTCCAGTCGGGCGCGCAGCCCGGCGGCGAAAGCCGGGTCGGGGGCGACCGGAAGTTCGTCGCCGCGCAGCACGGCCAGCGGATCGTGGCTGTTGTTCACGACTGCCTCCCTTCCGGTTCCGGGTAGTGAGCGCGAAACGCCTTGCGGGCCCGCACCAGCAGCGCCTCTGTCGCGTGCACCGTGCGGCCGATGAGCTCGGCGCATTCGGGCACCGAGCAGTCGTCCATGTAGCGCAGTGCCAGAACCGTGCGGTGCTGCTCGGGTAGCTTGGCGAGCACGCTCTCGGCGACGATGCGGTCAAGTTCGGCGTCCCAGTCGTCGGGCGGCTCGACAGGTCGGGCAGTTCGGCGACCGGCGTGGTGAACCGGTCGTGGCGGCGCCGGTAGTGGTCGGCCAACTTGTGGCGCGCCACCCCGAGCAACCACGGCACGGTCATCGGTGGTGGAGCGGTTTTTCTCGCGGCGTCCATGGCCGCCAGAAAGGTTTCCGACGTCAGGTCTTCGGCGGCTCCACGGTCACCACAGCGTCGGACGAAGTATCCGTACACCACCGGCAAGGATTCGTCGTACAGCGCGAGCAGCTCCCGTGGAGCGTCGGTGCCATTCGGTTCGGCGCTCACACCCATATCGTCGCCGTTGCGCGCCGAACTCCGACGGTTCCTGCGGAACTTTTTTGCGCTGGCGGACAGGGTTGCAGGGTCAGCCCCGGTATTCGGGAGTCCACCGCACGTCGGTGATCCGCTGCGCCAGCTCGTCGGGATTGCGGGTGGGTGCGACGCCGTCGGCGACGGCTTGGGTTGCGACCGCCTGCGCAATGCGTATGGCCACATCGGGGATGTCCGACCACGCGGGCAGCAACGATGCCCCGGCATCGACGACGGCGGGAGACGCGTCGCCGAGCGCCGCGGCCGCGGCCCGCATCATCTCGTCGGTCACCCGTGTCGCCTGCGCCGCGGTGACGGCCAGGCCCATCGCGGGGAAGATGTAGGCGTTGTTGCATTGGGCGATCGGCCGCTGCACCCCGTCGCGTTCCAGCGGCGCGAACGGCGAACCCGTCGCCACCAACGCGCGTCCGCCGGTCCAGGTGTCCAGTTCGGCTGGGTGGGCCTCGGCCCGGCTGGTCGGGTTCGACAGCGGGAAGATGATCGGGCGATCAACCTTGGCGGCCATCTTTCGCACGATGTGCTCAGTGAATGCCCCTGTGGCGGTTGACAATCCGAGCAATACGCCGGCATCGACGTGATGGATGACGTCGGCGAGCTGAGCCGGCCCGGACAAGCTCCAGCTCGCCACCCGCCCGGCGGGTTGGGCGAACGCCCGCTGGCCGGGGGACAGGTCGGTGCGGTCGTCGGTGAGCAGACCGTTGATGTCGACCACCCAGATCTGTGTCGACGCCTGCTGAGCCGACAGGCCCTCGCTGACCATCTGACGGTGCACCATCTCGAGCACCCCGATGCCTGCCGAGCCGGCGCCCAACATCACCACCTGCTGCTGTGACAGCGGGCGCCCCACCACCTGGGCCGCCCCGTGCAGCGCGCCCAAGGTCACCGCGGCGGTGCCTTGAATGTCGTCGTTGAAAGTGAGCAGCTTGTCGCGATAGCGCTGCAGGATCGGCAGCGCGTGCGCGGTGGCGAAGTCCTCCCACTGCAGAAGGACGTCGGGCAGCTCGTCGCGCACCGTGGTGACGAAATCGTCGATGAACGAGTAATACTCGTCGTCACCGATGCGGCGGTGCCGCCAGCCGAGGTACTGCGGGTCCTCGAGCAGCTCGACGTTGTCGGTACCCACGTCCAGCAGCACGGGCAGCGTGCGGGCCGGGTCGATGCCGCCGATCAGCGTGTACAGCGAGAGCTTTCCGATGGGAATACCCATGCCGCCGATGCCCTGATCGCCCAGGCCCAAAATGCGCTGGCCGTCGGTGACGACGATGACGTCGACCTCCCGTCGCGGGCGGTTGCGCAGCATCTCGCGCAGGAACTCGCGGTCGGGGTAGGAGACGAACAGCCCGCGCGGGCGCCGGTAGATCTCGCTGAAGCGCTGGCAGGCCTCGCCGACGGTCGGTGTGTAGACGATCGGCATGGTTTCGGCGATATGGTCGCGCAGCACCCGGTAGAACAGTGTCTCGTTGCGGTCCTGCAGGTTTCGAAGATAGATGTGCCTGTCCAGCGGCTCGCGGCGCCTGCTGAACTCGCGCCATGAATGTTCGGTCTGCTGCTCGAGGCTCTTCTCGGCCGAAGGAAGCAGTCCCAGCAGCCCGAATCGGCGGCGTTCTGCGTGGCTGAAAGCCGTACCCTTCGTCCACAGAGAGTCGTAGAGCAGATCGTGGCCCGTCTTGTGCTCGGCGCTGTGCTCGGCCATCGGCGTCCTTTCGCGACCGCCCCAAGCTATCGCGGTGGCCGAGTGCGCCGAGGTGATTCAGCGATCGAGTGCCCACAGCCCGTCGGCGACGGTGTCGAACGCCGCACCGAGCGCCTGAGCCAGCGAAACCTTCTCGTCGGCCAGCCAGTGTTCGTACGCCGAGAGCGCTACGCCGAGCATCGTCCACGCCACCGTCTGCGGTATCAGGTCGCCTGCGGTGGCGTCGAGGCGTTTGGCGACGAACTCGGCGACCACGCCGCGCCAGCCGGCGTACATGGTCATCGAGTAGGCCTGCAGCGCGGCGGTCTCCAGGATCACCCGCATGCGCATCCGGTGGCGCGCCGTCTCGGCGGCATCGAAGCTGTTGAACGCCAGCAACGCGGTGCGCAGCGCCTCGCCGATGGGCACCTCGGGATCGAGATCGGCCAGCAGGTTTCGCATGTGGGCCAGATGAGCGTCGAAATCGCCCCAGGGCAGGGCGTTCTTGGACGGGTAGTAGCGGAACAGCGTGCGCCGCGCGATTCCCGCGGCTTCGGCGATGTCGTCCACGCTGACGTCGTCGAACCCTTTTTTGGCAAAGAGGTCGATGGCCACGTTGCTGATGTGGTCCCACGTCGTCGAGCGCCGGCGGCCCACCCGGTGCTGGTCCGGCCCCATAGGGGGTCCCCTTTCCATTTAGGCACTCGATGCCATATTATTGCGACCTCGATCACAGTTGTCGAGAACCGGTGATATTGAAAGGCACAGCCATGGAGGGCCAGATGGAACCGAAGCAGCAGGTGGAGAACGACGAGCTGGTTACCGAGACGCTCGTCGAAGAGGTGTCGATCGACGGGATGTGCGGGGTCTACTGATCGTGACCTCGTCGTCGGCGGTGCCCGAGGAAGGCGTCGCATTCGACCCGGAGCTCGGCTGGCGGCTGCACCACCAGGTGGCGGTGCGGCCGGAGCCGTTCGGGGCGCTGCTCTACCACTTCGGGACGCGCAAGCTGTCGTTTCTGAAGAACCGGACCATCGTCGACGTCGTCAACACCTTGTCCGACCATCCCGACGTCCGATCCGCCTGCCGTGCCGTCGGTATCGACGACGCGCAGCAGGCGCCGTACCTGCAGGCACTCGGCGTGCTTGCTCGATCGAAAATGCTGGTGCCGCAATGACATCGACCGAAGCCGTACGTGTGCCCAAGCTGGTCGAGCAGTTCGAGCACGGACTCGACGCCCCGATCTGCCTGACCTGGGAACTGACCTACGCCTGCAACCTCGCGTGCGTGCACTGCCTGTCGTCGTCGGGCAAGCGCGACCCGCGCGAGCTGAGCACTGCGCAGTGCAAGGACATCATCGACGAGCTCGAGCGCATGCAGGTTTTCTACGTCAATATCGGCGGCGGCGAGCCGACCGTGCGTTCGGACTTCTGGGAGCTCGTCGACTACGCCACCGCCCACCACGTCGGGGTGAAGTTCTCCACCAACGGTGTGCGCATCACTCCCGAGGTCGCGACCCGGCTGGCCGCCAGCGACTACGTCGACGTGCAGATCTCCCTCGACGGTGCGACCGCGGAGATCAACGACGCCGTCCGCGGGGCGGGGTCCTTCGCGATGGCGACCAGGGCCCTGCAGAACCTGGCCGACGCCGGTTTCAAGGACGCCAAGATCTCGGTGGTCGTGACCCGCCACAACGTCGACCAGCTCGACGACTTCGCCGCTCTCGCAGCGCAATACGGCGCAACGCTGCGGATCACACGGCTGCGGCCGTCGGGTCGGGGCGCCGATGTCTGGGACGACCTGCACCCCACCGCCGACCAGCAGGTCCAGCTCTACAGCTGGCTGGTCGCCAAGGGTGACCGGGTGCTCACCGGCGACTCGTTCTTCCACCTCGCCGGGTTGGGTGAACCCGGCGCGCTCGCCGGGCTGAACCTGTGCGGGGCGGGCCGCGTCGTGTGTCTGATCGATCCCGTCGGCGACGTCTACGCGTGCCCGTTCGCCATTCACGACCGGTTCCACGCCGGAAACATCCTGTCCGACGGCGGTTTTCGGAATGTCTGGCAGAACGCGCCGCTCTTTCGTGAGCTGCGCGAACCGCAGTCGGCCGGTGCGTGCGGCAGTTGCGGGCACTATGACAGCTGCCGCGGCGGGTGCATGGCCGCCAAGTTCTTCACCGGGCTGCCGATGGACGGCCCGGACCCCGAGTGCGTGGAGGGCTACGGCGCTCCCGCCCTGGCTCAAGAACGGGTCAAGCCGAAGTCCAGCGTCGACCACTCGCGATCGGGTCCGGTGATGCTGAAGCTGCTCACGACGCCTCCCCGGCCCGATGTCGGCGCCGGGGCGCCTCCCCGGCCCGATGTCGGCGCCGGGGCGCCTCCCAAGAGGCTCTGCAACGAAAGTCCGGTGTGATCATGGCCGACACCTGGTTCGAAACGGTCGCCGCCGCTCACGAGCGTGCGAGGCGCCGGCTTCCCAAGCCGGTGTACTCGGCGCTCGTCGCCGCCAGCGAGAAGGGCGTGACGGTCTCCGACAACGTCGAGGCGTTCGCCGAGTTGGGCTTCGCGCCGCATGTCGTCGGTGCGACGGAGAAGCGCGATCTCGCGACCACCGTGATGGGACAGGAGATTTCGCTGCCGGTGCTGATCTCGCCGACAGGTGTGCAGGCGGTCCACCCGGACGGCGAGGTCGCGGTCGCACGCGCGGCCGCCGCGCGCGGCACCGCGATGGGCCTGTCGTCGTTCGCCAGCAAGCCGATCGAAGACGTGATCGCGGCCAACCCCAAGCTCTTCTTCCAGGTGTACTGGCTGGGCGGGCGGGATGCGATCGCCGCCCGGGTCGAGCGCGCGCGGCAGGCGGGTGCGGTCGGTCTGATCGTCACCACGGACTGGAGCTTCTCGCACGGCCGCGACTGGGGCAGCCCGAAGATCCCCGAGCAGATGGACCTGCGCACCACCGTGCGCATGCTCCCGACGGGGCTGACCAAACCGCGCTGGATGTGGCAGTGGGGTAAGACCCTGCGGCCGCCGAACCTGCGGGTTCCCAATCAGGCCGCGCGAGGCGAGGAGGGACCGCCGTTCTTCGCCGCGTACGGCGAGTGGATGGGCACCCCGCCGCCGACCTGGGAGGACATCGCCTGGCTACGCGAGCTGTGGGGCGGTCCTTTCATGCTCAAGGGCGTGATGCGTGTCGACGACGCGAAACGTGCTGTGGATGCCGGTGTTTCAGCGATCTCGGTGTCCAATCACGGCGGTAACAACCTGGACGGGACGCCGGCCTCGATTCGCGCCCTGCCGCCGATCGTCGAGGCGGTCGGTGACGACATCGAGGTGGTGCTCGACGGAGGCATCCGGCGAGGCAGCGACGTGGTGAAGGCGGTCGCGCTCGGTGCCCGCGCGGTCATGATCGGGCGGGCATACCTGTGGGGTCTGGCGGCCAACGGGCAGGCCGGTGTCGAGAACGTGCTCGACGTCCTGCGGGGAGGCATCGATTCTGCATTGATGGGGCTGGGTCGCGCCTCGGTACATGATCTTGGACCCGACGACGTCCTGGTCCCTCCCGGGTTCATCCGGGAGCTCGGCGTGCCCGGAGGTTCGGCCACCTGACGGCGAACCCTGCGGTCGGGAACATGCTGGTACAGGCGGGGCGCAGGGGACTGGGGGGGCGACGCCGGCGCCGGCGGCGAGAAATTCGGTGAATCAATTGCTGCGCATGCTTCAACAATTGGCGCACGACAGGTGAATTCGGCCTACCATCGGCGGGTGCCGTCTGTCAGCTTGCTCGCGAATGCGACGTCGAAGCAGCTGCAGAGCAAGCCGTCAGCCCTCCTCGTGCCCGTCGGATCCACCGAGCAGCACGGCCCTCATCTCCCGCTGGACACCGACACCCGCATCGCGACGGCCGTTTGTGGGGCGGTTGCTGACCGGCTCGCCGACACCGACGGCGTGAACTGGATGGTCGCCCCCGCCATCGGCTACGGCGCGAGCGGCGAGCACGAGGAGTTCAGCGGCACCGTTTCAATCGGGACATCCGCGCTGAGGCTGTTGCTGGTGGAGTACGGCCGGTCGGCATCCCGGTGGGCGTCACGGCTGGTCTTCGTCAACGGCCATGGCGGCAACGTCGAAGCGCTGGCCGCCGCGACCGCTTTGCTGCGCTACGAAGGCCGGGAGGCGGGATGGTGCTCGTGCACGGTGGCGGGTGCCGACGCGCACGCGGGCCATACCGAAACGTCTGTATTGCTACATATTTCGCCGCAGGACGTCCGTATCGACGAGCGGGTGCCCGGCAACATGGCGCCCCTTCGCGAGTTGATCCCCGAACTGCGGCGGGGCGGAGTGGCCGCGGTCAGTGAGGTCGGTGTGCTCGGCGATCCCACCACCGCGACCGTGGAGGACGGCGCCCGCATTTTTCCCGATATGGTCCAAACATGCCTTCGGCGGATCACGCGCTGGGCGCCCGACCGCGACGGGAAGCTGACATGACGGGACCGCGACTGCCCGACGGTTTTGCCGTGCAGGTGGACCGCCGGGTGAAGGTGCTCGGCGACGGGTCGGCCCTACTCGGCGGCTCCCCGACCCGCCTCCTTCGTTTGGCGCCGGCGGCGCAGACCATGCTCAACGCCGGCCGACTCGAAGTGCACGACGCCGTCAGCGCCCAGTTGGCCCGGACCCTGCTCGACGCGACGGTCGCGCACCCCCGTCCCGCCAGCGGCCCGTCGCACCGGGACGTGACGGTCGTGATACCGGTGCGCGACAACGCTTCTGGCGTCCGCCGACTGCTCACCGCCGTGCGCGGTCTGCGGGCGGTGGTCGTCGACGACGGCTCTGAGACACCACTCGAGGCGTCCGACTTCGCCGACGTCCACGCCGGGGTACAGGTGGTGCGACACGAGCGCAGCCGCGGACCCGCGGCCGCCCGCAACACCGGTCTGGCCGCGTGCACGACCGACTTCGTGGCTTTCCTGGACAGCGACGTCGTACCACGGCGCGGCTGGCTGGAGGCGCTGCTGGGCCACTTCTGCGACCCCGCCGTGGCCCTGGTCGCACCGCGCATCGTCGGCCTCCGCGAGCCGGACAATGTGGTCGCCCGCTACGAAGCGGTG
The DNA here is from genome assembly GCF_001667105.1 of Mycobacterium sp. 852002-51152_SCH6134967. Classification (NCBI taxonomy): domain Bacteria; kingdom Bacillati; phylum Actinomycetota; class Actinomycetes; order Mycobacteriales; family Mycobacteriaceae; genus Mycobacterium; species Mycobacterium sp. 852002-51152_SCH6134967. The sequence goes on along the minus strand of NZ_LZIK01000068.1, from coordinate 330,421 downwards.
CGCTCCTCGTTGGACCTGGGTCTGCGGGAGGCCCCGGTCATGCCCTACGGCACGGTGTCCTATGTACCCAGTGCCGCGATCATCGGCCGGCGGGCCATGCTGGGGGAGGTCGGCGGCTTCGACGAGACGCTGACCTCAGGTGAGGATGTCGATCTGTGCTGGCGACTCATCGAATCCGGTGCGCGTCTACGCTACGAGCCCATCGCGCTGGTGGCGCACGACCATCGGACCCAACTGCGAGAGTGGTTCTCGCGCAGGTCTTTCTACGGCGAGGCCGCCGCACCGCTGTCGGTGCGTCATCCCGGTAAGACCGCTCCGCTGGTGATCTCGGGCTGGACGTTGGTGGCCTGGATGCTGATGGCGATGGGTTCGTCGATCGGATATCTGGCCTCGATCGTCGTCGCAACCATCACCGGCAGGCGCATCGCCAAGTCCCTGTCGAGTGTGGAGCCCGAACCCAAAGACGTCGCGGTCGTGGCCGCACACGGACTGTGGTCCGCAGCGATGCAGCTGGCGTCGGCGATCTGCCGGCACTACTGGCCGGTCGCGCTCGTCGCGGCGGTCTTGTCCCGACGATGCCGGCAGGTCGTGCTCGTGGCCGCGGTGGTTGAAGGGGTCGTCGACTGGTTGACCCGGAGCCGAAACACCGAAGACGACACCCAGCGGGTCGGCCTGCTCACCTATATCGCCCTCAAGCGCCTCGACGACATCGCCTACGGGGCAGGTCTGTGGACGGGTGTTGTCCGTGAGCGTCATCTCGGTGCGCTCAAACCCCAGATCCGGACCTGAGACGACTCTGCCGCGTGCGCAGTATCTTTATTGCTCCTCGCGTCCGCAGTAACGTCCTGATCGTCGGTGCCGGCAGCGCCGGATCCGTTCTGGCCGAGCGGCTCTCCGCCGACCCGGCATGCACCGTCACCGTCGTCGAATCGGGTCCCGGGCCGTCCGACCCTCGGGTCTCGGCGCAGATCAATGACGGACTGCGGCTGCCGATCGGCGCCGCGAGTTCAGTGGTGCGGCGCTACCCGACAACGTTGACCGTCGATCCGCTGCGTCATGCGATGCTCATGCGCGGCGAGGTGGTCGGAGGATCGGGCGCCGTCAACGGCGGCTACTTCTGCCGTGGGCTTCCGTCGGATTTCGACGACTGGCGCCTGCCCGGCTGGGCATGGTCGGATGTGCTCCCGCACTTCCGGGCCATCGAAACCGACCTCGACTTCGACAATGCTATACACGGCTCGGAAGGGCCGATACGAATTCAGCGTGTTGCCGAATTCGACGGCTGCACAGCATCATTTGTGGCGGCGGCCACCGAAGCCGGGCATCCGTGGGTAGTCGATCTGAACGGTTCGACCGTCGAGGCGCCGGTGGGGGCCGGAGTGGGCGCGGTGCCGCTGAACATCCACCAGGGTGCCCGCATGGGTCCCGGTGGGGCCTTCCTGCAACCGGCTTTGGACCGTGCGAACCTCACCTTGCTCACCAATACCCGGGTGCACCGCATCCGCATCACCGCCGGGCACGCGGTCGGCGTGGAGTGTGCAAGCCAGGACGGTGCCACTTATCTCGAGGCGGACCGGATAGTGCTGTGCGCCGGAGCAATCGGGTCGGCACACCTTCTGATGCTCTCGGGCATCGGCCAACCCGAAACCCTCGAGCGGCTGGGAATACCGGTGGCGGCGAATCTGCCGGTGGGAGTGGTGATGTCGGACCACCCCGAGTGGGTGCTGCCGGTGAACTGGACGGAAACACACGGACTCCCACCCCTCGAGGCCGTGCTCACCACCGACGACTGGCTCGAAATCAGGCCGTACACAGCCGGTTTCGGAGCTATGGTGAGCGGCCGGCGCGACGATCCCGGCGACCATCCCCATATCGGGGTGACGTTGATGCGGCCGAAGTCACGAGGGGCCGTCAGGGTGGTGAGCGCCGACCCCGATGTGCCTCCGGTCATCGAGCACCGCTACGACAGCGAGCCCGACGACGTCGAGAAGCTGCGCGCCGGGGTCGCGTTGTCCCGCGAACTCGTCGGCGCAGCCGAGGTCGGGCCGGCATCATGGTCGACGTCGCAGCATCTCTCGGGGACTGCGCCGATGGGTGACGATGATGACGACGTCGCGGTGGTGGACCCGCGGTGCCGGGTGCGCGGGGTAGAGGGGCTCTGGGTCGTCGACGGGTCGGTGCTACCGGTGATCCCCAGTCGCGGCCCGCACGCCACCATCGTCATGGTCGGGCACCGAGCGGCCGAGTTCATCGTCTGACCGCGAGACGATCCTCTCGATGAAGCGTAACTGCCTTCCGTCTCGGCCAGGTGCCCACAGTGCGATGAACACCGCGGCAACCGCGCAAAGGCCCCCGAGGGCGATCAGGGAGATGTGCATGGCGTCCATGAACGCCAGTTGCGCGGCCTGTGACAGGTCGGCACCCTGTGGGCCCAGCCGTGCGGCCACCTCGAGCGCCTCGGCCAGCGAGTTCGACGCGGCCGTGCGGAGCGATTCGGGTAGGCCGCGCAAATGGGGCGCAAGGCTATCGCCGTACTGGGCGGCGAGCACCGAGCCCGCCACCGCGATGCCCAGTGCGGCGCCGATCTCGCGGGTGGAGTCGTTGACCGCCGACGCGACGCCCTGCTTCTCGTCCGGCACCGCACCCATGATCGCCGAAGTCGCTGGCGCCGTACACAAACCGATGCCAGTCGACATGACGAGTAGCGGCAGCGCGAGGTCCAGGTAAGGCGAGTTCACTTCGAGCGTTTGCATGTAGAACAGCCCGCCCGCAATCAGCGCCAGGCCGGTGGAAAGGACGATCCGCAGACCCAGTCGTGGCAGATACCACGGTGTTGCAAGGCTGAGGACCAGAAGAGGGGCAACCAGCGGCGCCAATGCGAAAGCCGTCTGCAGGGGGGTGTAGCCGAGCAACAGCTGCATGTATTGCATCGAGACGAAGAAGAACCCGAAGTTCGCGAGGAAGAAGAACGTCACCACGATGGCACCGGTGGTGAAGTCGGCCTTGGCGAACAGCCGGACGTCGAGCAGTGGGTGCGCGCTGCGCAGTTCCCACACCGCGAAGACGGCCGCCATGACAACGCCGGCAGCCATGCACCCGTATACGAGGGGATGTGTCCAGCCGTGGGCGGGCGCCTCGAGCACGCCGTAGACGAACACCGCGACGGCTCCGCCGATCAGTACCGCTCCTGGCCAGTCGAGCGGTGTGGCTTGCTGGTCGCGAGACGAGGCCACCGTGCAGGCGAGCCCGAACAGGCCCGCACCGGAGAGCGTGAACGCCCAGAAGATCGACTGCCACGACCAGAAGTGGAGTAGCACACCGGATCCCAGAAAGCCGACCACCGCACTCGAGCCCGCGACGCCCGCCCAGATGCCGACGGCCTTGTTGCGCTCCGCTTTCGGGTATGCGGCCGTCAACAGCGACAGGGTGGCGGGCATGACGAACGCCGCGCCCACACCGGCCACGGCGCGGGCGATGATCAATGCGAGTGGGCCGTCGAAGATCAACGGCGCCGCCGAGGCGAGTGTGAAGATACCGAGACCCGCGAGCAGAGCACCGCGGCGGCCGTACCGGTCGCCGATCGCGCCGGCGGGCAGCAACAGACACGCCAGCACCAGGGTGTAACCGTCGACCACCCACGTCAGCTGGGCCTGGGTGGCCGTGGTTTCCACCGCGATGTCGGGCAGGGCGGCGTTGAGGGCGACCATCGAGCTGATCACCAGCGCGACGCCCATGCAGGCGACGGTGAGTAGCCAGACGCGCGCACGGGAGGACAGGTCTGCGACGCTCGCGCCGATATCCTGGTCAGACCGGCTGAGGGTGTCGACCATACGTCGCTCTCTTCCGCAGTAGATTTTCGAGACTAACAGTCTCGGTATGAGACCGATAGTCTTGTTCCCGGCGAGGAAGTGGGTTAAACGATGAGCGGGGCGAGTACCGACCCGAGGCCGGCCCGGTCCCGTGCCCGCCTGCTCGAGGCGGCTACGACGCTGCTGCGGGCAGGCGGCCCGAGTGCGGTCACCATCGACGCGGTCACGAGAACCGCCAACGTCGCGCGCGCCACGCTGTATCGCCACTTTCCGAGCGCCAACGACCTGATGGCGGCGGCGTTCTTGAGCCTGCTCAATCCGGCGCCGATGCCGCCCGCCGAGGGCAGCCTGCGCGACCGATTGATTGCGGTCGTCGTGGGATGGGCGGAGTCAATCGCCGAGGCGTCCGCAATGATCACCGCCATGACATGGATGGCATCCGGTCCCGATGTGGGGACGTACTCCGAGGTGCAGCAGTCGGATTCGGATGCCGTGGGGACCCTGAGGTCACGCATCATCGCGCTGTATTCGGCGCCCTTCGACGCGATCCTCGACGGCGCTCAGGCGGCCGAGGAACTCGACGAGGTGGACCGGATCCAGACGATCGCACTTCTCATCGGCCCGTTGATTCTCGGGAAGCTGTCGACGGTGGCCGACTTCGACTACCGTGCGTGCGCGGAGGCCTCCGTCGACGGATATTTGGCCACCCACGCGAAGAAGCCGAGCGAGATCACCTCAGCGAGTAGCGAATCGGAAGATGCTTGAGCCCTCCGACGAACACTGTCGCGGCTAGTTCGGGTTCCCCGGCCAGCTCGATCGAGTCCAGCCTCGGCAGCAGTTCGGTGAACAGGCTGTTCATCTCCATGCGCGCCAACGCGGCACCGAGACAGAAGTGCACGCCGTAGCCGAACGAGAGATGCTTGTTGGGATCGCGGCCGACATCGAATTTGAACGGTTCGTCGAAGATATCTTCGTCGCGGTTCGCGGATGCGTAAGCGAGATAAACGGATTCACCCTTGGCGATCGGTACGCCACGGACCTCGGTGTCTTCGGCGGCGGTCCGCATGAACTCCTTGACCGGGGTGGTCCAGCGGATCATCTCCTCGACCGCGGTGCCCATCAATTCCGGTTGTGCCTGAAGTCGCGCGAGTTGGTCGGGGTTGTCGATCAGCGCGCGAAGACCGCCGGAGATCGCGTCCTTGGTGGTGTCGTGGCCTGCGGTGGCCACGATGACGTAGTACGACGCGGTGTCGACCTCGCTCAGCGGCTCACCGTTGATGGTTCCGTTGGCGATCGCCGATGCGAGATCATTGGTCGGGTTCGCCCGTCGTGAAGCGGTCAGTTCGCCGAAGTAGGCGAAGAATTCGACCACCGTCTGCAGTTTCTCCTCGGGGGTGGTCCCGCGCTGATACTCCTCGTCGTCACCGCCGAAGATCTCCTGGGTGAGCTTGAGCATGCGCGGGAAGTCCTCCTCGGGCAGTCCGAGCAGCGAAAGGATCACATAGAGCGGGTAATGCACCGCGATGTCCTCGACGAAGTCGCATTCGGGGCCGATGTCGCGCATCTTGTCGACGTAGCGCTTGGCCAGTTCGTCCACCCGAACCTTCAATTCGCGCATCGCCTTGGGGCGGAACCAATCCGCGCCGATCTTGCGGACATCGCGATGATGCGGGTCGTCCATGTGGATCAGCGTTCTCAGTCCCATGCCCGCTTCCAACTGTGCCCTTGCCAGGTCGTCGGCTTCGGCGGTCGCAAGCAGTGGCCGCGGCTCGCTCAGCCACAGGTTGTTGTCGCGTTCGATCGCCATGATGTCGGCGTGCTTGGTGATCGCGTAGAAGGGCCGGTACGGTGGGTGGTCCACATAGGGCACCGGGTTGTGGGCCCGCAGATGAGCAAAGGCGGCGTGCAGCCGATCGTCGTCGGCATACGCCTTGGGATCGGCGAAGACCTTCGCGGCTTCCTGTGATCTCTGGTCCATCGTCGGCGTGCTCATGAAGCTCCTCGGGAAAGACTTGACGGGTGTCAAGCACAGTCTATGTGACCGACACCACTTCGCGCCGCGAGGTGGCTCCCACCACGCCGACGGGTTCGTCTTCAGCGCAGCGAGTATCTGATCGGCAGGTGTTTGAGCCCACCGACGAAGATCGTCGCGATGAACTTCGGGTCGCCGGCCAACTCGATCGAATCCAGCCGTGGTACCAGCTCGGTGAAGAAGCTGTTGATCTCCATGCGTGCCAGAGCGGCGCCGAGACAGAAGTGCACGCCGTAACCGAATGACAGGTGCTTGTTGGGGTCACGCCCGACGTCAAAGCGGAAGGGCTCGTCGAAGATGTCCTCGTCGCGGTTGGCCGAAACATAGGACAGCAGCACCGATTCGCCCTGCTTGATCGGTACACCGCGCACCTCGGTATCGGCCGTGGCGGTGCGCATGAACTCCTTGACCGGAATGGTCCAGCGGATCATCTCCTCGACCGCGGTGCCCATCAGCTCCGGGTGGGCTTTCAGCCGGGCGAGCTGGTCCTGGTTCTCGATCAGCGCCAACAGACCACCCGAGATCGCCGCGCTCGTGGTGTCGTGGCCTGCGCTGGCGACGATGACGTAATAGGACAGGCAGTCGACGTCGTTGAGATATTCGCCGTCGATCTTGGCATTGGCGATCGCCGAGGCCAGGTCGTCGGTGGGGTTGGCCCGGCGTTCAGCGGTCAGCGCGGTGAAGTAGCGGAAGAAGTCGGTGATGACCTCGTGCAGTTCCTGCGCGCTCTTGCCACGGGTGAACTCGTCGTCGTCGCCGCCGAACATCTCCTGGGTGAGCTTGAGCATGCGGCCGAAGTCGGATTCGGGCAGCCCGAGCAGTGACAGGATCACGTAAAGCGGGAAGTTCACGGCGACCTCTTGGACGAAGTCGCATTCGGGACCCTTTTCGACCATCTTGTCCACATAGATCTTGGCCAGCTCGTCGACGCGGGCCTTCAACGCGCGCATCGCCTTGGGCCGGAACCAGTCCGCCCCGATCTTGCGGATGTCGCGGTGCAGGGGGTCGTCCATATGGATCAGAGTGCGCAGCCCGCCACCGGCGGCGAGGTTGGCCTGCGACAGATCGTCGGTGGCGGCCGTGACCAGCATCGGGCGCGGCGCATTGATCCAGAGCTCGTTGTCGCGCTCGATCGCCATGATGTCGGCGTGCTTGGTGACGGCCCAGAACGGCCGATAATCGGGCACGTCGACGTAGGACACCGGGGCGTTCTCGCGCAGGTGGGTCAATGCGGCGTGCAGGCCCGACTCGTTGGTGTAGGCCTTCGGATCGGCCAGCACCTTGGCGGCGTCTGCGATGATCGGCGTGCTCATAGGTTCCCTCGCTCAGGGTCATTCTTGACAGCTGTCAAGTATGCACTCTAAGCGATGGTCCTGCGGGGGGACCACGACGCGTCAGTACGCTCGCGAGGTGGCGAGTGGAAGGCGCGGCCGACCTGTCCGGCGCGGTGTCTGTCGCGTGGCGGCGGCGCTCGTACTGCTGGCCGCCGCGGTCTCCGGTTGCGCCGAGGGCCAGACCGCCGCGGTGAAGATGCCCGACGACCCCGGGGTGGTGCGAACCGCCGCGGGAGCGGTCCGCGGGACCGTCGCCGACGATCATCGGTACTTTGCTGGAATCCCTTACGCCGCACCGCCTCTCGGTGCGTTACGCTGGCAGTCGCCCGCGCCGGTCGAGTCGTGGGCGGGATTCCGGGATGCGACTCGCCCCGGTGCGCGCTGCATCCAGGACACCAGCTCCGACGTCGATCGACGCCCGCCCAGCGAGGATTGCCTGACCCTCAACGTCTGGACGCCGCCGCCGTCGGACGAACCGCGGCCGGTGATGGTGTGGGTCCACGGTGGCAGCTTCCTGAACGGCAGCGGCGACATCTACCCGGCGCGGCGGTTGGCCGGTCGCGGCGTCGTCGTCGTCACTATCAACTATCGCCTCGGGGCGCTGGGCTTCCTCGCTCATCCCGCATGGGGTTCCGGCGGCGACGTCGGCAACTACGGCCTCGCCGACCAGCAAGCCGCGCTGCGATGGGTCCGCGACAACATCGCCGGGTTCGGCGGAGATCCGGACCGGGTCACGATCGCCGGCGAATCGGCGGGCGGGATGGCGGTGTGCGACCACCTCGTCGCCCCCGGGTCCCGGGGCTTGTTCAGCGCGGCGATCATCCAGAGCGCGCCATGTCAGGCGCAGTACGACCTGCCGGCCGCCCAGGAGGCCAGCACCGCATACGCAGCCGATGTCGGATGCGCCGATCCCCGCGTCGCCGCGGACTGCCTACGGTCGCTGCCCGCCGATCGGTTGGCGGCCCCGCTGACGTACGCCCGGTTCGGGACCGAACGCCTGAGCGGTCCGGTGGCGGGCACCGAGGCGCTACCCGAGAAGTCGTTCGCCGCGATCACCAGCGGTGAGGCCGCCCGGGTGCCGGTGATGATCGGCACCACGCAAGACGAACACACGCTGTTCGCGGCGCTGCAGGCGTTGCGCGGGAGGACATTCGACGCCGCGAACTACTCCGGACTGCTGGCCGAGGCGTTCGGACCCCACGGGTCCGCCGTGGCGGCGCGGTATCCGCCCGAACGGTACGGCGGGAACGTCGCGCTGGCGTATTCGGCGGCGGTGACGGCGGCCGAATACGCCTGCGTGGCCGACCGGATGGCCGACGCCCTTTCCGACCAGCCCGTCTACGCCTACGAATTCGGGGACCGCGACGCGCCGGCACCCGAACCCCTGCTCGAGGCGCCGTTCCCGGTCGGGGCGGCGCATTCCCTGGAGCTTCGCTACCTGTTCGACGTCGGCGGCGCACCACCGCTGGACCTTGCCCAACAGCGGTTGTCCGAGGAGATGGTCGACTACTGGGCGCGGTTCGTCGCGGCCGGCTCACCAGGACCCGGTTGGCCGGAGCTGACCAGCGGGCCCGCGGGTGAGCGGATGTGGCTGGAACCGGATGGCAGCCGCGTCATCACCGATTTCGAGCAGAAACACCAGTGCGCGTTCTGGGCCGGCCTGGGAAGCTGATCCCGGACCGGACGCGGACTCGACGGCACCGCTGCAGTCACGGGTACGGTGGCCCTACGGGCCCGGCGCCAGGGCCAGCGGGTATCCCGTGGCCAGGGATTTGGAGCGTGCCGTTTTCTAGGGCATACTGTTCGGGTTGCCTTGAGCCGGGACGGTGCCTGTTCGGACCGCGTGGCCGGGGCATACGACCGGCGCCCAACCGGGCGCATCCGGTGCCAATCTCGATCGCGAAGATTTTCGAGCGGACGAGTGCGTGTGCGGGCGACACACCCGACCGCGGGGGCCGGTGGACCACAGACAGAAGAACAGCGGCGGCATGCAGCGTGATTGCGCCGGTGAGGGCGGCCCGATTTCGGGCCCAGTATGAGTGAGGTAGGAGAAGCGTGGCGGGACAGAAGATCCGCATCAGGCTCAAGGCCTACGACCACGAGGCGATCGACGCCTCGGCGCGCAAGATCGTGGAAACGGTCACCAGAACCGGCGCCAGCGTGGTTGGTCCTGTGCCGCTGCCGACTGAGAAGAACGTGTACTGCGTCATCCGGTCCCCGCACAAGTACAAGGACTCGCGGGAGCACTTCGAGATGCGTACTCACAAGCGGCTGATCGACATCCTCGACCCCACGCCGAAGACCGTTGACGCCTTGATGCGCATCGATCTGCCGGCCAGCGTCGACGTCAACATCCAGTAGGAGAGACCAGAACATGGCTAGCGGTAATAAATCCGCCGCCCCGCGGCGAGGCATTCTGGGCACCAAACTGGGCATGACGCAGGTGTTCGACGAGAACAACCGGGTCGTGCCGGTGACGGTCGTCAAGGCCGGGCCCAATGTGGTGACGCGTATCCGTACGCCGGAGCGCGACGGCTACAGCGCGGTGCAGTTGGCCTACGGCGAGATCAGCCCGCGCAAGGTCAATAAGCCTGTCACGGGCCAGTATTCGGCCGCCGGGGTCAACCCGCGCCGGCATCTGGCTGAGCTGCGGCTCGATGACGAGTCCGCCGCCGCCGAATACGAGGTGGGCCAGGAGCTGACCGCCGAGATCTTCGCCGACGGCAACTACGTCGACGTCACCGGCACCAGCAAGGGCAAGGGTTTCGCAGGCACGATGAAGCGGCACGGTTTTCGCGGTCAGGGCGCCAGCCACGGTGCACAGGCCGTGCACCGCCGCCCCGGTTCGATCGGTGGTTGCGCTACGCCCGGCCGCGTGTTCAAGGGCACGCGCATGTCGGGCCGCATGGGCAACGACCGCGTGACGACGCTGAACCTGGTGGTGCACAAGGTCGATGCCGAGAACGGCGTGCTGTTGATCAAGGGCGCAATCCCCGGCCGTAACGGCGGGCTCGTGATGGTCCGCAGCGCAATCAAGAGGAGCGAGTAATGGCTCTCAAAGTTGATGTCCACACCCCGGCTGGGGCGAAAGACGGCTCCGTCGAGCTGCCCGCCGAGCTGTTCGACGTCGAGGTGAACATCGCGTTGATGCACCAGGTGGTCACCGCGCAGCTGGCCGCGGCGCGGCAGGGCACGCACTCCACCAAGTCGCGCGGGGAAGTCCGCGGCGGCGGCAAGAAGCCGTACCGGCAGAAGGGCACCGGCCGCGCGCGCCAGGGCTCGATCCGGGCGCCGCAGTTCACCGGCGGAGGCATCGTGCACGGCCCCAAGCCGCGCGATTACAGCGAGCGGACCCCGAAGAAGATGATCCGGGCCGCGCTGCGCGGTGCGCTGTCCGACCGGGCACGCAACGACCGGATCCATGCGGTCACCGAAATCGTCGCGGGCCAGACGCCGTCGACCAAGAGCGCCAAGACGTTTTTGGCCACGCTCGTCGGCGACCGCAAGCTCGAGAAGAACAAGGTGCTCGTGGTGATCGGCCGCGCCGACGAGGTCAGCGCCAAGAGCGTGCGCAATCTCCCGGGCGTGCACGTGATCTCGCCCGACCAGCTCAACACGTACGACGTGCTGAACGCTGACGATGTGATCTTCAGCGTGGAGGCGCTCAACGCCTACATCAGCGCCAACCAGACTGCGAAAGAGGAGGTGTCGGCCTGATGGCGACCGTCACTGACCCCCGCGACATCATCCTGTCGCCGGTCATCTCCGAGAAGTCGTACGGGCTGATCGAGGACAACGTCTACACGTTCATCGTGCACCCCGACTCGAACAAGACGCAGATCAAGATCGCGATCGAGAAGATCTTCGGCGTCAAGGTCGACTCGGTGAACACCGCCAACCGGCAGGGCAAGCGCAAGCGCACCCGCACCGGATACGGGAAGCGCAAGAGCACCAAGCGCGCCATCGTCACGCTGGCCGCGGGTAGCAAGCCCATCGACCTGTTCGGAGCACCGGCTTGATTTCGTCAAGCCGGCGACGGAGGAAGACCTAGAGAATCATGGCAATTCGCAAGTACAAGCCGACGACCCCCGGTCGCCGCGGTGCCAGCGTCTCCGACTTCGCTGAGATCACTCGCGACCACCCGGAGAAGTCGCTGGTTCGACCGCTGCACGGCAAGGGCGGTCGAAACGCGCACGGCCGCATCACCACCCGGCACAAGGGCGGTGGGCACAAGCGTGCCTACCGGGTGATCGACTTCCGTCGCCACGACAAGGACGGCGTCAACGCCAAGGTCGCGCACATCGAGTACGACCCCAACCGCACCGCCAACATCGCACTGCTGCACTACTTCGACGGGGAGAAGCGCTACATCATCGCCCCCGAGGGTCTCAAGCAGGGCACCGTCGTCGAGTCGGGTCCCAACGCCGACATCAAACCGGGTAACAACCTGCCGCTGCGCAACATCCCCGCGGGCACCCTGGTGCATGCGGTGGAACTGCGGCCAGGCGGCGGCGCCAAGCTCGCGCGCTCGGCCGGCGCCAGCATCCAGTTGCTGGGCAAGGAAGGCACTTACGCGTCGCTGCGTATGCCCTCGGGTGAGATCCGCCGCGTCGACGTGCGCTGCCGCGCCACCGTCGGCGAGGTGGGCAACGCCGAGCAGGCGAACATCAACTGGGGCAAGGCCGGCCGCATGCGGTGGAAGGGCAAGCGCCCCTCCGTCCGTGGTGTCGTGATGAACCCGGTCGATCACCCCCACGGCGGTGGTGAAGGTAAGACCTCCGGTGGTCGTCACCCGGTGAGCCCGTGGGGCAAGCCCGAAGGCCGCACCCGCAAGCCGAACAAAGCGAGCAACAAGCTCATAGTCCGTCGCCGGCGCACCGGCAAGAAGCGCTGAGAGTAGGCAGGTACAAGGAATATGCCACGCAGCCTGAAGAAGGGTCCGTTCGTCGACGACCATCTGTTGAAGAAGGTCGACGCGCAGAACGAGAAGAACACCAAGCAGGTCATCAAGACCTGGTCGCGTCGGTCGACCATCATCCCGGATTTCATCGGGCACACCTTTGCGGTGCATGACGGCCGCAAGCATGTCCCGGTGTTCGTCACCGAGGCGATGGTCGGGCACAAGCTCGGCGAGTTCGCCCCCACCCGCACCTTCAAGGGTCACATCAAGGATGACCGGAAGGCGAAGAGGCGCTAATGACTACAGCGATTGAATATCCGTCCGCGACGGCGAAGGCGCGCTTCGTGCGCGTATCGCCGACGAAGGCGCGCCGCGTCATCGACCTGGTGCGCGGTAAGTCGGTGTCCGAAGCGCTGGACATCCTGCGGTGGGCTCCGCAGGCGGCCAGCGAGCCGGTCGCCAAGGTCATCGCGAGCGCGGCGGCCAACGCGCAGAACAACGAGGGCCTGGACCCGTCCACTCTCGTGGTCGCGACCGTCTACGCCGACGAGGGGCCAACCGCCAAGCGCATCCGGCCACGCGCGCAGGGCCGTGCGTTCCGGATTCGCAAGCGCACCAGCCACATCACGGTGATCGTGGAGAGCAGAGTGAGCCAGGAGCAGCGTGGCGGCGGCCAGTCGGCCAGCGCGGCTCGTTCGCGTCGCGCCCAGGGCAGTAAGGCCAAGAGCGCTGAAGCGGCCAAGAAGGCCCCCGCCAACAAGACCGCAGAGCAGGCGCCCGCCAAGAAGGCACCAGCCAAAAAGGCCGCGCCCAAGAAGGCCGAGGCGAAAGCCGGCACCAAGGCTGAGAAATCGACTGCTAAAGCGTCCGATGCGAAGGAGGGCTCGGAGTAGTGGGCCAGAAAATCAATCCCCACGGCTTCCGGCTCGGTATCACCACCGACTGGAAGTCCCGGTGGTACGCCGATAAGCAGTACAAGGATTACGTCAAAGAAGACGTCGCGATTCGACGGCTGCTAGCCACCGGCCTCGAGCGCGCCGGCATCGCCGACGTGGAGATCGAGCGCACCCGGGACCGCGTGCGTGTGGACATCCACACCGCACGCCCGGGCATCGTGATCGGCCGCCGTGGCACCGAAGCCGACCGTATTCGCGCCGACCTCGAGAAGCTGACCGGCAAGCAGGTGCAGCTGAACATCCTCGAGGTGAAAAATCCCGAGTCGCAGGCGCAGTTGGTGGCCCAGGGCGTTGCCGAGCAGCTGTCCAACCGCGTGGCCTTCCGCCGCGCCATGCGCAAGGCGATCCAGTCCGCGATGCGGCAGCCCAACGTCAAGGGAATTCGCGTGCAGTGCTCGGGCCGCCTCGGTGGCGCCGAGATGAGCCGCTCGGAGTTCTACCGCGAAGGTCGCGTGCCGCTGCACACGCTGCGCGCCGACATCGACTACGGCCTGTACGAGGCGAAGACGACGTTCGGCCGTATCGGCGTGAAGGTGTGGATCTACAAGGGCGACATCGTCGGTGGCAAGCGTGAGCTGGCCGCCGCCGTGCCGGCCGGTGCGGATCGTCCGCGCCGCGAGCGTCCTTCTGGCACCCGGCCGCGCCGCAGCGGCGCGTCGGGCACCACCGCGACGAGCACCGAAGCCGGCCGTGCCGCTTCGGGCGGTTCCGAGAGCGGCACGGCTCCGGCCGGCAGCGTCGCAGACAACGCCGCGGCTTCGCAGGCCGCAGCGGCGGCCGAGACGCCGACAGAAAATACGGAGAGCTGAATCATGTTGATTCCCCGCAAAGTCAAGCACCGTAAGCAACACCACCCGAGGCAGCGCGGCATCGCCAGCGGCGGCACGACGGTGAGCTTCGGTGACTACGGTATCCAGGCGCTCGAGCACGCCTACATCACCAACCGGCAGATCGAGTCCGCTCGTATCGCGATCAACCGGCACATCAAGCGTGGCGGCAAGGTGTGGATCAACATCTTCCCGGACCGCCCGCTGACCAAGAAGCCCGCCGAAACCCGCATGGGTTCCGGTAAGGGTTCGCCCGAGTGGTGGGTGGCCAACGTCAAACCGGGCCGCGTGCTCTTCGAGTTGAGCTACCCCGATGAGGCGACCGCCCGGGCCGCGCTGACCCGCGCGATCCACAAGCTGCCGATCAAGGCACGCATCGTCACCCGAGAGGAGCACTTCTGATGGCAGTGGGAGTGACGCCGGGCGAACTGCGCGAGCTGACCGACGACGAATTGAAGGGTCGGCTGCGCGAGTCCAAGGAAGAGTTGTTCAACCTGCGCTTCCAGATGGCGACCGGCCAATTGTCGAACAACCGCCGGCTTCGCACGGTGCGTCAGGAAATCGCGCGCGTGTACACCGTGCTGCGCGAACGTGAGTTGGGTCTGGCCTCCGGACCCGTGGGTGAGGATTCGTAGAAATGGCAGACAACACTGCAAAAGGGCCCAAGTACACCCCGCGCAAGGACGAGGAGCGTGGCCGCCGCAAGACGGCCATCGGGTACGTGGTTTCGGACAAGATGCAGAAGACCATCGTGGTCGAGCTGGAAGATCGTAAGAGCCACCCGCTCTACGGCAAGATCATCCGCACCACCAAGAAGGTCAAGGCACACGACGAGGACGACAGCGCGGGCATCGGCGACCGGGTGTCGCTGATGGAGACGCGTCCGCTGTCGGCGACCAAGCGCTGGCGGCTCGTCGAGATTCTCGAGAAGGCCAAATAGGCCGAACCGCAAGGAAAACCCCCGAACACCGAACGTGTCGGGGGTTTTCGCTTTTGCGCTCAGTCTTCTGCGGGCCGCAGGACCGCCAGCACGGTCAGAAGCAAAATCTTGAAATCCAAAAGCAGCGACCAGTTGTCGATGTAGTAGTTGTCCCATTCGGCGCGGTCGGCAATCGAGGTCTGGCCCCGGAAACCGTGCACCTGGGCCCAACCCGTCATGCCCGCCTTCACCCGGTGGCGCTGGCCGTAGCGACGTACGTGCATCTCGAACAACTCGACGAACTCCGGCCGCTCGGGGCGCGGCCCCACCAGGCTCATCTCTCCGCGAAGCACATTGATCAGTTGGGGCAGTTCGTCCAGCGATGCCTTGCGCATGATGCGGCCGATACGGGTGCGTCGATCGTCGCCCTCGACTCCGCCCGGCGCCGTACCCTTCTCGGGTTCGAAACCCGCAGCGGTCTTCTCGGGTTGGCGCATGGTGCGAAACTTCAAGCACCCGAACACCTTTCCGTCGCGTCCGATCCGCTCTTGACTGAAGAAGATCGGGCCCGGCGAGCTGAACTTCACCGCCATCGCGAGCACGAGCAGCAACGGCGAGATGAGCACAAGTCCGATCAGCGCAGCGACGCGGTCACTGCCATGCTTGACGGCGAATTGCCAGCCTTTCGGATTGACGCGGGTCAGCACCATGAGCGGTACGCCGCCCATGTGCTCGATTCGGGTGCCACTGCCCACTGAGTCCATCAATCGCGGCACCACGCGCACGCGTAACCCGAGTTCCTGAGCCAATTGCGCGGTCCGCGACAGGTGTTCGTCGGGTAGCGGCGATGGGGCGATGATGAGCTCCTCTGCCCGCGTGGCGCGCGCGGCGCTCTCGAGCTCGTTCGTACCACCCAGGTAAGGGACGTCGAACATCTCCACATCTGTGGGCCGCGTGTCGTCCAATACACCGACCGGACACATGCCGTAGTCCCGGATCTGACGCATGCGGGAAATGAGCTGATGGGCGACCGGACCGGACCCGACGACCAGTGCCGGCCTGCCGACATCGAACCTCCTGCGCAGCCAGCGGTTCACCAACGACCGAGCCAGGCGCACCACGGGAATGAGAATGGCGGCGAACACCCAGATCTTCAGGACGAGTTCGCTCGGGCGGACGTACGGCGTGAGAACCTCTCCGACCGGCAGACGGGGCACCAGGAGCACCATCAGCGTCAACGTGGCCAGAGCGGCCACCGCGATCGACGTTGCCACGGGCTCGAACTGGTCCAGGAAGCCCTCATTCAGCTTCTGTCGATACATCGACCGGGTGGTCATCACGAGCAGCAGGATCGGGACGAAAAGCCACGAGAACAGGGCGAGGTTGCGATCCTGCTCCATGTCGCCCGGGATCCACCAATGCGCCAGCGCCACCGCGGCCACAGCCAGGACGACGTCGATCGCCACGGTGATCATCGAGTACCACGGATCGACACGGAGAACTTCAACCCAGCGGGGTGTCGGATTGGGCGAAGGAGCCGGCACAACCTTCAACCGCGGCACCGTCGGACGGCTACTAGGCGCGTGCTCCGAGACATCCGCCTTAAGCTGCATTTATCACTCTCTCGGACAGAACTGGCAACTATGTTAGATGCACTGTACCGACCCCGATCTCAAAAAGCGCAGTCATAGCAAGCGTTGAAAACGCGCGCTCTCGTGCCAGTGAACTTCAAGTTTGCTGAAGTTCTGTTATCAAGCGTTTGACGTGGGAGGGGCGCTGAAAATCCGCTCCGTAGTCAGTTGCGCAAGATCGCTCAGAATCTGGACGTGGCCAGTGCTCCACTGCCTTGGCTTGCTGTCGGAAACACACAGCGTGCCGATCGCGTGGCCATCTTGATCGATCAGGGGTATGCCGAGGTAGGCGGCCATCGCACCGCCGCGCACCACAGGGTGGTTCATGAACACGGGGTCGGTCCGTGCGTCTTCGACGACCAAAGCGGCTCTATCGGCCACGGTGTACTGGCAGATGGATTGGTCGAAGGGCATCGCTCGGTCCTCGATCGAGAGCTTTCCCATCCCGGCGGTGCTCTTGTAGTACGTACGGTCGGCATCGACCAGGCTCACCGCCGCGAACGGGGTCCCCAGCGCCTCTGCGGCCGCTCGGGTGATCCGGTCGTAGGCCGGGTCCGGCGGCGAGTCGAGTAGTCCGGTCGAACGCAGTGAACTCAGTCGATCGGGGTCGTTTACCACCGTCGACACGTCCGGCATGGCATCGCTGTCCAGCACTCCTGATTCGGACAGGTGCGAGAGTAGTTCCTTCGCCGAGACGCTGGTGCGCATCTGGTCGGCGACCATTTGTGATGCGACCGCACGTGCGACGTAGGTTTCCACGTCCGTGCCGGCATTGCGTGCGCATTCTTCGAGTTGGCGGTTGAGCCACTCATCGAAGCGCCGAAACGAGCGAGTCACAATGCGAAACCGTATACGAATTGGCTGATCTGCACGTGTGGGTCGAATGGCAGCGGGAGTTTTCGGTCGCAGGCGTCGTCGCGCCCGCTAACCGATCCTGGCGGCGATGCCGTCGAGCAATTGACCCAACCCGGAGCGGAAGTCGGCGGAAGTTTCGTCGTCGGTGGGGTCGAAGACACCCTCGTGCAGCGCCGCGGCGAGTGCCGGGAACTTCTCCGGGTCGAGCAGGCTCCGAAGAAGTGCCGGATACCCCGGCCAATCGGTTCGACCAGCCTCGATGTCGACTGCCGCCGCACCGCGGACGAAGTGCAGAACCGCCATGACCGCGGCGAACTTCTCGCGCTCGGTGAGCCCGGTGTCGGCGAGGGCGGCCAGCCCCGCGTCCAGCCACGCCACCTGGCCCGGATCGGCCGGCGGCCCGGCGGACACGGCCTGTAGCACCCATGGGTGGCGGTGGTAGACGTCCCACAATCCGTCCGCCCAATTCGTCAGGGCCTCAGCCCAATCGGCGGCCGCGCCGCTTGGTGGACGGCCGACCGCGTCAGCCGACATGAAGATCACGAGCTCGTCCTTATTGGCGACATGCCGGTACAGCGACATCGTGCCGCACCCCAGACGCTCGGCCAGTCGGGCCATGGACAGTGCGTCGAGACCGTCGGCGTCGGCCAGTTCGACGGCTGCGCGCACGATGCGCTCGCGGCTCAGCCCAGTGGAGCGTGCGGGCTCGCTCGGCTCATGCCAGAGGAGCTTCAGTGCGCGCGGTAGGGATTCGCTCATCGATGGTCAGCCTAAGTCACTGGACACCGGGCGCGTATGCCGTACGCTCGTTGCGTATGTCATACGCATTTTGTCGGACTTCTCACCGGTGGGCGCTTGCACTCGCGGTCGTCGTGGCGTGCTTTCTGGGCTTCTCCGTACCGCCGTATCTGGCCGGCGGCACCCGGGTGCCCGCCACGTTCTGGCTGCACTACCCGCTGTTGGTGTTTCATGTGATGTTTGCGAGCGTCGCGATGGTCGCGGCAGTCGTGCAGATCTGGCCCCGGCTTCGTACCCGTCACCCCGCGCTGCATCGCCGTTGCGGACGCGTGTACGTCGTCGCTGCACTTCCGGCGGCCGTGTCGGCGATGGTGATCGGCGCGGTCACTCCGTTCGGACCACTTTTGGCCGTCAGCAACGTGACGTTGGGCGCGCTGTGGCTGTGGTTCACCGCGAGGGGTTATGTCGCGGCCCGGAGTCGCCGTATCTCCGCCCACCGGCGGAACATGGTGCGCAGCGCGGCGCTGGCACTGTCTGTCATCACCAACCGAATCTGGACGCCTGTCATCTATGTCTCCTTTCAACCATTGCAGGACAACGTCTTTGGCGGCAATGCCGAACATTTCCAATGGTTTGTCGCCGGAGTCGGTGCATGGCTGGGGTGGACGGTTCCTCTCGGAGTCGTTCAGTGGTGGCTGACCAGACGGGCGGTGACGGCGTCGTCGTCGAATCGTCAGCTAACCGAGACACCCCACGTGTAATCTCCGGGCCACACTGCGACGCGACACCGGACAAGGCTGGGCATGGCAACCGAATTCAACGGCAAGATCGAACTCGATATCCGCGACTCGGAACCGGACTGGGGCCCGTACGCCGCACCGACTGCCCCCGAAGGCGCCCCCAACGTGCTCTACCTCGTCTGGGACGACATCGGTATCGCCACATGGGACTGCTTCGGCGGCCTCGTCGAGATGCCCACGATGAGCCGTATCGCCGAACGCGGCGTTCGACTGTCGCAGTTCCACACCACCGCGCTCTGCTCGCCGACCAGGGCGTCCCTGTTGACCGGTCGCAACCCGACGACCGTCGGCATGGCGACCATAGAGGAGTTCACCGAAGGCTTCCCCGGCTGCAACGGGCGGATTCCGTTCGACACCGCGCTACTGTCCGAAGTGCTGGCCGAACACGGATACAACACCTATTGCGTCGGCAAGTGGCATCTGACACCGCTCGAGGAGTCGAATCTGGCCTCCACCAAACGACATTGGCCCCTGTCGCGCGGCTTCGAGCGGTTCTACGGGTTCATGGGCGGCGAAACCGATCAGTGGTATCCGGAGCTGGTCTACGACAACCACCCCGTCGCGCCGCCGGCCGCGCCGGAGGAGGGTTACCACCTGTCAAAGGACCTGGCGGACAAGACCATCGAGTTCATCCGCGATGCGAAGGTGATCGCACCGGACAAGCCGTGGTTCTCCTACGTCTGCCCAGGAGCCGGACACGCCCCGCATCACGTCTTCGCCGAGTGGGCCGACCGCTACGCCGGCAAGTTCGACATGGGCTACGAGCGATACCGCGAGATCGTGCTGGAGAACCAGAAGAAGCTCGGCATCGTGCCCGCCGACACCGAACTCTCGCCGATCAATCCGTACGGAGACGTCAAGGGGCCCAACGGTGAACCGTGGCCGACACAGGACACGGTGCGGCCGTGGGATGAGCTCGGCGACGACGAGAAGCGCCTGTTCGCGCGCATGGCCGAAGTGTTCGCCGGATTCCTGTCCTACACCGATGCGCAGATCGGTCGCATCATCGACTATCTGGAGGAGTCGGATCAGCTCGACAACACGATCATCGTCGTCATCTCCGACAACGGCGCGAGCGGCGAAGGCGGCCCGAACGGCTCGGTGAACGAGGTCAAATTCTTCAACGGATACATCGACACCGTCGAGGACGGCCTTCGTCTCATCGACGACCTCGGCGGCCCGGAGACCTACAACCACTATCCGACCGGCTGGGCGATGGCGTTCAACGCACCCTACAAGCTCTTCAAGCGCTACGCCTCGCACGAAGGCGGGATCGCGGACCCTGCAATCATCTCCTGGCCCAAGGGAATCGCCGCACACGGCGAGGTGCGAGACAGCTACATCAACGTCTGCGACGTCACACCGACGATCTACCAGCTCCTCGGCATCACCCCGCCGGACACGGTCAAAGGAGTGCCCCAGAAGCCGCTGGACGGGGTGAGTTTCGAGGCAACGCTGCGGGATTCGTCGGCGGCAACCGACAAGCGCACGCAGTTCTACACGATGCTCGGCACACGGGGGATCTGGCACGACGGCTGGTTCGCCAACACCGTGCACGCCGCATCGCCGGCGGGTTGGTCGCATTTCGACAGCGACCGATGGGAGCTGTTCCACATCGAAGCCGACCGCAGTCAGTGCCACGATCTGGCCGCCGAAAACCCGGACAAACTCGAAGAACTCACCAAGCTGTGGTTCGCCGAGGCCGACAAGTACAACGGGTTGCCGCTTGGTGACCTGAACATCTTCGACACCATTTCGCGGTGGCGGCCGGGGGTGGCGGGCCGGCGTGACTCGTACCGGTACTACCCGGGCACCGCCGACGTCGGGATGGGAGCTGCGGTCGAGATACAAGGGCGGTCGTTCGCGGCCATGGCCGAGATGGTGATCGACACGTCGGGCGCCGAAGGCGTGATCTTCAAACACGGTGGCGCCCACGGCGGTCACGTGATGTTCGTACAGGACGGGCGGCTTCACTACGTCTACAACTTCCTGGGCGAAGACGAGCAGCGAATGTCGTCGCCGGATGCAGTGCCGTTGGGGCGGCACTCGTTCGGGGTCGCGTATGTGCGCACCGGAACTGCCGAGGGCAGCCATACCCCGATCGGAGACGCGGCTTTGTATATCGACGACCAGCAGGTCGCGACGTTGCGCGAAATGCGTGTCCACCCGGGGACGTTCGGGCTCGCCGGCGCGAGCCTGAGCATCGGCAGGAACGCTGGATCCCCGGTCTCCCGTTCGTATACGCCGCCGTTCGCGTTCACCGGCGGCACCATCGTCGCGGTCAACATCGACGTCTCGGGCAAGCCGTATCTGGACCTGGAGCGGGAGTTCGCTCGCGCCTTCGCGAAGGACTGAACACACCGAGCGTGGGGGCGGGACGGAAACCATGAAGTACGCCGTCGGGCAGGCGATCGCGCTGACGTGCCTGCTGACCGCGTGTGTCGACAACAGCGAAGGCGTACCGATCGCAGAAGAGGCCGTCGTCTCCGACACGACGATCTCCGCCACCTCGACGCCGCCGTCGACCGCGCCGTCCGACCCGCAGGTCGACACCGCCCAGCCGGGCATCGTGTCGACCCCGCAACCGTCGGCGGCCCGTCGCGCTTGCAGCCTGCCGGGACCCGCGCACGTGTTGGCCGCGGTGCCCGATCCGGCGGCGCCCAGGATCACGGTGGCTCTACCCGCGGGATGGTCCACGGCGGCGGGGCAGGGGGATGTCGCGCTGCGGCTGGCCGGGCCGGACGGGATGTGGGCGACGGTCACCATTGCCGAGACCACGCTGCCGCCGGCCGAAGCGTTCGAACGCTATGCCGACGACGCTGTGGCGGCGGCCGACATCAGCACGCTGAGCGTGTTGCCGGCCGAACTGTGCGGCTACAGCGGTCAGAAGCTGCTCGGGTCGTGGGCGGGCTCGCCGGGACCCGCGGTGCAGTTCGGCGACCGGATCGCCCATATCCCGACGAGCACCGGCGACTACCTGGTGGCGGTGCACGTCGAAGCTCCCGCTCAGACGGCGGGCTTCGACCCGCTCGCCTCGCCGCTGCTGGGGGGGTTCGGCATCGTCGTTCCCTGAGCGATCATTCATCGAGTCGACGCGAAGTCGCTGATTACGGGACGCTCGGGGTCCTGCGAGCGTGCGGAAAGTGTCGAGAATCCGCGGCGGGTCGTCGACAAACACGCACGCTCGCGCCGCAGGGGAGGGCGTGATCTGCGACGATTTGGCTTCCTGCAGGTCCTCCCATAGAATCAGGCGGTTGCCTTGGGCAGACCTCGGCCAGTCGCGTGCGGCGGGCCCCGCGTGCCTTTCGGTGACAGCAAGACCGCGTACGTCCAGGTCGGTATCTGGCGTGCATACAAAAACCAGGTCGAGGAGATCGAGTGATTCAGCAGGAATCGCGGCTCAAGGTCGCCGACAACACGGGCGCCAGGGAGATCCTGTGCATCCGCGTGCTCGGTGGCTCGTCGCGGCGCTATGCCGGCATCGGCGATGTCATCGTGGCGACCGTCAAGGAAGCCATTCCCGGCGGCAACGTCAAGCGTGGCGAGATCGTGAAGGCCGTCATCGTGCGCACCGTCAAGGAGCGCCGTCGCGCCGACGGAAGCTACATCAAGTTCGACGAGAACGCCGCCGTCATCATCAAGGCCGACAACGACCCGCGCGGTACCCGCATCTTCGGCCCGGTCGGACGCGAACTGCGCGAGAAGCGCTTCATGAAGATCGTCTCGCTTGCTCCGGAGGTGTTGTAGATGAAGGTCCACAAGGGCGACACCGTGCTCGTCATCTCCGGCAAGGACAAGGGCGCCAAGGGCAAGGTGCTGGTCGCCTACCCGGCGCGCAACAAAGTCCTCGTCGAGGGCGTCAACCGGATCAAGAAGCACACGGCGGTGTCGAGCAACGAGCGCGGCGCACAGTCCGGCGGCATCGTCACCCAGGAGGCGCCGATCGACGTCTCGAACGTGATGGTCGTCGACTCCGACGGCAAGCCGACCCGCATCACGTACCGGGTTGACGAGGAGACCGGCAAGAAGGTCCGCATCGCCAAGACCAACGGCAAGGACATCAACTCATGACCACCGTCGAAAACACCGCAAAAACCCTGCCGCGCCTCAAGCAGCGCTACCGCGAAGAGATCCGCGACACGCTGGCCAAGGAGTTCGGCTACGCGAACGTCATGCAGATCCCCGGCGTGGTCAAGGTCGTCGTCAACATGGGCGTCGGCGACGCCGCCCGTGATGCGAAGCTGATCAACGGCGCGGTCAACGATCTCGCACTGATCACCGGTCAGAAGCCGGAGGTGCGCCGGGCGCGTAAGTCCATCGCCCAGTTCAAGCTTCGCGAGGGCATGCCGATCGGCGCCCGCGTCACGCTGCGCGGCGACCGGATGTGGGAATTCCTCGATCGGTTGATCTCGATCGCGCTGCCGCGTATCCGCGACTTCCGCGGGCTGTCGCCCAAGCAGTTCGACGGCACCGGCAACTACACCTTCGGACTCACCGAGCAGTCGGTGTTCCACGAGATCGATGTGGACTCCATCGACCGCCCCCGTGGCATGGACATCACCGTCGTCACCTCGGCGACGACCGACGACGAAGGACGAGCGCTGCTGCGGGCGCTGGGCTTTCCGTTCAAGGAGAACTGAGTTATGGCAAAGAAGGCACTGGTCAACAAGGCCAACAAGAAGCCGAAGTTCGAGGTGCGCGCCTACACCCGCTGCCAGCGGTGCGGCCGCCCACGCGCCGTCTTCCGCAAGTTCGGCCTGTGCCGGATCTGCCTGCGCGAGATGGCGCACGCCGGCGAACTGCCCGGTGTGCAGAAGAGCAGCTGGTAACGAAGCCCGACGATGAGCGCTTGCGCGACGAGCGGCAAGCAACGACCAGACCCCAACCAAACAGGTTGCGGTAGGCCCGGATACCGGGAACCACCGCGAGAAAGGTGAGCCGGCTGTCATGACTATGACGGACCCGATCGCAGACTTCTTGACACGTCTGCGCAACGCCAATTCGGCGTACCACGACGAGGTGACACTGCCCCACTCCAAGCTCAAGGCCAACATCGCCGAGATCTTGAAGAAAGAGGGCTACATCGCCGACTACCGCACCGAGGATGCTCGGGTCGGCAAGTCGCTTGTCGTGCAACTGAAGTACGGCCCCAGCCGGGAGCGAAGCATCGCCGGCCTGCGCCGCGTGTCCAAGCCCGGTCTGCGGGTGTACGCGAAATCCACCAATCTGCCGCGGGTTCTCGGCGGCCTCGGCGTGGCGATCATCTCCACGTCGTCGGGGCTCCGGACCGACCGCCAGGCAGCCCAAGAGGGCGTGGGCGGCGAAGTCCTCGCGTACGTGTGGTAGGCGAGAGGGAGTAGAGCTCAAATGTCGCGTATTGGAAAGCAGCCGGTCCCGGTCCCCAGCGGGGTCGACGTGTCGATCGACGGGCAGAACGTGTCGGTGAAGGGGCCCAAGGGCACTCTCGAACTGGCGGTGGCCGACCCGATCCGGGTCGCCCGTGACGACGACGGCGCCATCGTGGTGTCGCGGCCCGACGACGAGCGGCGCAGCCGTTCGCTGCACGGTCTGTCGCGCACGCTGGTGGCGAACCTTATCACCGGCGTCACCGAGGGTTACACCACCAAGATGGAGATCTTCGGTGTCGGTTACCGCGTGCAGCTCAAGGGTTCCAACCTCGAGTTCGCGTTGGGCTACAGCCACCCGGTGGTCATCACTGCCCCCGAGGGGGTGACGTTCGCGGTGGAGACACCGACGAAGTTCTCGATCTCCGGCATCGACAAGCAGAAGGTCGGCCAGGTCGCGGCGAACATCCGCCGCCTGCGCAAGAGCGATCCCTACAAGGGCAAGGGCATCCGCTACGAGGGCGAGCAGATCCGTCGCAAGGTCGGAAAGACAGGTAAGTAAATGGCTTCGACAACAAATTCGGCAGCGCCGACGCGCAAGCCCGTGGGCCAGAACATCTCGCAGACCCGGCGGGTTGCGCGGCTGCGTCGGCACGCTCGCCTGCGCAAGAAGATCTCCGGCACGGCAGAGGTGCCGCGGTTGGTGGTCAACCGTTCGTCACGGCACATTCACGTGCAGCTGGTGAACGACCTCGAAGGCACCACGCTGGCCGCGGCGTCCTCGATCGAGGCCGATGTGCGGGCGGTCGACGGTGACAAGAAAGCCCACAGCGTGCGGGTCGGTCAGCTGATCGCCGAGCGCGCGAAGGCCGCAGGGATCGACAAGGTCGTGTTCGACCGCGGTGGGTACACCTACGGCGGACGGATCGCGGCGCTGGCCGATGCGGCGCGCGAAGGCGGGTTGGAATTCTGATGACTGAGCTCAACACAATGGGAAGGACTGCATGATGGCCGAACAGGCAACAGCCGGCGGCCCCCAGGACGGCCGCGGGTCGCGGGGCGACCGCGACGGACGTGGTCGTCGCGACGACCGTGGCGGTCGCGGCCGCGACGGCGGCGACAAGAGCAACTACCTCGAGCGCGTCGTCTCGATCAACCGCGTCTCCAAGGTGGTCAAGGGTGGCCGCCGGTTCAGCTTCACCGCGCTGGTGATCGTCGGCGACGGCAAGGGCATGGTCGGCGTCGGATACGGCAAGGCCAAGGAAGTTCCCGCCGCCATCGCCAAGGGCGTCGAAGAAGCACGCAAGAACTTCTTCCGGGTTCCGCTGATCGGCGGCACCATCACCCACCCGGTGCAGGGCGAAGCCGCCGCCGGTGTGGTGATGCTGCGTCCGGCCAGCCCCGGTACCGGTGTGATCGCCGGCGGTGCGGCTCGCGCGGTGCTGGAATGCGCCGGCGTGCACGACATCCTGGCCAAGTCGCTGGGCAGCGACAACGCGATCAACGTGGTGCACGCCACCGTTGCCGCGCTGAAGCTGCTGCAGCGTCCCGAAGAGGTCGCCGCCCGACGCGGGCTGCCGATTGAAGATGTGGCGCCTGCGGGCATGCTGCGGGCGCGCCGGGAGGCCGAGGCGCTTGCCGCGTCGGCAGCGCGTGAAGGGTCGTCGTAAATGGCAGAGCTGAAGATCACTCAGGTGCGCAGCACCATCGGTGCGCGCTGGAAGCAGCGGGAGAGCCTGCGGTCGTTGGGGCTGCGCAAGATTCGCCAGTCCGTTGTCCGTGAGGACAACGCGCAGACGCGCGGCCTGATCAAGACCGTGCATCACCTCGTCAAAGTTGAGGCAGTAGAGGCCGGCGATGAGCGCTCGCGCGAAGAGCGGAAGGCTAAAGCATGACACCTATCAAACTGCATGACCTGAAACCGGCACCCGGTTCGAAGACCGCCAAGACCCGGGTGGGTCGGGGCGAGGGTTCGAAGGGTAAGACCGCGGGTCGCGGCACCAAGGGCACCAAGGCCCGCAAGAACGTCCCCGCGACGTTCGAGGGCGGTCAGATGCCGATCCACATGCGGCTGCCGAAGCTCAAGGGCTTCCGCAACCGCTTCCGCACAGAGTACGAGGTCGTCAACGTCGGCGACATCAACAAGCTGTTCCCGAAGGGCGGTGACGTCGGTGTGGACGAGCTGGTGGCCGCGGGCGCGGTGCGCAAGAACGCACTGGTCAAGGTGCTCGGCGACGGCAAGCTCACCGTCAAGGTGAACGTCACCGCGCACAAGTTCAGCGGCAGTGCGCGCGAGAAGATCTCCTCGGCGGGCGGTTCGGCGACCGAGCTGTAACCCCGCGTCGACCGGGAGCCCCTGCCGTGGAGGCGGGGGCTTTCGTGTCGGGCGGTCGTAACGTCGGGCGCCGTCCGCCGATATGGTGCGTAGGCGTGACACATCAGGAGCAGATATGACCTACCTCCGCCGGCTCACCGCCGTCGCTGGGGCCGCCGGTATCGCGTTGTTCGGCGGCGTGGCGACCGCCCACGCCCAGGACGACGATGCGAAGTTCGCCGATCGCGTCGAGGCGCTGCAGATTCCGCTCGGTGAAACCGACCTGCCTGCGTTGGGTCAGGGTATCTGCGACATGCTGACCGCGGGTCTGGACGGCACCGCCAACCCGGTTCCTGTCGTGCGCGGTGTGGTCAACCGCCTTACCGGCACCGGTATGGATCGCGGGCAGGCCGCGGGGCTGATGCGCGCGGCGGTCGCCGTCTACTGCCCGCAGCACGGCCGTTTCATGGGCCGCTGACCGGGCTTCATTCGAGTCGACGCGGGTCACTTCAGCTGCGGAATGACCGCTGCCGCCAGACGTTCCATCTGCTCACGGTCTTCGGAGACGTTCTCGCCGACGGGGTTGAGCAGTAGCATCTCGGCGCCTGCGTCGACGACATCGCGCAGCCCGCGGACCACGTCGGCGGGTGTGCCGGATACCGGGACCTCGTCGATGCCGGCCATACCGCCGTAGATGCGGCGCAGGCCGGCCAGTACCCGCTCCCTGGCACGCAAGGGGTCATCGTCGACGATCAGGTACACGCGCTTGCCGACGGTGAATTCCGCAGCATCCCTTGATTGTTCGGCGAGTTCGCGGCGAACGCATCTGACGGCTTCGGCGAACGCCGCCGTGGTGGACGAGCCTGCTCCCAGAAACGCGTCGCCGTGGCGCACCGCCCTGGCGATGGCGCGAGAAGCGTTGGCGCCGAACCAGATCGGCGGGTGCGGTCGCTGGACTGGTTTGGGTTGGATCGGCAGCCCGTCGACGTCACGAAACCGGCCGTGAAACGTCACCTTGGGTTCGTCGGACCAGGCCGCCTTCATCAACTCGAGCCCTTCGGTGAAGTTCCTGACGAACGTGGCGCGTTCGACGCCGAAGGCCGCGAACTTGCGGGTGCCGCCGCCAGGGGCCACCCCGAGGTCGAGCCGTCCGTGGCTGAGGTGGTCGACCGCCGTCACCGCTGAGGCCAGTTGAAGCGGTTCGTGCAGGGAGGTCACGAGGACGGCCACCCCCAGGCGGATCCGATCGGTGTGTGCGGCGGCCCATGCGAGCATCTCCAGCGGTGCGAGCAGCGGTGAGGGCCCGATCGTCTGCTCCAGCGTCCACGCGCCAGTGAAGCCCAGTCCTTCAGCCCGGATCAGGTAGTCGCGAGTGGCGCCGGCATCGAAACCGCCCGCGACGCGCTGGGGGATGGAGATGTCGAACCGCACGGCACCACGGTAGACGCGCTCGCCGGGCCGAGGCGCTGCGCGGCGTCGGTAGGCTCGCAACATGTCCGTTTTCCTGCCCGGCATGTCCGGACTCCCCGGTCTCGACGACGTGCGCGCGCTGGCGCGGCGCATCGACACCGCCCGCCACAACGGTATCCCGAACGGATGCGTGCTCGAACTGGACCTGACGTCGGTGCCGAGCGAGACCGCCGGGTTCGACCCGCTGGCATTGATCTCCGGGTCGGGCCGTCCGCTGCTGTTGCGGGAGGCCGTCGCGGCGATCCACCGGGCGGCCGAGGACGACCGGGTCGCGGGCCTGGTCGCTCGGGTGCAGCTGCCCGCTGCGTCGCCGGGCGCGGTGCAGGAACTGCGTTCGGCCATCGCGGCGTTCAGCGACGTCAAGCCGTCGTTGGCGTGGGCCGAGACCTATCCCGGCACGCTGTCGTACTACCTGGCCTCAGCATTCCGCGAGGTGTGGATGCAGCCTGCGGGCACGGTGGGCTTGGTGGGTTTTGCGACGAACGCACTGTTCCTGCGCGGCGCACTCGACAAGATCGGAGTCGAGGCGCAGTTCATCGCGCGCGGTGAATACAAGTCTGCGGCAAACCGTTTCACGGAAGACGGCTACACCGAGGCCCATCGCGAGGCCGACGAACGGTTGATTCAAAGCCTGCACGCCCAGGTGCTGGAGGCGGTCGCACAGTCGCGTCACATCGAGCCCAAGGACGTCGACGCGCTCGCCGACAAGGCGCCCTTGCTGCGCGAAGACGCGCTCGCCGGAAGGTTGATCGACCACGTCGGCTTCCGTGACGAAGCCTACGCACGCATGGCCGAACTGGCCGGCGCACCGGACTTCACGGCAGGCGCGGACGCGGACTCCGAGGACGCGCCGCCGCGGCTGTTCCTGTCGCGTTATGCGCGTGCGACGGCTGAACGCCCGGGTCTGCCCGTGCCGTCCATCCCCGGACGCAAGAAGGCGACGATCGCCGTGGTGACCCTGCACGGCCCGATCGTCAGTGGTCGCGGCGGCACGCAACCGCTGCCGCTAGGCAGTTCGAGCGCGGGCGGCGACACGATCGCCGCGGCGCTTCGCGAAGCCGCGGCCGCCCAAGACGTTTCGGCGATCGTGTTGCGGGTGGACAGCCCCGGCGGCTCGGTGACCGGATCGGAAACCATTTGGCGCGAAGTGCAACAGAGCCGCGACAAGGGCAAGCCGGTGGTCGCGTCCATGGGCGCGGTCGCGGCATCCGGCGGCTACTACGTGTCGATGGCCGCCGATGAGATCGTCGCCAATCCCGGCACCATTACGGGCTCGATCGGTGTGTTGGCGGGCAAGCTAGTGGCCCGCGAGCTCAAGGGGCGTCTTGGCGTCGGCTCCGGAACGGTACGTACCAACCGCAACGCCGACGCCTGGTCGCTCAACGAGCCGTTCACCGACGAGCAGCATGCACATGTGGAGGCCGAGACAGACCTGCTCTACACCGATTTCATCGAGCGGGTCGCGGTGGGCCGCAAGATGAGCGTCGAGGATGTCGACGCCGTCGCGCGCGGTCGGGTGTGGACCGGCGCGGACGCGCACGAGCGCGGGTTGGTCGATCACCTCGGCGGCCTGCGCGCCGCGATCACGAGGGCCAAGGTGTTGGCGGGGATGGACGCCGACGCCGAGGTGCGCATCGTCTCGTATCCGGGTTCGTCGCTGCTGGACCGGCTGCGGCCCAAGGCGTCGTCGCAGCCGGCGGCATCGCTACCGGACGCTGTCGTCGGGTTGCTCGGGCGCTCCGTGGTGAAGCTGGCCGATCAGACCGAGCGTTCGCTCAGTGGCCTGAGCGTGTTGTGGCTCGGTGAGCACCGATTCTGAGCGAACGGTTCAGCATTTGATCGCCGACAGGTAGCTCAGATCTTTGAAAAAGCCGATCGTGCTGTCCTCGTCGAAGGTGAACCCGTTGGCGGCGTAGGCATCCGGCATGTTCTGCGTCGTGACGTCCCAGCCGCGGGCGGTCAGATAGTCGACGACGTCGTTGCGCTCACCGTGATAAATGAGCTCACCCATCTCGATGTTCTGTCCGTAAGCCTGGAACTTCTCGGCGATCTCCCGGGCCCGCTCGTCGGAGAACATGCTGACATCGGGGATGTGCTCGGTGGCCACCCGGCTACCCGGTGCGCTCAGTTCATCGATCCGGTCGAACAGCAGGTCCTGCGCTTCGGGTGGCAGGTAGATCAGCAGTCCCTCGGCGATCCAGGCCGTCGGTTGGGTCGAGTCGAAGCCATTGTCCAGCAGCGCTTTCGGCCAGTCTTCGCGCAGGTCGATCGCCACCACGCGCCGGTTCGCGGCCGGTTCGGCCCCCAACGCCGAAAGGGTGTCGCCCTTGAACGCGATCACCTCCGGCTGGTCGAGCTCGAACACGGTGGTGCCCGTCGGCCACGGCAGGCGGTAGGCGCGAGCGTCGAGCCCAGCGGCCAAGATCACCGCCTGGCGGACATCACGGGCCGCGGCGTCGGCGAACAGCCGGTCGAAATGGCGGGTGCGCACAGCCATTCCCTCGGCGGCGCGACGGGTGTTGAAGCGCGGGTCGATGTCGTCCAGCGATATCTCGCCGTCGAGCGCTCGGATGAAGAAGTCGAGCCCGACCGCGCGCACCAGAGGTTCGGCGTACGGGTCGTCAATCAGGCCCTCGCGGTGGCTCAGTACGCGTTGTGCGGCGACCATGGTCGCGGTCGAGCCGACGCTGGATGCCAGATCCCAGGTGTCGTTGTCGGTACGGGCCATTTGTGCTCCTCAGTTGCGGGTTGCGATGATCGCGAGCGAATCACGCATCGGGGCAAGCAGTTCCGTGTCGGGAAAGTCTCGGCCGTATTCAGCGAACACCTCGGGACGGCTTTTGGTGCACACCTGCCACCCGTGCCCGGTCAGATAATCGACGACGTGGCTGCGCTCGCCCTCGTAGAAGAGGTGCGAGATGTCGAGGTGGATGCCGTTCTCACCCCACTGCTTGCTGATCGCTTTACTGCGTTCGCCGATTGTCGCCGCAGCGTCGGGATGGTATTCGGTGGCGAGCCTGCTGCCCGGTGCGCTGAGCGCGCCGATGTCGTCGAACAGCTTGTCCTGCGCTTCGGGTGGCAAGTAGACGAGCAGTCCTTCCGCGCTCCACGCTGTCGGTTGTGCCGGGTCGAAACCGCTGTCGTGCAACGCTTTCGGCCAATCGTCGCGCAGGTCGATACCGACCGGGCGCAACTGGGCAGAAGGGGAGGCCCCCAGCGAGGACATCGTGGCGGTCTTGAACCCGATCACCTGCGGCTGGTCGATCTCATAGACGACGGTCCCGTCGGGCCACGGCAGCCGGTAGGACCGCGAGTCCAGACCCGACGCCAGGATCACCGCCTGCCGGATGCCACCTCCGGCGGAGGTGAGAAAGAAGTCGTCGAAGAACCGGGTGCGCACTGCGATCATCCTGGCCATGAAGTCGGCACCGGCACCGTCGATGTCGTTGCCTTCGATGCCCCCGTCGACCAGGCCCGTGAAGAAGTCGATGCCGACCGCGCGCACCAGCGGCGCGGCGTACGGATCGTCGAAGAGCGGGTCATCTTCGCGGCTGGCGATCGCGCGGGCAGCGGCGACCATCGTGGCCGTGGTCCCCACGCTCGATGCAGGGTCCCAGCTGTCCGAATCCGTTCGGCTCATTTCTCGAGTATGCCGCTGAGGTACTGCATCTCACCGAATCTGGCGACGTCGTCGTCCTCGGGCAGCGGGGGCAGACCGTTCTCGGCCAGCAGTTCGCCGACCGTGCGACGGGTCAGGCGCCAGCCCCGCTCCTCGAGGTAGGCGCCGGCCTCGTTGCGCTCGCCGATGTAGACGAGTTCGGAGAAGTCGAGTTCGAAGCCGTGTTCGCGCCACCGCTCCGCTGATTCCTGCATCCGGGCCAGTACCTTCTCCCGATCGGCGGGGTCGCTGCTGGAGGGGCCGCTCTCGACCGCGACCCGGCTACCGGGAGCGCTCAACTCGGTGATCGTGTCGAGCAGCTTGTCCTGTGCCTCCGGCGGCAGGTATCCGAGCAGGCCCTCGGCGCTCCATGCGGTCGGCAGGGCCGGGTCGAAACCCGCGTCCTTCAATGCCGCGGGCCAGTCGAAGCGCAAGTCGATCGCCACCGCCCTGCGCAGCGCGGTCGGTTCGGCGCCGAGATCGGCCATTGCCCGGGTCTTGAACGCGATGACGTCGGGCTGGTCGATCTCGAAGACCGTCGTCCCGGCCGGCCATGCCAACCGGTAGGCGCGCGCGTCGAGCCCGGAGGCCAGGATCACCGCCTGCCGTACACCACTTTCGGCGGAGTCTGCGAAGAACTCGTCGAAGAACTTCGTCCGCACCGCCATGTTGTCGGTCATCCGGGCCATTCCGACCGTGGCCCCGTCCGAGGCGTCACCGTCGAGGTCCTCGAGCGTGAGCTCACCGCTGGCCAGGCGGGTGAAGAAGTCCACGCCCACCGCGCGCACCAACGGTTCGGCGTACGGATCGGAGATCAGCGCGTCGGCACCCGTGCTGGCGATCGCCCGCGCCGCGGCGACCATCGTCGCGGTCGCACCGACGCTGCTGGCGAGGTCCCAGGTGTCTCCCTCAAAACGTGGACCCGTACGTGCCATCTCAAACTCCTGACGCTATTGATTAGTGGATATAACGAGATCGGTTCCACGGTATGTTCCCGTCCTGAGAAGTCGCTGTGAGGCGGGGCGATCAGCGGGATGCGGGCCAACGGGGCCCTAACTGTTATTCTCGTAGACTGTTTGACGGGTAACTCTGCAGGCTGCGCGCTTGGCGGGGGTCCGCACACGACTTAACCACGACGCTGGTCGAATCCAGCCCCATCCGCACGCCGCGATCAACAGGCCGGCTGCGCAGGAGGAAGAGTGCTTTCGGCTTTCATCTCATCACTGCGGACGGTCGACCTGAGGCGAAAGATCCTGTTCACCCTCGGCATCGTGATCCTCTACCGGGTCGGGGCCGCGATCCCGTCTCCGGGGGTGAACTACCCGAACGTGCAGGAGTGCATCGCGGAGGTCACCGGCGGTGAGTCCGGCCAGATCTACTCGCTGATCAACCTGTTCTCCGGCGGCGCGTTGCTGCAGTTGTCGGTGTTCGCCGTCGGTGTGATGCCTTACATCACCGCGAGCATCATCGTGCAGCTGCTGACCGTGGTGATCCCGCGTTTCGAGCAGCTGCGTAAGGAAGGCCAGTCCGGCCAGGCCAAGATGACGCAGTACACGCGCTATCTGGCCATTGCGCTGGCCATCCTCCAGAGCACCAGCATCGTGGCGCTGGCGGCCAACGGCGGCCTGCTTCAGGGCTGCTCGCTGGACATCATCCAGGGCCAGCACGAGGGTCTGAACATCTTCACCCTCGTGGTGATGGTGCTGGTGATGACCGCGGGCGCGGCGCTGGTGATGTGGATGGGCGAGCTGGTCACCGAGCGCGGCATCGGCAACGGCATGTCGCTGATCATCTTCGCGAGCATCGCGTCGGCGATCCCGGGTGAGGGTCAGACCATCCTCGAGAGCCGCGGCGGCCTGGTGTTCGCGCTGGTGTGCGCCGGTGCGCTGGCGATCATCGTCGGCGTGGTGTTCGTCGAGCAGGGCCAGCGCCGAATCCCTGTGCAGTACGCCAAGCGGATGGTCGGCCGCAAGATGTACGGCGGCACGTCGACGTACCTGCCGTTGAAGGTGAACCAGGCAGGCGTCATCCCGGTGATCTTCGCCTCGTCGCTGATCTACATCCCGCAGCTCATCACCCAGCTCATCCAGAGCGGAAGCTCGAATCCGAACAGCACCAACTGGTGGAACACGTTCGTCGCGAACTACCTGACAGATCCCAGCAGCCTGGCCTACATCGGCGTCTACTTCGCGCTGATCGTGTTCTTCACCTACTTCTACGTCTCCATCACGTTCAACCCCGATGAGCGGGCCGACGAGATGAAGAAGTTCGGCGGCTTCATCCCCGGCATCCGGCCAGGCAAGCCGACGGCGGACTACCTGCGTTATGTGCTGAGCCGGATCACCCTTCCAGGTTCGATCTACCTGGGTCTGATCGCCGTGCTGCCGAACCTGTTCCTCTCCGTGGGGAGCAGCGGGCCCGTGCAGAACCTGCCGTTCGGTGGTGTGGGCGTACTGATCCTCGTCGGGGTCGGATTGGATACCGTCAAACAGATCGAGAGCCAGCTGATGCAGCGCAATTACGAAGGGTTCCTGAAGTGAGAGTCGTTCTGCTCGGACCGCCCGGCGCCGGCAAGGGAACACAGGCCCAGAAGCTCTCCGAGAAGCTCGGAATTCCGCAGATCTCGACCGGCGACCTCTTCCGCAAGAACATCGGCGACGGCACCCCGCTGGGGCTGGAAGCCAAGAAATACCTCGACGCCGGCGACCTGGTGCCATCGGAGCTGACGAACAAGCTGGTCGAGGACCGCATCGAACAGCCGGACGCGGCCGACGGGTTCATCCTCGACGGTTACCCCCGCTCCGTGGAGCAGGCCAAGGCGCTGGACGACATGCTCAAGCGCCACGACACCAGGCTCGACGCGGTGCTGGAGTTCAAGGTCTCCGAGGACGAGCTGTTCAAGCGTCTCAAGTCCCGCGGCCGCGAAGACGACACCGAAGACGTGATCCGTAACCGCATGCAGGTCTATCGCGACGAGACCTACCCCCTGCTCGAGTACTACAGCAGCAACAACCTGCAGCAAGTCGACGCGGTCGGCGCCCTCGACGAGGTTTTCGCGCGCGCACTGCAGGCGCTCGGTAAGTAGCGGATATGGGCCTGATGGGCCTGCGCGGACGCAAGGTCGTACCGCAGCGCACCCCCGATGAACTTGACGCGATGGCCGTCGCGGGAGCCTTGGTGGCGTCGGCGCTGGCCGCGGTCCGTCAGGCCGCCGCCCCCGGCGTGACCACTATGGCGCTCGACGAGGTCGCCGAGTCGGTGATTCGCGACGGCGGAGGTGTGCCCTCCTTCCTCGGCTACCACGGATATCCCGCGAGCATCTGTTCCTCGGTCAATGACCGTGTGGTGCACGGCATTCCGTCTGCGGCAGAAACCCTGGCGCCCGGGGACCTGGTGTCCATCGACTGCGGGGCGATCGTCGACGGCTGGCACGGCGACTCGGCCATCACGTTCGGGGTCGGGACGCTGATCCCGGTCGACGAGGCGTTGTCGCAGGCCACCAAGGAAGCCATGGAGGCAGGCGCGTCCGCGATGGTGCCCGGCAACCGGCTCACCGACGTTTCACACGCCATCGAGACCGCGGCGCGCGCCGCCGAGAACCGATACGGCCGCAAGTTCTTCATCGTCGACGGTTACGGCGGCCACGGCATCGGACGGCAGATGCACATGGACCCGTTCCTGCCCAACGAGGGCGCGCCCGGCCGCGGCCCCTATCTGGCGGTCGGGTCGGTGCTGGCCATCGAGCCGATGCTGACGCTGGGCACCACCAGGACCGTGATCCTCGAGGACGAGTGGACCGTCGTGACCGCAGACGGATCGCGGGCGGCCCACTGGGAGCACACCGTGGCCGTCACCGAGGACGGGCCGCGGATCCTCACTCAGTAGGCCGCCCGCCCGCAATCATCTAAGGGCGGTTAGCCCTCGCCCATACCCTGCACGGGTTCGGGTGCGGCGTCCCCGCGGACCGCCTTCTCGATCCGGGCGCCCAGATCGTCGTCGACGTTGCGCCAGTACTCCAGCGACCGGTCGAGCACCTCGCCGGTCACCCCGTCGAGGCTGCCCGCGATCGTCTCGACCGCCGCGGTGCGTTGCGCGTCGTTCCACACCTTGCGCACCATCGTGCCGGGCTGGCCGAAGTCGTCGTCCTCGGCGTGCAACGCGTAGGCCGAGCGCACCAGTTCGGCGTCTGCCTCCCAGCCGTCCTCGGCCGGGCCGGTGGTGTCCGACCACGGACGTCCGCCGCTGTTGGGCGCGTAAACCGGTGCCGCGCCGGAGTGGTGGTAGGTCATCTGGCCGTCGAACATGTAGGAGTTCATCGGCACCCCGTCGCGCGGCTGGTTCACCGGCAGCTGGTGGAAGTTGGTGCCGATCCGGTTGCGCTGCGCGTCGCTGTAGGCGAACGCGCGGCCGAGCAGCATCTTGTCCGGCGACAGGCCGATACCCGGCACCGTGTTACCCGGGGAGAACGCCGCCTGTTCGATCTGGGCGAAGAAGTTCTCCGGGTTGCGGTTGAGCGTGAAGCTGCCGACCGGAATCAGCGGGTAGTCCGCGTGCGGCCACACCTTGGTCAGGTCGAACGGGTTGAACCGGTAATCGGCCGCCTCGGCATACGGCATCACCTGCACCGAGAGCCGCCAGCTTGGGTGCTCTCCCCGGTTAATCGCATCGAAGAGGTCCCGGCGGTGGAAGTCGCTGTCCTCACCGGCCAGGGCGGCGGCCTCGTCGTTGGTGAGGAACTCCATGCCCTGGTCGGTGTGGAAGTGGTACTTCACCCAGAACTTCTCGCCTGCGGCGTTGACCCACATGTAGGTGTGCGAGCCGTAGCCGTTCATGTGGCGCCAGGTCCGTGGCAGGCCGCGCTCACCCATCAGGTAGGTCACCTGGTGGGCGGACTCGGGGTTCAAACTCCAGA
Source organism: Mycobacterium sp. 852002-51152_SCH6134967 (assembly GCF_001667105.1). NCBI lineage: Bacteria > Bacillati > Actinomycetota > Actinomycetes > Mycobacteriales > Mycobacteriaceae > Mycobacterium > Mycobacterium sp. 852002-51152_SCH6134967. Next base: position 293,921 of record NZ_LZIK01000068.1, on the reverse strand, counting down.
AATCCCACTGCATCTGCGAGGACCGCAGGCCGGAGTCGGGCAGCCGCTTCTGGCTGCGGATGAAATGGGGGAACTTCATCGGGTCGCGGACGAAGAAGATCGGCGTGTTGTTGCCGACCAGGTCGTAGTTGCCTTCTGAGGTGTAGAACTTCAGCGAGTATCCGCGCACATCCCGCCAGGTGTCCGGGCTGCCCTGTTCACCGGCCACTGTCGAAAACCGAATCAGCAGATCGGTTTTCGCGCCCTTCTGGAACAGTGCGGCCTTGGTGAACTGCGAGACGTCCTCGGTGGCGGTGAACACCCCGAAGGCGCCGGAGCCCTTGGCGTGCGGGCTGCGTTCGGGGACACGCTCACGGTTGAAGTGGGCCATTTGCTCCAGGAAATGCACGTCGTGCAGGACGAGTGGTCCGTTCGAGCCGACGCTGAGACTATTGCGGTCGCTGAAAGCCGGTGCGCCGGTGCCGGTGGTGGAGCCGAATTTCGAAGCGGTCATCAGAATCTCCATTCAAATGGGTTGTGTGCTGCCATTGCAGTCGGGGCATAGGCCCCAGAACGTCACTTCGGCCTCGTCGATCGCGTAGCCGGTTGCACCGTCGGCATGTAGGCACGGGGCTCGCCCGGTGGCGCACTCGACGTCGTCGATGGCGCCGCACGATCGACAGACCACGTGGTGATGGTTGTCGCCGGTCTGCAGTTCGAAGCGGGCGCGTGAGCCGGCCGGTTCGACGCGGCGTAACAAGCCCGCGCCGGTGAGGGCGTAGAGCACGTCGTAAACCGCTTGTGTCGACAGCGATCCGATGCGCCGACGCGCTCCGGCGGCGATCTCTTCGACGTCGGCGTGCGGATGCTTCTGGACCTCGGCGAGCACCGCGAGTCGGGGTTTGGTGATTCGCAGCCCCGCGGCGCGCAGATCGTCGTGCCAACGACTCACGGACATGCGGCCCCTCCGAATACTTGAACCAGTCAAGTTTCTAGTCTGCCTCAATCCCTTGCATTATGCAAGTCTTGCAAAAAGCAATACCTAGGAGGTCAGCAGTGCTGAGTGGGTGCGCCCGCGTGCGACAATTTCGGCATGCACGCGCCCGGAATACCGACGTGACCAAGACACCAAAAGAAGAGCTGACGGCGTTCGAGGTGGCGGCCAGGGATTTGGTGGGCCTGGCGCTGCGCAGTGTCGAAGAGGTGGACGTCTCGCTGCCGCAGTTCCGGTTGCTCGCGGTGTTGCAACAGCGCGGCCGATCGACGTCGACGGAATGCGCCAAGGCGCTCGGCGTGGTCGGATCCACGGTGACGCGTCTGGCCGACCGACTGCATGCCTCTGGCCACCTGGTGCGCGGCTCGGATCCGTCGAACCGCAGCGTCGTCACCCTGGAGTTGACCGCTTCGGGCCGCAAACTGGTGCGGCAGGTCACCGCTCGTCGGCGCCGCGAACTGGCCCGGGTGCTCGACCACATCGACCCGGCCGAGCGGGCGGCGTGTGCGGCGGTGCTGCGCACCCTGCATGAGCGGTTCGCCGACAGCCAGGCAGGCGCCCGGCGCAACTCCGTCCCGCTGTGAAGATGCAGCGCCGATACTGAACCGGATGACCGCCAACCTCGTGTCTAGGGCGGAGGTTGATTTTGGACGACCCGGACGCGACCGTCATGCGGGTGCTCTATGCCGAGCACGCCGCCGCGATCTGGCGCTATGCGGTCCGGCTGACCGGCGATACGGCCCGGGCGGAGGATGTGGTGCAGGAGACGCTACTGCGGGCGTGGCGACACCCCGAGGTGACGGCCGACTCCTCGAGGTCGGCGCGGCCGTGGTTGTTCACCGTGGCCCGCAACCTCATCATCGACGAGACGCGCAGTGCCCGCTTCCGTAGCGAATCCGGCGCCGCCGACATGGAGACGACCGCGGACCGGGCCGGGCCCGACGAGGTGGAGGCTGCGTTGAACCGAATGATGCTCGGCGAAGCCGTCGGTGCGCTGTCCGATGAGCATCGCGCGGTCATCAGCCGCGCGTACTACCAGGGCTGGACCACGGCGCAGATCGCAGCCGACCTCCACATCGCCGAGGGCACGGTGAAGTCACGGCTGCACTACGGGGTACGAGCGCTCAAGCTCAAGTTGGAGGAGATGGGGGTGACACGGTGACGGCATTCGAACCCGTCCTCGGCCGGGCGGACGACGATCGGTACGCCACGTGGGACGCCGCCTACGTCCTGGGCTCGCTGACCGAACAGGACCGCCGCGAGTACGAGGCACATCTTGCGACCTGTGAGCGCTGCACGGCCGCGGTCGCCGAACTGCGCGACATCTCCACTCTGCTGAGCACGGTCGAACCCGCCGAGTTCGACGGCCGCCCACCCACGCACCCAGAACCCCCGCCGGAACTGTTGAGCGGGTTGTTGGACAGGGTGCGCGCGCGACGTAGGCGGTCGCGGTGGATGACCTCGGCCGCCATCGGTCTGGCCGCCGCGGTGCTGGCGGTCGGCATCGCGATCGCGGTCCGTCCGGAGGCGTTCGGGTTGCAGACCGCTACACCGCCGCAGGCGTCGGGTCAGCAGCTGGAGATGGCCAAGGTTTCCAAGACGCCGATCAACGCGACCATCTCGATGACGGGGTACGGCTGGGGCACTCGAATCGACATGGCATGCACCTACGGCGACTGGGGCCAACGCGATGCGCCGCCCCAGAACCTGGGGATGGTTGTGGTGGGACACGACGGCAGCCGCAACCAAGTCGCGACGTGGCTGGGGCTGTCGGGCGCTACCGCACTGCCGAGCGCCACCACGCCGATGCAGATGGACGAAATCGCTGCCGTGCAACTGGTTTCACCCGACTCCGGTGAAGTGCTTCTTGAGCGTTCGCTGTGAATGTTCTGAACCGATGAACTCCACGTGCCCGCGCACCGTGTAACTCGCTGAAGTCCGAAAGCAGGTGAGAGATGGGCCACCGAGTCGTCGACCACATCGTCGAGTACCTTGCGGCGATCGGCGTGCGGTTCATCTTCGGTGTCGACGGTGCCAACATCGAAGATCTCTACGACGCGGCGTATTTCCGTTCCGACATCGACGCCGTACTCGCCAAGCACGAGTTCTCCGCGGCCACCATGGCCGACGGATACAGCCGCGGCGGCTGCGGAATCGGCGTGGTGGCGGCAACGTCGGGTGGCGGCTGCTTGAACACCGTTCCCGCACTGGGGGAAGCGTTGGCCAGCCGAGTGCCGGTGCTGGCGTTGATCGGACAACCGCCGAGCGCACTCGACGGTCGAGGCGCGTTCCAGGACACCAGCGGACGCAACGGGGCACTCGATGCGCACGCGCTGTTCTCGGCGGTGTCGGTGCACTGCCGGCGGATACTCACGCCCGCGGACATCGTGACCGCACTTCCCGCAGCGATCGAGGCCGCAGCGGCCCGGCGAGGGCCGTCGGTGCTGTTGCTACCCAAGGACATCCAGCAAGCCGAGGTGCCGGTCAACGGCGGCGCGGCGGTCGGTGGGCGCGCCGGTGTGGCACCGGCTGCCCCGCATGCGGTCGCACGTGCGCTTCGGAGAGCCGAGGGCCCCGTCACGATCATCGCCGGAGAACAGGTTGCCCGCGACGACGCGCGTGCCGAACTCGAGGCGCTGCGAGCGCTGCTGCGCGCCCGGGTGGCCACCGTGCCCGACGCAAAGGACGCCGCGGGCACACCGGGGATGGGATCGTCGTCGGCGCTGGGCGTGACCGGGGTGATGGGTCATCCGACCATCGCCTCGGCCGTGGCCGGCAGTGGGGTGTGCCTCCTGGTGGGCACCATGATGACGCTGACGGCGCGGGCCGGCCTCGAGAACGCCCTGGCCACGGTTCCCGTGTACTCGATCGGCTCCGCCCCACCGTATCTCGCGTGCACCCACGCGCACACCGACGATCTGCGCACCTCGCTGGCGGCGCTCACCGAGGCGCTGTCAGGTGCGGGCCGGCCTGCGCGCCTGCGGGTGCCCGACACGGTGATGCGGGACGAGTTGCGCCCGCCGCCCCATCACGGAACCGGCATCCGGTATCGCGACGCGATGGTCGCGCTCGACGCGACGCTGCCCGACGGGGTGGACATCGTGGTCGATGCGGGCAATATCGGGGCGGCGGCGATTCATCACCTGCCGGTGCGTCGCGACGGCCGGTTCGTCGTCGCGCTCGGCATGGGGGGCATGGGATACAGCTTCGGCGCGGGAATCGGAATGGCCTTCGGACGGGGCAGGCGGACGCTGGTGATAGCGGGCGACGGCAGTTTCCTCATGCACGGCATGGAGATTCACACCGCGCGCGAGTACGGGCTGCCGGTGACGTTCCTGCTGTTCGACAACCACGCGCACGCGATGTGCCTCACCCGCGAGCAGCTGTTCTACGGCGATCGCTACAGCTACAACCGGTTCGGGCCGAGCCGGTTGGGGGCCGGCCTTGGCGCGATGTTCCCGGGACTGCCCGCCGCCGACATCGAGGACGTCGCATCGCTGCCCGCCGCACTCACAGCCGCGCTCGAGACCGACGGCCCCGCCGTCATCAGCATCGAATGTTGTGCCGACGAGATCCCGCCGTTCGCGGCGTTCCTCGACCGAGTCAACGTCAAACCACCTGCCGCAGAGGAGATCCGCAACCATGTCCCTGCCCGCCCTTGACGACATCACCACCCATCGCGGCACTGGCGAGCCGCTCGACGGCCTCATCCGCGTCGAGACGTCACCGCGTGAGAAGGCCACCCCGATCATCATGGAGATGATGCGGTCGGTCTATCCGCACGACTCCGTCTACGGCGAGTACTGCACCGTTAACGAGTACGTCGACTGTCCACCCGGCGCGTTGTTCGAATACCTCTCCGACACAAGGTGTCTGGAGGAATGGACCTACAGCCTGCGCGGTTTCACCCCCACCGAGGAACCAGGGCTGTGGGTGGCCTACGACCGGCTGGGCTCGCAGACGCAGATCTTCACCCGCACGGTCGCCAACGATGCGGCCATGACGGTGGATTACCACTGCGCGTGGGATCAGGGCAGGCACCTGTGGATGATCTACCTGATGCGCGTCGTCGATGCCCAGGTCGTGTTCGACAAACCCGGTTCGGTGGTGCTGTGGACCAACTGTCATCACCCGTTCTACGACCGCAACCCGTACCCGGAGTCGGCCCCGCCCGAACGACCCGTATGGGTGGGCGACTTCTGGGACATGTTCGGTCCCGGCCACCTGCTCGAGTTGCGCAATCTCAAGGCGATCGCCGAGTACCGGCACCGCAACGGCCTTCCCGTGACGCCCGATTGGATGAGGTGAGTTCGGTATGACCGTCAGCCTTCTGGACGTATCGACGTACCTGCCCGGTGAGCCGATCGGCGCCGAATACTATGCGCAGTTCGCCGAATCCGACGATCTGCGGGACAGCATGATGTTCCGCGCCCCCAGATTCCGCCATCACGTCGCGCCCGACGAGACCGCCGTCGACATGGTCGAGCGGGCGGCCGCCGGCCTGATCGAGCGTCACGGCCAGGACGCCGTCGCCGGCGCCGACGTCCTGATCACCCACACGCAGATGCCCGACGTCCCGTTCTACGGTGGCGGCGGCGCCATGGCGCACCGACTCGGTATGAAGCCGACATGGGTGCTCGATCTGCACAACGGCGGCTGCGCGGCGTTCGTGTTCGGGCTGCAGGTGGCGCGGCAGCTGCTGTCCTCCGGCGCGGGACGCACGGCGCTGGTCGCCGTCGCGCAGAACGCCGCCGGTCAGGTCTTCGACCAACCGCAGGTGCGGCGCAAGGCGCAGGCATCGGTGCCGGGCGACGGCGCGGCCGTCGGCCTGGTGGCGGTGTCGGAGCAGTCACCGATCCTCGACGTCGAATGTCGTACCTACGGCGAGTTCGCCGGCGATATGACGATCGCGTCCGACCCGCCGCGCAAGTGGTGGCAGCCGGGTCCGGGGGAGGGCTACATCGGTTTCACCGAAAGCAAGATCACCAAGGTGCTGGCGCGAGGCAACCGGCAGGTTCCCGAGGTGTCGTACGCGGTATGCGACCGCATCGGGATCAAGCCCCCCGATCTAAATCTGCTCGTCACCAACCAGCCGAACCGGGTGTTCTTGCGCAACTGGCGAGAAGCGCTCGAACTCCCGCCCGAGCGTCACGTCGACACCTTCGACCAGTGCGGCAACCTGTTCGCCGCGGGTATTCCGGTCAACCTCGATCGTGCGATCGACAGCGGAAGACTCCAACCGGGGGAGGTCGTGTTGATGGCGGCGTTCGCCCACGCCGGTGATTTCGCCGGGGCGGCCGCAGTGCGGTGGGGCGGCCGCGGCTGATGTCCGAACCGATGCACAGGGGAGCGGAGGCGCTCGGCGCGCTACCCACCTCATTGGACCCGATGGCGCTGTCGCTCAACGAGAATCCCTTCCCGCCACTGCCGTCCGTGCGTTCGGCGCTGAGCGCCTCGATCGAGGCGGCCAACCGGTATCCGGAGTACCTGCCAGAGCGGCTGCGCTCGCTGATCGCCGGACACACGGGCCTGTGCGACGAGCAGGTCGTGGTCGGGGCCGGCGCCACCGGTGTGATCATGCAGGTGTTGCATGCGGTGACGGATCCTGGCGATCGAATCGTCATGGCCACGCCGACGTTCGACGGATATCCGATCTTCGCGCAGATGGCGCGGCTGGAATCGGTCCCCGTTGCCCTGGACGCGCACGGTCACCACGATCTCGACGCGATGGCGTCGGCCGCGACCGGTGCCAAGGTCGTGGTGGTGTGCCGTCCGCACAACCCGACCGGCACAGTCGAGCACGGCGCCGAACTCGAGCGGTTCCTTCGGCGCCTGTCGCCGGAGACGGTGGTCCTTCTCGACGAGGCCTACGCGGAGTTCCTGGCGCCGGAGTGCCGCATGGACGCCGTCGGATTGGTCGCGCGGCACCCCAATGTGGTGGTGCTGCGGACGTTTTCGAAGGCCTACGGGTTGGCCGGACTCCGGATCGGGTACGGCTTCTGCGCCCCGCAGCTGGCCCGCAGGCTGTGGAGCATGCAACTGCCTTTTGGTGTCGCGATCACCGCACTCGTTGCGGTCGCGGCGTCGTTTGACGCGGAAGCCGAGCTGTGTCAACGCATCCGGATGATCACCAGCGAGCGTCGACACCTGCGCATGCGGCTGCGGTCCATGGGGGTGTACAGCACCGAGAGCAACGCCAACTTCGTCTACGTGCCGGACTGTGGCCGTGGCTGGGGGCAGATCTTCGAGACGAACGGAGTGCGTGTCCGCCAGTACGCCGACGGTGGCGTGCGCATCACCGTGGGAGACCGCAGATCCACCCGCGCTGTGGTGGCCGCGGTCGCCCAGGCCATGCGCTGAAATCTGCTGACCGCGCCGATCGATGCGGTATGAAGAGGCGTGGCCCCCCAACCGTCGCGGCAGGATGACCATGACCCGATCGCGCTCGCGCGGGCCAACTGGGAGCGCTGCGGGTGGGGCGAGGTCGCCGACGGCATGGTCGCCGTGACATCGGTGATGCGGGCACACCAGATCCTGCTGGCGCGCGTCGAAAGCGCACTTCGACCCTACGATCTGAGCTTTTCGCGGTTCGAGTTGCTGAGGCTGTTGGCGTTCACCCGCAACGGCGCGCTGCCGATCACCAAGGCCTCCGATCGGCTGCAGGTGCACGTCACCAGCGTCACGCACGCGATCCGGCGACTGGAGGGCGACGGTCTCGTCGAGCGGATTCCCCATCCGACCGACGGGCGCACCACGCTGGTTCAGATCACCGACCTCGGCCGCTCGACGGTCGAGGACGCCACGGTGACGTTGAACAACGAGGTCTTCGCCGACATCGGAATGTCAAGCGCCGAGTCGCGGGCCCTTGCCGATTCGATCCAGACGCTGCGCCGCAACTCCGGGGACTTCTAGGTCCGGTCTGTGCTGGTCATGCCGCGTTCTGCCGCGCCACCCAGTCGCGGAAGGATAACAGATCGGGGTTCAGCGTCCGTACGAACGCCAGATCGCGCGCAGCGGTGAACCGTTCGGAGTCCTCGGCGTAGAACTGGAACATGTTGCCCATCTCGATAGCGCCGGGGAAGTCCATGGCGCGCAGCTCATCCCAGGACTGCGGTCGATAAGCCACCGGTTCGCCGTGCAGCCTCGAGAGTTCGGCGGCGAACTCCTCGCCGGTCAAGTGGTCACCGGCGATGCTCACGGTCTGGCCGATGAACTCCGGACCTCGCTTGAAGATGCCGAGTGCGGTTCGGCCGATGTCACCGACGGCGATCGCCGCCATCGGCCGGTCCGCCATCGGCAGCGTCAGCACTAGGTGCCCGTCCGGATCGCGGACCGGTTGCAGGTCGGAGAGGAACCCCTCGTAGAACCCGGCTGTCCGGAGAAACGTCGTGGGCACGCGGTGTTCGGCGAAGAGGGCGTCGGCCTCTGCCTTCGCGTCGAAGTGCGGCACCTTGTACCGTCCCTCGACCGTCGGCACCCGTGCGTCGTCGCCGAAGTGGTCCCGGGTGTCCTCCAACGTCGACCAGATGACGTGCGCCACGTCCGCTGACTTCGCCGCGCGCGCCGCCGTTTCGGCTTGGTACAGCTCCGATTCCGCCCTGGTGCGCACCGCTTCCTCTTCTGCCGTCCGCTCCGCCCAGTAATTGGTGACAACAAACGCCGCCTCGGCTCCGTCGAAGGCGCGCTGCATGCCCGTGACGTCATACAGGTCGGCCTCGACGACTTCAGCGCCCGCTGCGGCAAGCCGCTTTGCCTGCGTGGACTGCGGGTTGCGCGTCACTGCACGGACCGAGAACTTCCCGCTCGGATCGGCGAGGATCGCTCGGGCCAGTCCGCCGCCCTGTTTGCCGGTCGCTCCCACAACGGTGATCACATGCTGAGCCATGGTCATCTCCTTCTAGGTTGATACGTCAACCCAACCCAGGGTAGTCGGTCGGGTTGATATGTCAACCCGGTCCGGTAGGATCGTCGCCATGGCTGGTAAGGGGCGGCTGACCGAGGAAGAACTGGGCGCCTGGCGCGCATTCGTGACGATGCAGCACAGGCTCGAGCGTCACCTGGTGATGCATCTGCAGCGCGAGTTCGGGCTCTCGGATTCCGACTTCGAGATTTTGGTCAACCTGTCGGAGGCACCCAAGGGGCGGATGCGCGCGTACGAGCTCGGCAAAGCCACCCACTGGGAGAAGACCCGGCTGTCACACCACCTGACCCGGATGCAGAAGCGCGGCCTGATCCGCAGGGAGGAGTCGACCGGTCGCTACCCCGACATCGTGCTGACCGACACCGGCCGCGCGGCGATCAAGGCGTCCGCACCGGCCAACGCGGAACGGGTGCGCGAACTGTTCATCGACGTGCTCGGCCCGAAGCGCCTTGCGGCATTTCGTGAAGCGTCCGAAGACGTGATCACCGGCATCGAGGAGCACCTGGCGAAGGCCTGCACCCTCGAGTGAAGCGGGCCTACTCCAGCACGGTCGGCAGCGGAATCGTCGCCGTCACCGCCGTCCCCGCCCCGGGGCGGGACCGGATGTTGAGCCGACCGCCGACGATCTCGGCGCGCTCGGCCATCGACAGCAGGCCGTAGCCGCCCATGTCGTCGCCGCCCAGCGGATGTTCGAAGGTATCGAAACCCACTCCGTCATCGACGATTTCGAGACGTGCGATGTCGCCGCTGTCGCCGGGGTCGACGGCGAACGTCAGCCGGGCCGACGCGGCCTTGGCGTGTTTGACGACGTTCTGCAGGCACTCCTGTGCGATGCGGTACAGCGCGAGCTCGATGTGGTCGGGGAGGCGGCGCTCGGCCAGATCCACCTCGATGCCGATCTGCGGTATCGATCGGGCGAGGCTGGCCAGTCCGCCGGCCAGTCCGAGGTCGTCGAGAACCGGCGGGCGCAACCCGCTGATCGCCGCGCGGGCCTCCTGCAGCGTCAGGTCGACCAACTCGCGTGCCTTGCCGAGCTGTTCGGCGACGATCGCGGGTTCGTCGGATCGGGTCGCGGCGTCCAACCGATAGGACAAGGTGACCAGCCGCTGCGAGATACCGTCGTGGATATCGCCTGCAAGCCTTCGCCGTTCGAGCTCCTGAGCCTCTATCACCTGCTCGACGAAATTCTCGTGGGCCCGTTCGCGGGCCACCAGCTGCCGGTGCAGCCGGGCCTGGTGCATGGCCCCTGCGATGAGCCTGCCGATCACCACGAGCAACTCGACGTCGCGCTCGGTGAAGTCGCGGCGCTCCACGGTGTGCACGTTCAGCACGCCGACAAGGCCGCCCGGGTCGGTCTCCATCGGCACCGACACCATCGACGTGAAATCGCGGCCCCGCAGCGACTGAAACGGCATGTAGCGCGGATCGGACTCCTTGTCCTGCGTGATCACCACCGGCTCTCGGTGGCTGGCGACCCAACCCGAGATGCCCTGGCCCAGAGGCAGTCTGATCTTCCCTATCTCGGCGTCGAACGGCGGTGTGGCACCGGCCAGCGTGAGTGACCGGTCGCTGTCGTCGAGGACGTGCACGAAGCACACGTCGCTGGCGGTGGCCGCAGTGATCATCCGCGCGGCCGCGGCGGCCAGCGGTTCGACACCCGGACCCTTGGACGCGGCCTGGATCAGTTCGCGCAGCAGTGCCAGCTCGCGGTCGGCGGCCAGCGCGTACTGGCTCAGCTCCCGCACCGCGTCCGACGGACCCGATTCCGTGGTCACTTGAAGATTCCCTCGCGCAGGGCCGTCGCGACGGCGCCGGTGCGGTCGCTGACACCGAGCTTGCGGTAGATCGAGCTGAGGTGGGTCTTGACCGTCTCGTCCCCGATCACCAGCTTGGCCGCGATCGCCCGGTTGGAGAGCCCGTTGACGACGAGCGAGAGGATCTCACTCTCACGCTGGGTCAACCCCTGGCGCGCGCCCGGCCAGAACTCGTCGCGCTGAAGCCGCGCTGCGGTGTCGACGGCCCTGGCCGCCATGCCCGGGTCGATCGCGGTCTCGCCGCGGTGGACGAACTCCAACTGCCGCACCAGTTCGTCGCTGCTGATGCTCTTGAGTAGATATCCGGACGCCCCGACGCGAAGGGCCTGGAACAGGTACTGCTCGTCGTCGTAGACCGACAGCATGACGATCTTGCGGTCGGCGTTGCGTTCGCGCAGTTCGGCGCACAGGTCCAGGCCGCTGGCACCCTGCATCCGCACATCGCACAGCACGATGTCGGGATCAAGATCGTCGATGACCGCGGCCGCGCGTTCGGCGCCGACGGCCTGCCCGACAACCTGCACCCGGTCGGCGAACGCCGCGAGCATGGCCTTGAGGCCCTCGATGACCATTTCGTGGTCGTCGACCAGCACAAGACGTACCGGTGGGCTGCTCGGCATGCACCTACCTTAGAGGTGCCATTTCCCAGGTGAAGCATGTCGGCGGGGTGCGGCGGGCCGAAGCGGCACCGTCGATCCCCCGATTGGGGGAGGACGTCGCGAGTGATGGGGGCCACGCTCTACGTATGCCGACAACGCAGGAGACGACGTGGCGCGCGGGCCGATTCTGGTGGGACTCTTCTCCTCCTGGTGCCGGGCCGGGTTCCGGCTGTGCCGTGCGCGGTCTGGTGTTCGACCTCGACGCGCTGACCGACATCGAATGTGACGGCCACCGGGTCGCCTACAACGCCGCCTTCGCGACGCACGGCCTGGATTTCCAGTGGTCGGTGCCGCGTTATCGACAGCTGCTCGCGCTCACCGACGAGCGCCAGAGGGTCGCCGCCGAGCTTCGCAAGCGGTGCGTGGCCACCGAGGCCGACGTGCTCACCAAGCTGCTGGCAGACGAGATCTACGCCACCAAGACCATGCTGTTCGACGAGTTGATCCTCGAGCGCGACCTGTCTCCGCGCGCCGGGTTGGTCGACTTCGTGATGGACGCCGTCGGCGCCGGCGTGCAGGTGGCCGTCGTGGTGAACGGTCAGCGCGGCTGGGCCGAGCCGCTGGTGCGCCAACTGGTCGGCGAGGGTCTTGTCGAGGTCGTGGTCTCCGCCGAGGACGTCGTCAAGCCGATGCCCGATCCGGAGGCACACCGGCACGCGTTGTGGGAGCTCGGGCTGTCCGCCGACGACGCGTTCGCCGTCACCGGCTCGGCCTCGGGGCTGCGGGCGGCCAACGCCGCCGGGATGCCGACGCTGGTGATCACGGGGGAGGGCACCCCCGACATCCCGGCCGCGGTGGCGGTGCGGCCCGACTACGGTGGCGCCAGCCCGCTGCGCCTCGCCGATTGCCAGCGCCTGCACGCCAACTGGTCGCGCGGCCGCAAGCAGACGGCCGCCTAGCCGAAGCATTCGCCGAACGACCGCACCGACGGCGCGGTGGCTCTACCATCACGCGATGGCTCAGAAGACCCGAATCACGTCCGACATGATCGGCGGCGACGTCGACGAGGGCTACGGGAAGGTCGCCGACGCATTCCGCCGCAACCTGGGCAGCGGACGCGAAATCGGGGCCGCGGTGGCGGCGTACCGCGACGGCCGCAAGGTGGTGGACCTGTGGGGCGGCTACCGCGACGCGTCCACGCGATCGCCGTGGCAGGGCGATACTCTTGTCAATGTCTTCTCGACGACGAAAGGTGTTGCCTCCCTTGCGGTCGCGGTCGCCGTCTCGCGCGGGCTTCTGGACTACGACACAAGAGTCGCCGAGTACTGGCCCGACTTCACGGAGGCGGGCAAGGCCGACGTCACCGTTCGTCAGTTGCTCGGTCACCAGGCCGGCCTGGTGGCGGTCGAGCCCCCGCTCACGCTGTCCGAGCTCGCCGACCCAGAGGTCGTGTCGGCGCGGATCGCGAAGCAGGCCCCGGCGTGGCCTCCGGGCACCCGGCACGGGTATCACGCCGTCACCCTCGGTCTGTACGAATCCGCGTTGATCCGGCAGGTCGACCCCGCGCGGCGCACGCTGGGCCGGTTCTTCGCCGACGAGATCGCCGCACCCCTCGGCCTGGACCTGTTCATCGGCCTGCCCGAATCCGTCGACCGTGAGCGTGTCGCGCGCCTGAAGGCGCTGACCCGGTGGGATCTGCTGTTGCACATGAACACGATGCCGCCCCGGTTCGCGATGTCGATGATGAACAAGGCCAGCCTGGTGGCGCGGGCGTTCGTCGTCGCGCAGGGGTCCGTCGACGCCGAGGCGTTCAACCGCGACGAGTTCCGCATCGTCGAGATGCCCGCCGTCAACGGCACGGCCACGGCCAGGGCGGTCGCCAAGCTCTACGGCGCCGCGGCCACCGGCGCGCCCAAGCTGGGCCTGGCCGATACCGTGCGTGTCGCGCTGGAGGCGCCGGCCGTCGCACCGACCAAGGGCGTGCGCGACCGGATCCTGCACACCGACGTGTCGTACTCGCTGGGCTTCGGCAAGCCGACGTCCACCTTCGTGTTCGGGTCGTCGGGAAGGGCGTTCGGATGGCCCGGCGCAGGTGGGTCTTTCGGCTTCGCCGACCCGGAGACCGGCACCGGATACGGCTACGTGATGAACAAGATGGGCTTCCATCTGTTCAGCGATCCGCGGGAACTCGCGCTGCGGCAGGCATTGTTTCGCGATGTCCTCGGCGCCCGGCCGCAACGCTAGTAGTTTCGACCCATGACCGACATCCCCACCGCCGAAGAAGCGCTCGCCCGCCTCGGCATGCCGCTGGTCGAGGCGATGATGACCCAGCGTGCCGTCCGCCGCGTCCTACCCGACCCCGTCGACGACGCTGTCGTGCTGAAGTGCATCGAGCTGGCGCTGCGGGCTCCCACCGGATCCAACGGGCAGAACTGGGAGTTCATCGTGGTGAAGGACCAGGCCGTCAAAGACCAGCTCGGCAAGCGTTATCGGCAGGCCTGGTCGCTGTACGGCGGGATAGGCCGGCGTCTGGCCGCCGGCGACGAATCGATGCAAAAGATCCTGCGGGCCGTGCAGTGGCAGGTCGACCATTTCAGTGAGATCCCGGTCCTCGTCGTACCGTGTCTGCGCGGCGGTTCACGGCTGCCGTACATGCCGTCGCCGTTCGTCGGCGAGTCGTCGTTCTTCGGGTCGATCTACCCCAGCGTGCAGAATCTGCTGCTGGCTGCACGCGCGATGGGGCTTGGTGCGTCGCTGATCACCCTGCCGCTGTGGAGCGTGACATCGGCCCGGCGAACCCTGGGCCTGCCGCTGACCGTGACACCCATCTGCGTCGTGCCCCTGGGCTGGCCGCGTGGCCGGTACGGACCGACGACGCGCAAGCCGGCCGGACAGGTCGCGCACCTGGACACGTACGGCGAGCGCGCCTGGGTCGACGCCGACGCTCGGTGACGCCGGGTCAGTTGCCCCGCAGCGCCTCGATCACCGCGCTGAAGTCCTTGTCGGCATGGTCGGCGGCGAACTTCTTGTAGATCTCCGCGGCGTGGCTGCCCAGCGGGGCGTTCGAACCGGTCGACTCGACCGCGGCCATGGCGAGGCCGAGATCCTTGTTCATCAACGCGGTCGCGAAACCGGGTTTGAAGTCGTTGTTGGCCGGCGACGTCGGAACCGGTCCCGGGACAGGACAATTCGTGTGCACCGACCAGCAGTTGCCGGTGGCCCCGGTGATCACGTCGAACAGCGACTGCGCCGGCAGGCCCAGCTTCTCGGCGAGCACGAATGCCTCGCCGATCGCGATCTGCTGGACCGCGAGCACCATGTTGTTGCACAGTTTGGCGGCCTGGCCGGTACCGGAGGCGCCGCAGTGAATGATCTTGCCCGCCAACGGTTCGAGCACAGGCCGGGCGCGTTCCACCGCTTCGTCCTCGCCGCCGACCATGAACGCCAGCGTGCCCGCGGTGGCACCCTTCACCCCGCCCGACACCGGGGCGTCGAGTTGCGCGAAGCCACGCTCGAGGGCCTGCTGATGAATGCTGCGCGCGTCGTCGACAGAGATTGTGGAGGTGTCGATGAACAGCGCGTTGTCCTTGGCCGCGGGGAGCACTTCGGCGTAGCACGCTTTCACGATGTCGCCGTTGGGCAGCGAGGTGATCACGACCTCGGCCTCGCCGACCGCCTCAGCGCCGCTGTCGAAAACCGACACGCCCTTGTCGGCCGCGGCCGATTTCAGCGTCGGCTGGGGGTCGAACCCGCGGACCGTCTGGCCGGCGGCAACCAGGTTCGCCGCCATCGGCCCGCCCATGTTGCCCAACCCCAAGAACGCGATCGTCGTCATCGATGACCTCTCCTAAGCGGACGCCCGCACCTTGGCGGCCTGCGACCGCCCGATGACCACCCGCATGATTTCGTTGGTTCCCTCGAGGATCCGGTGTACGCGCAGGTCCCGGACGATCTTCTCCAACCCGTACTCGTTTAGGTAGCCGTAGCCACCGTGCAACTGCAGTGCCTGGTCGGCGACCGTGTAGCAGGCATCGGTGACGTAGAGCTTGGCCATCGCGCACAGCTCGACCTTGTCGGGGTGGTTCTCGTCCAGCGCGGTCGCCGCGCGCCACAACAGGTTTCGCGAGGTCTCGAGCGCGGTGGACATCTCGGCCAGGGTGAACCGGATGGTGGGCTCGTCGAGAAGTGGGCCGCCGAACGCTTCGCGGTCTCGGACATAGGCGGCGGCCTTGTCGTAGGCGGCCTGCGCACCGCCGAGCGAGCACGCCGCGATGTTGATCCGGCCGCCGTTGAGCCCGTTCATCGCGATCCCGAAGCCGGTGCCCTCGCCGTCGGCACCGCCCAACATCGCATCGGCGGGTACGCGGACGCCTTCGAAGATCACCTGGGCTGTTGGCTGGGCGTGCCAGCCCATCTTCTCTTCGTCGGCCCCGAAAGTCAGTCCAGCAGCGTCCTTCTCGACGAGGAAGGTCGAGATGCCCCGCGGGCCCTCTCCGCCGGTGCGCGCCATCACCACGTACACGTCCGAGGACCCGGCGCCGGAGATGAACTGCTTGACCCCGTCGAGGACGTAGTGGTCACCGTCCCGGACGGCCCTGGTGCGCAACGCACTCGCATCGGACCCCGCACCGGGCTCGGTCAGGCAGTAGCTGGCGATCGACTCCATCGACGCCAGCCGCGGCACCCAGCTCTTGCGTTGTTCGGGCGTGCCGTAGGTGTCGACCATCCACGTGCACATGTTGTGGATGGACAGGAACGCCGCCACCGTCGGATCCGCCGTCGCGAGCTGTTCGAAGATCCGCACGCCGTCGAGCCTGCGCAACCCGCTGCCACCGACGTCCTCGTTGCAGTACACCGCCGCCATTCCGAGCTCGGCGGCCTCGCGCAGCACATCGGTGGGGAAGTGGTGCGTGCGGTCCCACTCCAACGCGAACGGCGCGAGCCGCTTCTCGGCGAACGCGGCCGCCGTCTCGGCGATCACGCGCTCGTCGTCGTCGAGCCCGAAATAGTCCATGCTGCCGGTGTTCTCGTGCGCTACTTCATGGTCGGCAGGACGAACTCGGCGCCGTCCTTGATGCCCGACGGCCACCGCTGCGTGACGGTCTTCGTCTTGGTGTAGAACAGGATCGAATGTGGACCGTGCTGGTTGAGGTCCCCGAAACCGGACCGCTTCCAACCGCCGAAGGTGTGGTAGGCCACCGGAACCGGGATCGGCACGTTGACGCCCACCATGCCGACCTGCACGCGTGACACGAAGTCGCGGGCCGCGTCGCCGTCGCGGGTGAAGATCGCCACGCCGTTGCCGTACTCGTGCTCCGAGGGCAGCGCCAGCGCCTCCTCGTAGTCCTTCGCGCGCACAATGCACAGCACCGGCCCGAAGATCTCGTCGGTGTAGATCGGCATGTCGGTGGTGACGTGGTCGAACAGGGTGGGGCCGATGAACCAGCCGTTTTCCAGGCTGTCGTCGCCGAACTGCAGTTCGTCGCTGGCGCGTTCGCGGCCGTCGACGACGATCTCGGCGCCCGCCTCGACGCCGGCGTCGATGTAGCCGCGCACCCGCTGCAGCGCCGCCTCGGTCACCAGCGGCCCGTAATCGGCCTTCGGGTCCAGGCTGTGGCCCACCCGCAGGTTGTTGATCCGCTCGACGAGCCGGGCGCGCAAGCGATCTGCGGTCTCATCGCCAACAGGAACCGCGACGCTGATCGCCATGCAGCGCTCGCCCGCACTGCCGTAGCCGGCGCCGATCAGCGCGTCGACGGCCTGGTCGAGGTCGGCATCGGGCATCACGATCATGTGGTTCTTCGCGCCGCCGAAGCACTGCGCGCGCTTACCGTTGGCCGTCGCGCCCGCGTAAATGTACTGCGCGATATCGGAGCTGCCGACGAAGCCGACGGCCTGGATCGCCGGGTGTTCGAGGATGGCGTCGACGGCTTCCTTGTCACCGTGCACAACCTGGAAGACGCCGGGGGGCAGGCCCGCCTCGAGGAACAGTTCGGCCAGCCGGACCGGCACCGACGGGTCCCGCTCGGACGGCTTGAGGATGAACGCGTTGCCGCACGCCAACGCGGGGCCCGCTTTCCATAGCGGGATCATCGCCGGGAAGTTGAACGGGGTGATGCCCGCGACGACGCCGAGCGGCTGGCGCAGCGAGTACACGTCGATACCCGGTCCCGCGCCCTCGGTGAACTCACCCTTGAGCAGGTGCGGGATGCCGACGCTGAACTCGATGACCTCGAGGCCGCGCTGGATGTCGCCGAGGGAGTCGGCGTGGGTCTTGCCGTGCTCGAGAGACAGCAGTTGGGCGAGCTCGTCAGCGTTCTGGTTGACCAGCTCGATGAACTTCATCAGCACGCGGGCCCGGCGTTGCGGGTTCCATGCCGCCCACGACTTCTGCGCCTCGGCCGCACCCGTGACCGCCACGTCGACGTCGGCGGCCGATGCCATCACGACCTGCGCTTGCACCTCACCCGTGCTGGGGTTGAAGACGTCGCCGGTGCGGCCCGACTGGCCATTGGTGCGCTTACCGTCAATGAAATGCGGAACCTGGGTGGTCATGAACGTGCCCCTCACTACTAGATAGTTGGATATCCTAGTAATGCGGTGGCGCGCGACGCAAGAGCGCCGCGGAGGCGGGTTTGGGCGGGTTTGTCAGCCCTTCAAACCGAGCGGCCCGGCCAATTCGGTCAGCGTGGGGATCAACACGTCCCATCCGCCGAGCACCTGGATCGCGACATGATCGGCGCCGGACTCCAGGTGCTCGTTGAGCCGAGCGGCGATGGCGTCGGGCGTGCCGTGGGCGACGAGCGCGTCGATCAGCCGGTCGCTGCCGGGCTTGGCGACGTCGTCCTCGGTGAAGCCCAAACGTTTCCAGTTGTTCAGGTAGTTCGACAGGTTGAGGTAGAAATCGACTGTCTGCCTACCGATCTCGCGGGAGGCCTCGGCGTCCCTGGCCAACACGACCTTGTGCTCGGGCGCGATGAACACCGTGGGCCCCAGCAGGTTTCGCGCTTCCCCAGTGTGCTGCGGGGTGGTCAGGTACGGATGCGCCCCGGCACTGCGCTGCGCTGCCAGCTTGAGCACCTTCGGCCCCAGCGCCGCGATCACCCGCCGGCTCGTCGGCACCTTCTTGGCGTCCAGCGCGTCCAGGTACTCGACGAGCACGTCATACGGTTTGCGGTACTCCTCGGTGTGCTCGGGGTGACCGATACCGATGCCCAGCAGGAAGCGGCCCGGATACGCGTCCTCGACGCGGTGGTAGGCGTCGGCGACCTCGCCGGCGGGCGCCGTCCACACGTTGATGATCCCGGTCGCGACCTGAAGGTTCTCAGTGCGCTCGAGGATCGGCTCGACGTATTCCAGGTTGCCGGCAGGCGATCCGCCGATCCACACCGCGCCGTAGCCGAGCTTCTCGATCTCCACGGCCTGTTCGGGTTTCGGGACGCCGAACGTCCATACGCCGTAGCGGCCGAAATTGGGCTTGAGCTCAGTCATACGGATCCCTTCGGTGGTGACGTCACTTCAATCCGAGCGGACCCGCCAATTGAGCCAACGCGTCCACCAGCTTGTCCGGTCCGGTGAGCATCTGCACGGGCACGTGGTCGGCGCCCGCTTCGAGATGCTCGTTGAGCCGTTCGGCTATGGCGTCGACGGTGCCATACGCCACCACGGCATCGACAAGCCGGTCGCTGCCCGGCTTCGCGACCTCGTCGTCGGTGAATCCGAGACGCTTCCAGCTGTTGAGATAGTTCGTCAGGTTGAGATAGATGTCGAGCGCCTTGCGGCCGACCGCGCGGGCACTCTCGGCATCAGTGGTCGGCACCACTTTGTGTTCGGGCGCGATGAACGCATCCGGGCCGATCAGCTTGCGCGCCTCGGCGGTGTGTTCCGGCGTCGTCAGGTAGGGGTGCGGCCCGGCGGCGCGCTGCGCGGACAGCTTGAGCACCCGCGGACCGAGCGCGGCGACCACCCTTCTGTCCTTCGGCACTCCGTACTCGTCGAGCTTGTCGAGGTAGGCGACGAGCGCGTCGTACGGCTTCTGATATTCGGTGTGGGCTTCGGGGTGGCCGACGCCGATACCCAGTACAAAGCGTCCCGGATGGGTCTTCTCGATGCGGTGGAAGGACTCGCTGACGGGCTCGGCGTCCGCGGTCCAGATGTTGACGATGCCGGTCGCCAGTTTGAGTGTGTTCGTCGCCTCGAGAATCGGTTCCACCCAGGACAATTCGGCCGCAGGGGAACCGCCCGCCCAGATCGCCCCGTAGCCGAGGTCTTCGATGGCCCGCAGCTGCTCCGGGCTCAGCTTCTGCCACATGGAGTAATGGCCGAACGCGCCGTACCTGCCGAGATCGGGTTTCGTCATGGTCGCTCCAACTTCTCGGTGTCCAAGGGATATTCCGGCTATCCGGCTGCGACGGGAAGTTCCGTCGGAGTCGGCGCCTCGGGGGCCGGCGCAACTAACGGTAGATCGATGATGAACCGGGTATCGCCGGGCGCGGACTTGACCCGGATGTCGCCGTGGTGCTTCTCGACGACGATGCGCCGGGCGAGATCGAGCCCCAGACCGGTGCCCTGACCGAACGGCTTGGTGGTGAAGAACGGTGTGAAGATGCGGTCGATGTTCTTCTCGGCGATGCCTTGGCCGTCGTCGCAGATCTCGACGCGGACCATCTCGTCGTTCTTACGCGATGTGCGGATCGTCAGCGTGCCCTCATAGTTCATCGCCTGGATCGCGTTGTCGATGATGTTGGTCCAGACCTCGTTGAGATCGCCTGGGTAGCACATCAATTGAGGCAGTGTGGTGTCCTTCTCCCACACCAGCGCGACTGGTTTGTCCTTACCTACCTTGTCGCCGAAGATGGTCTTGATCGTGCTGTGGATCAGCTCGTGGACGTTGGCGGCCTGATACTCGCTGCGGTCCATCTGGGAGTACTGCTTGGCACCGGCCAACAGCGCCGAGATCCGCTTGCTGGCGTCGGCGATCTCGTTCATCCGTAGTTCGGCGTCGATCGTGTACTTCAACCAGCCCAATGCGCTTTGCAGCGTCGCCGAGCAGTCGACGTCATCGATCGAGGCCTGCACGCGTTCGAGCCAGTCGAGGTCCAGACCCGCCTCCACGAACGTCGGTGCGTAGTCCCAGGCGCTGGCGATGCCGCGGCCCTCCAGCCAGTCGCCGATGTGCTCTTCCCGGTCGGACAACTCGAGCGCGGTGAGTTCCTGCGCCTTGGACTTGGCGACCTGCTCGGCGACCTCGTCCTGGATCCGTACGAGCACCCGCAACGCTTCCGGGGTGAACTTGCCGTCGGCCAGCATCGCCAGCTTGTAGCGCATCTTGCCGACGCCCTCGCGAAGGTCCGCCACCGCGCGTGCGGCGGCCGCCGCCGGGTTGTTGAGCTGATGGGTCAGGCCGGCGGTGATCGTGCCCAGTGCGAGCAGCTTCTCGCGCTGGCCGAGGATCTGGCTCTGGCGCCGGCCGCCGACGCGGTGCCCCTCGAGCAGGTGCACGGCCATCGGGAACTCCGCCTGCATGAACTTGGCGAACGCCTCGGCGTCGAGCACAAAGAAGCGCGACGGCATCGTGACGCGGACCGAGGCTTCATAGAGGTGCTCTTCGTCGGGGACGTAGGCCGACCACGCGCCGCAGTACACCCCGCGCTGGGACGTGCGATTGGTTTGGATGTCCACGCCGCCCGAGCGCTTCGACATCACCAGTTCACCGTCGAGCAACACGTAGAAGCAGGTTGCCGGGTCGCCCTCGGTGCACACGGGACCGGGTTCGAACGTGGCGATGTGGCCGTTGTCGCACAGAACCTGTAGTTGCCGGTCGGTGAGCGCCTCGAACAGGAACAGCGACCGCAGTTCGTCGGGTATGCACTGGTTCTCGTTGTCACCCATCACGCCTCCGCCAGGTATCGGTGCACCAACATCACCGCCATCGACCCTTCGCCGACGGCGGCCGCCACCCTCTTGGCGGATTCCGAACGCACATCTCCTGCAACAAACACACCGGGCACGCTTGTTTCCAGGTGGTGCGGCGGACGGTCCAGCGTCCAGCCGGCCACGTTACGCAGATCGGGCCCGGCGAGGATGAATCCGTGGTCGTCGCGGGCGATACCCGCCTGTTCCACCCAGTCGGTGCGCGGTTCGGCCCCGATGAAGATGAACATGCGGCCGCACGTGTGTTCCTCGCGCTCACCGGTGTTCAGGTTCTCCAGGCAGATGCGTTCCAGGTGGCCGTTTCCTTCGACCTTGTGCACCGCGGTGTGCGGAAGTTCGCGGATGTTGTCGGTCGCCCTGATCTGCTGAATCAGGTAGTAGGACATCGAATCCTCAAGGGTGCGGCGACAGACGATGCTCACCTTCTTCGCGGTTCGCGACAGGAACATCGCGGCCTGTCCTGCGGAGTTGGCGCCGCCGATGACGAAGACCTCCTCGTCCTCGCATTCGGCGGCCACCGACGAGGTGGCTCCGTAGTAGACGCCCGCGCCGGTGAAATCGGCGCAGCCCTCGGCGGGCAGCTGCCGGTACTCCACGCCCATCGCCAGGATCACCGCCCGCGTCCCGATCGATCGGCCGTCGGACAGGTGGACGGTGCGGGCGTTGCCGTCGATCTCGAGCGCGCTGACCTCGGCCGTCGTGATGAGCTCGGCTTCGAACTTCTCGGCTTGTCTGCGGGCCCGCTCGGCGAGCTGAGACCCCGAGAGGCCGTCGGGAAAGCCGAGGTAGTTCTCGATCCGTGAGCTCTGCCCGGCCTGCCCACCCGTGGCCGTGCGCTCGATGAGGACCGTCTTGAGGCCCTCGGAGGCGCCGTAGACCGCCGCGGCCAGACCCGCGGGGCCGCCACCGATGACGACCAGATCGTAGAAGTCCTCCGAGGGCGTGATCGACAAGCCGAGCGTCGCGCCGAGTTCGGCGTCGTCCGGCCCGACGAGCGTCTCGCCCTGTTCGGTGACCACCACCGGAAGCGTCAGCCCGTCGAGGCCCGCGGCGTCGAGCAACTGCCTGCCCTTGGGTTCGTCGGCGCGAAACCACGTGTAGTAGAGCCGATTGCGGGCGAGGAACTCGCGAACCTCCGACGAGCGAGCGTTCCACGGGTGCCCGATGATCTTGGTGTGCGGGATCGCCCGGTCGCCGGTCTCGCGCCAGGCTTCGATCAGCGCGTCGATCACCGGATAGAGCTTCTCCTGCGGCGGGTCCCACGGTTTGAGCAGGTAATGATCAAGGTCGACGACGTTGATCGCGTCGATCGCGGCGTGCGTGTCGGCATATGCGGTCAGCAGCACGCGGCGGGCCATCGGGAAGATGTCCATCGCCTCTTCGAGGAACTCGATCCCGCTCATCTGCGGCATCCGGTAGTCGGCGACGAACACCGCGACGGTCTCACCGCGCAGCTTGAGTTCGTTGAGCGTCGCGAGGGCATCGGGGCCGTTCTCGGCGCGCACGACGCGAAAGGCCTCGCCATAGTGGCGGCGCAGATCTCGGGCGACGGCGCGCGACACCGCCGGATCGTCATCGACGCTCAAAATGACGGGTTTACGAGGCTGGGGCGAGGGGCCGGTCATCGCGTACAAGTATGCGCCCAACGTCCAGCCGATATGGGGGTCAGCAATCAGGTGCTCTGCGAAACCTTCCCGAGTCGACGAGAACGCCTTCCTGACGGGTGCCGGTTGAGCGCTTCGGTGATCTCCCGCCCGCGGGTCCGCGGGGCGCGCTGTGCTATGCCCCGCATCATCTTCTGCTCCACCACGAAATGCGGTATGTCGAACCAGGAATGCCCCACCGCGCCGCCGCTGCCGCGCACCACAAGGTGCGTCCGTCCCATTTCTCGGCGGAGCGCGAATGACCAACAGCCCGAGGTCTTCTCGCCCCGTTTCAGCCGCCCGAAGTCTGTCGGTGACACCAGCACGAGTTGTGATCCGGTTTTCACTGCCGTTGACCACTTCTCATCGGACAACCGGCCACCGGCGATGGCCAGGCACCGAGGTCACCTATGCGCCAGACGAAGCGGCAGAACGAGGTAGGTCGTGTATAAGGGCCGCCACATTTGTCCTGCACAGTGGTGAGCGCCACTTGGGGCTGGGCGGCCTGCACCGAATCCGGCTCAGCCTCAGCGCGATTGCACGCTTTGACAGGTGACCAATGGCACTACGGGTACGACGACCGCGTGGCTACTGTCGGAGGTGTGGGAACAGACGACATCGGCATCGGCGCCGACAACGACGCACGGACTCCGCACCGCCCCACCGTGCCGCGGATACAGGCGCCGCTGCGCAATGCGGTGCAACCGCTGACGAGAACTGGCGGTTACTACGCGCGCTCGTGGCGTGACTACCTCCATGACGGCCGCGATCAAACGCCGACCGTGCGGCCGACGGTCGCGTTGGCCGCCGAGGCGTTTCGTGATGAAGTGGTGCTGCTCGGGCTGCGAGCGCGGCGTCCGCTCAGCGATCCGCGGGCGTTCGAGCGGATCCACGGTGAAGTGGTCGCGGCGCTGGACTTCTACGGAGAGCGTGGATGCCTCGACGATCCGGCGGCGTTCTTCGCCGCGCCGGGGCCGCCCAGCGACTTGGACGTCTCACCGGTGCGTCGCCGCAACCGCTCCTATCACCGGTTGCGCTGGACCAGCGGGTACCGGCCGGACGCGGCCGAACCGGGCGCCGACCGCTGGCTGGGTTATGGCGCCGTCTCCCGCGGCTACGGTCTGCTGCTGCGCCACCCCGAACCGCGGCCGTGGCTGGTGTGTGTCCACGGCACCGAGATGGGGCGGGCGGCGATCGACCTGGCGATCTTCCGCGCCTGGTACCTGCATGAGGAGTTGGGTCTCAACGTCGTGATGCCGGTGCTGCCGATGCACGGTCCGCGCGCCAAGGGGCTGCCGAAGGGTGCGGTGTTCCCCGGCGAGGACGTCCTCGACGACATCCACGCCACCGCGCAGGCGGTGTGGGACGTCCGCAGCCTGCTGTCGTGGATCCGCCGGCAGCAGCCAAAAGCGTCGATCGGCGTGTACGGCCTGTCGTTGGGCGGTTTCATCGCGGCGTTGGTGGCCAGCCTCGACGACGACCTGGAATGCGCGGTGCTGGGCGTGCCGGTCGCAGACCTGGTCGGGCTTTTGGCGCGGCACTCCGGCATGGACAGCGACGATCCGCGCATGGAGACGATCAGGCTGGCCGCCCCGCTGGGCCGGATGATCTCGCCGCTGTCGTTGCCGCCACAGGTCCCGATGGGCGGGCGCTTCATCTACGCGGGCATCGCCGACCAGGTGGTCCACCCTCGCGAGCAGATCGACCGGCTGTGGGAGCACTGGGGCCGTCCCGATATCCAGTGGTACCGCGGCGGGCACACCGGCTTCTTCAGGTCCCGGCCCGTGCACCGGTTCGTCACGGCCGCGCTGGTGCAATCGGGCCTGGTCCGCGGCAGTGACGCAGAACCGGACCGGCCCGAGACGGCGACGGGTTGACGGAGCCCTCCGTCGCGATTTTGGGCGCGGCCGGTGGGCGAGTACCATGGATCAACGGTGCGGTGATCGCGCCGACTCTTTGCGTGCCCTGTTCAGGAATTTCTGGCTACTGGCTCACGTTCTGTAGTCGGAGCAAATGCTGCGCCGCAAGCAGTATCCGCCGCTCGCGGCGGGAAGGCGCCAACGATCAGGACACGGAGGATCTCCGAAAAACAATGGCCAAGAAAGACGGTGCCATAGAGGTCGAGGGTCGCGTGGTCGAACCCCTGCCCAATGCGATGTTCCGCATTGAGCTGGAGAACGGACACAAGGTCCTTGCCCACATCAGCGGCAAGATGCGGCAGCACTACATCCGCATCCTGCCCGAGGACCGCGTCGTGGTGGAGTTGTCTCCCTACGACCTGTCCCGGGGCCGCATCGTTTACCGGTACAAGTAAAAAACAGACACTCCAGAAGAACAGGATCGAACGAGCCGTGAAGGTGAACCCGAGCGTCAAGCCCATTTGCGATAAGTGCAGGGTGATCCGCCGGCATGGGCGGGTCATGGTGATCTGCTCTGATCCACGCCACAAGCAGAGACAAGGCTGAGGCGCCGATGAGCGCTTGCGCGAAGAGCAAACAAGTGAGCTTCCGCTTCCGCTCGTCCAGACACAACTGAATGACGAAACCCCAGTACCACTGAGCTGCCCGGCGCGTCAGCGCCAAAAAGACGTATCAGCGCCGCTCGTCACGTCCGGCACGGAGGCCGGACCCCACATGAGGGAACGGACTGGGACAAGACCTCCGCATAGAAGAAGGAACACCGCCTGATGGCACGTCTCGTGGGCGTCGACCTCCCGCGCGATAAGCGCATGGAGATCGCCCTGACCTATATCTACGGCGTCGGCCGCACCCGCTCCCAGGAGATTCTGGACGCCACCGGCATCAGCCGGGATCTGCGCACCAAGGACCTGACCGATGATCAGGTGACCCAGCTGCGCGACTACATCGAAGCCAACATCAAGGTGGAGGGCGATCTGCGCCGCGAGGTGCAGGCCGACATCCGCCGCAAGATCGAGATCGGCTGCTACCAGGGTCTGCGGCACCGCCGTGGGCTTCCGGTGCGCGGCCAGCGGACCAAGACCAACGCGCGCACCCGCAAGGGGCCCAAGCGCACCATCGCCGGCAAGAAGAAGGCCAGGTAATCGACGATGCCACCCGCCAAAAAGACCGCGGCCGGCCCCAAGAAGGGGCAGAAGACCCGTCGCAGGGAAAAGAAGAACGTCCCGCACGGTGCCGCGCACATCAAGAGCACGTTCAACAACACGATCGTGACGATCACCGACCCGCAGGGCAACGTCATCGCCTGGGCGTCGTCGGGGCACGTGGGCTTCAAGGGCTCGCGTAAGTCCACACCGTTCGCCGCGCAGCTGGCCGCCGAGAACGCCGCCCGCAAGGCGCAGGAACACGGCGTGAAGAAGGTCGACGTGTTCGTCAAGGGCCCGGGCTCGGGCCGCGAGACCGCGATCCGGTCGCTGCAGGCCGCCGGCCTCGAGGTCGGCGCGATCGCCGATGTCACGCCGCAGCCGCACAACGGGTGCCGTCCGCCGAAGCGGCGCCGGGTCTAGTAGGACGAGGAGAAACAGACAATGGCTCGTTACACCGGACCCGCGACCCGCAAGTCCCGCCGCCTCGGCGTGGACCTGGTCGGCGGCGATCAGTCGTTCGAGAAGCGCCCCTACCCGCCCGGTCAGCACGGTCGCGCGCGGATCAAGGAAAGCGAATACCGCCTGCAGCTGCAGGAGAAGCAGAAGGCCCGCTTCTCCTACGGCGTGATGGAAAAGCAGTTCCGTCGCTACTACGAGGAGGCCAACAGGCTGCCCGGCAAGACCGGTGACAACCTGCTGCGCATCCTGGAGAGCCGGCTGGACAACGTCATCTACCGCGCAGGCCTGGCCCGCACCCGCCGGATGGCGCGGCAGCTGGTCAGCCACGGCCACTTCCTGGTCAACGGTGTCAAGGTCGACATCCCGAGCTACCGGGTGTCGCAGTACGACATCATCGACGTGAAGGAAAAGTCGCTGAACACCGATCCGTTCGTGATCGCGCGGGAGACCGCGGGCGACCGCCCGATCCCGTCGTGGCTTCAGGTCGTCGGCGAGCGTCAGCGCATCCTGGTGCACCAGTTGCCGGAGCGTGCGCAAATCGACGTGCCGCTGTCCGAGCAGCTGATCGTCGAGCTGTACTCGAAGTAAGGCTTCCCGCCGCCCGGATGGCGGTAGGGATTTGCGGCATCAAATAGCGGGTGCCGTAGAGGAGGAAAGAAACACATGCTGATTTCTCAGCGCCCCACTCTGTCCGAAGATGTCAAGGCCGAGAACCGCTCCCAGTTCGTCATCGAGCCGCTGGAGCCGGGTTTCGGTTACACCCTTGGCAATTCGCTTCGTCGTACGCTGCTGTCGTCCATCCCGGGCGCGGCGGTCACCAGCATCCGCATCGACGGAGTGCTGCACGAGTTCACCACGGTGCCCGGAGTCAAGGAAGACGTCACCGACATCATCCTGAACCTCAAGGGCCTGGTCGTCTCGTCGGAAGAGGACGAGCCGGTCACCATGTACCTGCGCAAGCAGGGGCCGGGTGAGGTCACCGCGGGTGACATCGTTCCGCCCGCCGGCGTGACGGTGCACAACCCCGAGATGCACATCGCCACCCTCAACGACAAGGGCAAGCTCGAGGTGGAGCTCGTCGTCGAGCGCGGTCGCGGCTACGTGCCGGCCGTGCAGAACAAGGCCTCGGGCGCCGAGATCGGCCGCATCCCTGTCGATTCGATCTACTCGCCGGTGCTCAAGGTCACCTACAAGGTGGAGGCCACCCGCGTCGAGCAGCGCACCGACTTCGACAAGCTGATCCTCGACGTCGAGACCAAGAACTCGATCACGCCGCGTGACGCGCTCGCATCCGCGGGCAAGACGCTGGTCGAATTGTTCGGTCTGGCACGGGAACTCAACGTCGAGGCCGAAGGCATCGAGATCGGGCCCTCCCCGGCCGAGGCCGATCACATCGCCAGCTTCGCGCTGCCGATCGACGATCTGGACCTGACGGTGCGGTCGTACAACTGCCTCAAGCGCGAGGGTGTGCACACCGTCGGCGAATTGGTCGCACGCACGGAGTCCGACCTGCTGGACATCCGCAACTTCGGCCAGAAGTCCATCGACGAGGTGAAGATCAAGCTGCATCAGTTGGGCCTGTCGCTCAAGGACAGCCCGGCCTCGTTCGATCCGTCCGAGGTCGCCGGCTACGACGTCGCGACCGGCACCTGGAACAGCGATGCCGGCTACGACCTGGACGACAACCAGGACTACGCCGAAACCGAACAGCTCTAAACAACAGAGTCCGTCCCGGCCCTACCTGATACGGGGGTCGGCCCCACATAGGAGATAGTCGCAATGCCCAAGCCCACCAAGGGCCCTCGCCTCGGCGGGTCGTCCTCGCACCAGAAGGCGCTGCTGGCCAACCTGGCCACCTCGCTCTTCGAGCACGGCCGCATCAAGACCACCGAGCCGAAGGCACGGGCGTTGCGTCCCTATGCGGAAAAGCTCATCACGCATGCCAAGAAGGGCACGCTGCACAACCGGCGTGAGGTGATGAAGAAGATTCGCGACAAGGACATCGTGCACACGCTGTTCGCCGAGATCGGCCCGTTCTACGCCGACCGCGAGGGCGGCTACACCCGCATCATCAAGGTCGAGAACCGCAAGGGCGACAATGCCCCGATGGCGGTCATCGAGCTGGTGCGGGAGAAGACGGTGACCTCGGAGGCCAACCGTGCACGCCGGAGCCGCTCCGGCGGCGACGTCGGATCCGGTGCCGCGGGTGCGCAGAAGACCGAGCAGCCGGTCGCGGCCGTGTCGGCCCCGCAGGCCGCGGTTGTGCCCGAGGCCGCCGAGGGTCCCACCGAGGAGGAATCGGTCGAGGAAGCCAGGACCGAATCGAGCGAGGCCGAGTCGTCCGAGGTCGTTGAGGCCGAGGCTTCGGCCGACGAGCCTGCACAGGTCGAGGCCGATAAGGATGACGACAAGTCCTGAGGACGTCATGAGCGAGCCCGCCATCGAATCCGGTGGCGGGCTCGTTCGTCTTCGGCTCGACATCGCCTACGACGGAACCGAGTTCGCCGGCTGGGCGGTCCAGACAGGACAGCGCACCGTGGCCGGTGTCCTCGAGGAGGCGCTGTCGACGGTGTTCCGCACCGCGGTGGTGGTGCGCGGGGCGGGTCGTACCGACGCCGGTGTGCACGCCACCGGTCAGGTCGCTCATGTCGATGTGCCCGAAGAGGCCCTGCCACACGCTTATCCGCGTGCGACGCGTCCCGGCGACAGCGAGTTCCTGCCGCTGGTGCGACGGCTCGGCCGGTTCCTGCCCCGAGATGTGCGCGTGCTGGACGTCGAGCGTGCCGCGGCCGGTTTCGACGCCCGGTTCTCCGCGCTGCGCCGCCACTACGTCTATCGATTGTCGACGGCGCCATACGGTGTCGAACCGCACGAGGCGCGCTTTGTCACTGCCTGGCCGCGCCCGCTCGACGTGGACGCGATGACCGAGGCGTCACGGAAGCTACTGGGGCTGCACGACTTCGCCGCATTCTGTCGGCACCGCGACGGCGCCACCACCATCCGCGACCTGCAGCGCCTGGACTGGTTGCGTGAGGCGGCGCGCGTCACCGCGCATGTCAGCGCCGACGCCTTCTGCTGGTCCATGGTCCGGTCACTGGTCGGTGCGCTGCTGGCGGTCGGCGAACACCGCCGCGAACCCGACTGGTGCGCAAGCTTGTTGGCCGCCGATCGGCGGTCCAGCCAATTCGCGGCAGCACCCCCGCAGGGGTTGACCTTCGTCGGCGTTGACTACCCGTCAGACGATCAACTCGAAGCTCGGACCAAGGTCACCCGCGACCTGCGGGTGGTCGACTAGATCCGGGGCGCGATGAAGTCGGCCGCCTGGTTGACCATGCCCGCGTTCACATACGCCCGTGCCGCGTGGTCGGGCCAGTTGCCCTCCCACGTCTTCGGCTCGGCGGGGTTGCAGATCGGGTCGGCGCCGTGACACAACTCGATGGTGCGCTCGCCGTAGAGCGGGCTGAAGTTCGTGATCGGCCCGGCCCATGCGATGCCGTTGCCGAACAGTGCGACCGCGGCGATGTGGCGGTCCATTCCCGGAGGCAGCGGCTTGTCGAACCCGAACGCGGCGATGGGCGCGGCAAGCACGACGTCGGTCACCGCGGCGCCCAGCGAGTATCCGCCGAGCACCAGCCGGGTGTCGGGGCACCGTGCGGCCATGTCCTGGATCCGTGAGCTCATGTCGTTGGCACCGATGTCGACCTCGTAATCGGCCGGATAGCTCACAGAGTAGAGGTTGATGTTCTTGTCGGTCTTGCTGCGCAGCGCGCTGATGAGCGCGTTGCCGATCACGCCGGCTCCGGGCGACTCGGTGCGACCACGGGCGAAGATGAGCTCCGCTTGCGGGCACGACTGCGCGGCGGCGACGGACAAAAGGCCCTGGGTGCCCTGCGGGACGGGCGCGATCAGCCCCGCGACCGCGAGGACGACCGCCCCGATGAGCAGCATCCCCCGGCGCCTCAAGCAGCGAACAAGATCGTTTTGCACCCCGCCGATCCTATAGGAACTAATCAACGCCGACGAAGGTAATCCATAGCGGTTGCCGCGACCTCAGACCAGGCGCGCCACGAAATCCGCAGCCCGGTTCGCCATTCCGGCTCCGACGTAATCGCTGTGGGCGAACGGATTGCGGCCGCGGGAGCAGATCGGGTCGCCGTCGGTGCACAAGTCGATCGCCCGCCCACCGAAGATCGGCGCCGAGGTTATCGGGTTGCCGAACTTGGTCGCCGGGTTACCGAACACCGCGACGGCGGCGACGGTGGGCGCGACGTTCGGTGGCAGCACCGGGCCTAGCGCGCCGATCCGATTCCCCAGCGGCGGGATGCCGGCGAGCATGTCGACGACGGCAGCGCCCTGGGAGAACCCGCCGAGCACGATGCGTGAGTCCGGACACGATTGCGCGGTGCTGGTGACGAACGCCGCCGCGTCGGCGGCACCGTCGGCCGCCATCGCGAAGTCGTAGGTGGCCGGATAGGCCACCCCGTAGGCCGACAGCGTGCGGCCCCCGAGCTGCGGGCGCAGCGCGTCGACGAAGGCCTGGCCGACACGGCCGATGCCGGCAGGTTCACCGGTTCCGCGGGCGAACACCACCGTCACGTCTGAGCAGCTCTGCGCCGAAGCGGCCGTTGGCGCCAGAAGGGCGGGGGTCAATCCGATTGCCGCGATGACGGCGGCGCCGGCGAACCGACGACGAAGGCGAACGAAATCCACGGGACGAGATGATATCGCGCGGGATCAGACCAGACCGGCGACGAAGTTCGCTGCCTCCTGGACCATTCCGGCCGTCACATAGTCGTTGTGGGCGAACGGGTTACGCCCCCGGGAGCAGATCGGGTCGCCATCCTTGCACAGGTCGATCGCGCGGCCCGCGAACACCGACTTGGTGATCGGGTTGTTGAATTTGGTCGCCGGGTTGCCGAACACCGCGACCGCGGCGACGTTGGGCACCAGGCTGCCGGGCAGCGGGGGAGCCGAACCGATCGAGCCGATCTTGTTGCCGAGCGGCGGAACACCGGCCAGCATGTCGACGACCGCGGCCCCCTGCGAGTACCCGCCGAGCACGACGCGGGTGCTCGGGCACTGCTGCGCCAGCATCGCGATGCGGTTCGTGGCGTCGGTCGCGCCGTCGGCGGCGGCCAGGAAGTCGTATGACGCGGGATAGTCGACCGCGTATGTGCTGATGGTGCGCCCTCCGGTCAGGCCGCGCAGCGCGTTGACGAACGCGGTGCCCGGCGTGCCCAGGCCGGGGGTGTCGTCGGTGCCGCGAGCGAAGATCACCTCGATATCGCTGCACGAGGACCTCGAGGACCCGTATCCCGGTCCGGTGGCCGCCGGCCCGGGCGTCGCGCCGGAACCGTATCCGGGGCTGACGGGGCCGGGTGGGGGGCGGGGCTGGGCGGCCGCCAGCGGTGCCGCGCCGCCGACGAGTGCGGCGACTGCGGCAACCGCGGCCGCCGCTCGGGCCGTCTCGCGCAGCGAAGTCACGCGGACATACTCACATACCAAGGGGTCTGCGGGCTAACAGTTCGCTCGCACGGACGACTCCCCGAGTGGGCCGTCCGGCCACGTCGCCTCTGCAACCGCTTCGGAACGGTCACCTGCGCGCGCCAGCGCCAGGCCGGCCAGGACGATGGCACCCCCGACCGCCTGCGTGGGGGTGATCGCTTCGCCCAGCAGGATCCAGGCCGCCAGCACCGCGAACATCACCTCGGACAGGCCCACCAGCGACGCGAAGCGTGGCCGCAGCCGGGCGATGCCCATGATGCCCAGCGTGTAGGCCACCGCGGTGGCGATGACGCCCAGGGCGATGACCGGCACGAACCACGAGGTCGTGTATCCGGCGATGACGGTGTCGGAGGCGGTGAACGTCAACGGCATGATCCCGATCAGGCCGAGGAGCGTGACCGCGACCGAGCCGACGATCAGCCCCGCCGCGGCCAGCGTGACCGGGCTGATTCCGTCGCCGTGGCCCGGGTAGCCGGCGCTGGCCGACATCAGGAAATATCCGGCGGCGCAGACGGCGGCCGCCAGCCCCCAGCCCACGCCGACAACGTTGATGTGCGCGCCCGAGAACACGTCGAGCACCAGAATGATCCCGGCGATCGCCAGCCCGACACCGGCCAGGGTCAGGGTGGTCGGGCGACGGCGTGTGGTGGCCCAGACCCAGGCGACGACGATGACCGGCGAGGTGTACTCCAACAGCAGCGCGACGCCGACGGACAGGTGCGCGACGGCGTTGTAGTAGAACAGCTGCGCACCCGCGATCGGGACGACGCCGTAGGCGAGCACCGTCGTCGGGTGGCGCAGCGCTTCGCGAACCCACCCGCGCCTGACGATGCTGGCGAAAATCGCCATCACCAGCGCGCCGCCCGCCAGCCGGGCGACGACCGCGGCGGTCGGACTCCAGCCCGCGGTCATCAGCGCCTTCGCGAAGGGACCCGAAGAGCCGAACGCGACCGCCGAACCGACCGTCAGCATCAGCCCGAGCCGGAAGTGGTCGGCAGCGGGCCGCGTGCCCGATGCCGTCACGGCCATGGTCGACCTCCGAGGGAAAGTAAGGAGTAAAATAAACTACGCTCCTGACATTAACGACGAGAGGCGTCACGAGTCAAATGCTTTTCAGTCATGACACCGAGCTCACCCTGCGGGCCGCGTGTGAGCTCATCAACAGCAATCGCGTCGACGGTGAGCGGCTGGGTGACATGGCGGCGTTGAACACCTACCTCGACAGCTTCGGCTGGACGGGCCGCCGTGACCGCGACGCCGAGGAACTCGAGTCGGTGCATCGGCTTCGCGACCGCCTGGGCCGAATCTGGGCGGTCGCCGACGAAGAGGAGAGCACCGTGGCTCACGTCAACGCATTGCTGGCCGACACCAACGCCTCGCCGTGGCTGACCCGGCATCCGGAGATGCCGGAGTGGCACCTGCACCTCGCGTCGGTGGACGACCCGCTGTGGCAGCGGATGGGCGCGGAGATGGCGATGGCGTTGGCCGACCTGATCCGCATCGGCGAGCTACGCCGCCTCAAGACGTGCGCGGCGTCAGACTGTGACGCGGTGCTGGTCGACATGTCCCGCAACCGGTCGGGCAAGTTCTGCGACACCGGCAACTGCGGCAACCGCCAACACGTGGCGGCGTACCGGGAGCGTCGAGCCATGGAGCACGGCCGAAAGCGGTGACGGTGTGGGCTCCCCGCAGGCCTTAGGCTTTCGGCGGGGGAGTGATGACGGGGCGATCGACCACCAAACTGCAGACCAGCGGACACCGCTTCTTGCTGCGGCGCATGCAGCATGCCCTCGTCCGCGGCGACGTGCAGATGCTCGACGATCCGATGCGCGCGCAAGCACTTTCGCTGTCGGTCGGATCGGTCCTGGCAGTCATCGGGCTCGGGGTGGCCGCCGTCCTGGCGTTTCTCCAGCCCCGAGGCGGACTCGGTGACGCTCCGATCGTGATCGTGCGCGACACCGGCGCCCTCTACGTGCGGATCGACCACAATCTGCACCCGGTCCCGAACCTCGCGTCGGCCCGGCTGATCACCGCTTCGGCGGCCAAACCCCGGCTCGTCAGCTCGTCGGCCGTCGACCGGGCCTCGAGGGGCGCGTCGCTCGGCATCCCCGGCGCCCCTGACATGATCGGCGTGCCACTGACGCAGGACAATTCGGGATGGCTTGTGTGCGACGATGATTCGTCGATGTCGACGGTGCTGGTGGGGTACGCCGACGAGAAGCGCGCCGCGGCGGACAGCGTCCTCGTGAGCGCAGCGGGGGAAGGTGCGGCGACGACGTACCTGCTCTTTGACGGGCGGCGCGCGAAAGTGGATCTGCGTAATCCGGCCGTGGTGCGTGCGCTCGAACTCGACGGCGTTGCGCCACGGCCGGTCACCCGCACCTTGCTCGACACCGTGCCGGAGGTGCCCGAACTCGCTGCGCCCGCCATCCGCGGCGCCGGAGCGCCCGCGCCCCCGCCGCTGCACGGACTGCGGGTCGGCGCCGTGATCCGTGTGCCGCATGCCGAGTCGTCGCAGCACTACGTGGTACTGCGGACGGGAGTGCAGCGGATCGGCATGGTGGCGGCCGATCTCATCCGGTTCACCCAGCCGCAGGCCGCACACGAGATCGTCACCGTCGAGCCCGGCGCGATCGGCACCGTCCCCGTGGTTGACGAGCTACCCACCGGACAGTTCCCCGAACGTGCCGGTCCCGCAACCGATCCGGTCGTATGTGCGCGGTGGCAGTGGTCAGCGGCCGCCGAATCGGTAGTCACGGAAACCCTCGCGGGCGACGCGATACCCGACAGCGCTGAGCTGCGGCCGGCGCAGCTGGCGCACGCCGACACCGAAGGACCCCGAATCGACGCCTTCGCGATGAGCGGGGGCCGCAGCGCGTACGTGCGAGCGGCGGGCGTGACTGGTGACGGTGCACGAAGTGGAACGCTTTTCCTGGTGAACGACGCCGGGGTGGTCTTCGGCATCCGGGATCAGGAGACGGCCGAGCGACTCGGGCTGACCGGCGATCCCCTGCCGGCGCCGTGGCCCCTGTTGGCGCGACTGCCGCGCGGGCCGGAGCTGAGCGTCGAGGCCGCGTCAGTCGCGAGCGGCGGAGTGGGGCCGACGTAACCGCCTCACCGACAACGTCATCGCGATGACGCCTACGACCGCCAGGCAGACGATGGCTCCGCGGGTGGCGGTACGCGCCGCGTGCCCGTCCGGTGGTTGCTGTCGCGACAGCGACACCACCGTCGGGTGGCCGGGCTCGGTGGGGAAGGAGGCGCCGCCGGTGACCGCGGCAAGGGTGTCGACGACGCCATGACCGACGAGCGGATTCCAGCCGCCGGCCGGGTGCCGCGCGGTGTCTTCGATACGGCGCATGACCTCCCGGGCGGTCAAATGCGGCGAACGTGACCGCAGCAGCGCAACGATCCCGCTGACAACGGGTGCGGCGTAACTGGTTCCCGCGAGCGGCTTCTCACCGGCCGATGTGGGTAGCGCGGCGACGAACCCGTCGCCAGCGCGATCCAGCGACACCACCCGCTCCCCGGGAGCGGCGACGTCGACCCAGGGACCCGCCAACGTGAACTCCGAAGGCGCACCACTCGGTCCGACCGATCCGACCGTCAAGACATAGTCGTCGTACCAGGCCGGGCTCACCACCGCTTTGACGTCGTCCCAGTCCGGTCGTCCCGGCCGGGCCGGATTCTGATGCTCACACTGTCCCGGCGCGCCGGCATTGCCCGCGGCAGCCACCACCACGACGTTCTTCACGTCGACCGCATACGCCAATGCGGCGCCCAGAGGTCCGTCGTCCAAAGCCGTGCCCACGGTGACACAGGCGACGGTCGAGACGTTGATCACGGTGGCGCCCACGTCCGCCGCGGTGCGGACCGCGCGAGCGAGGGTGTCCACGTCGCCGAAACCGGATGTTCCCCTGGCATCTTCGGCGCTGAACTTCGTGCTCGACTGGCGGATGGCGATGATCGTGGCCTCGGGTGCGATACCGCTGAACGCGCCGGCGGTAGCCGAATCCGGTGCGGCGCCGACGATCCCCGCGACGATCGTGCCGTGGCCGTCGCAATCGTCGGTGCCGTCGCCGCTGGACACGTAGTCGCCGCCGGGCACCAGGCGAGGCAACAGTCGATGGCGCGAGACGCCGGTGTCGATCACCGCGACGCTCTGACCGGCTCCTCTGGTGAGTTGCCAGACCGACCGCAAATCCAGCTCGCGCAGTTGGCCGCCGGGGTCGCCGCCGCGGGTGGCCTTCGGTGCGATCGTGCATCGGTCCGTCTGCTCGGTGGGTTGCGGCGGTGCCGGCGATTGCGAGGGGGGAAGCAGCGAATCATCGACGCGCGGCGGCGTTATCGCGGCCGCCTCGGGGGTGACGATCAGCGGAGCGGCGGCGAATGCGGCGGCGATGATCATACGAAAGAGCGGTGTCACGTCAGCGCCAGGTTGCGGACGAGGCCGAAGACGCCGGCGATCCAGCAGCCCAGCGGTATCACGGCCACCAATGCCGCGTACTCGGTCAGCTCGGCGGCGCGGCGCGCCACCAGGCGGGGTGTGAAGCGCAGGAGCGGGATCAGAAGTCCGGTGCCTGCCAAAGCGGCCAGAGCCCCCAACCAGTGGGCGTGCTGCCGAAGGGCTACGGCGAGGACCACGAACGCCGCTGTGAGCGCGACGAAGCCGCTCACTGCCAACGCAGCGCGACGCGCAGTCCCGATATGAGTACGGGTGCGCAGTGACAGCGCGGCACCGACGACACCGTCGAACGCCGCAGCCGGCACGGAGAACTCGCGCGCCTCGGAGGAACCGTAGCCAACGGACACGGCGGCGATGGCCGCGGCGATCGATGCGCCGGCGACCATCGCGGTCAGCAGATCGTGGGCGCGCGCCGCCTCGCTCTCCTCAACAACGTCGGGAAGGCGATCCATGTCGTCGTCCGGCGGGGCGGGGCCGATGCGGGTGAGCGCAATGGCCAGCCGCGGTGCCAGACTCAGCGTCGCCAGCGCCAGTGCCGCGAGCAACGCGCCCGAAGCCGTCCCACCGAGGCGCCATGCGACCGAGGCCGCCGAGGCCGTCGTGCACAGCAGTGAGGTGGTGGCGATCGCGGCGAGCGGCACAAGACCGCGGCCGTTGAGGCGCAACGAGACCGCCGCGGTGGCCAACGCCGCCGATGAGGCGAGCAGCAGATGCGCGGCGAGCGGGCCGCCAGGTACCGCGACGGCACCCGTCACCGCCGCCATCATCACCGCGATCACGCTTAATGTGGTGCACAGCAACGGTTCCGAGTGCGTACGCCCGCCGACGGCGGCGGCGGTGACCGCGGCGCAGGTCAGTGTGGCGCCGATGAGGACCGGAAGTGGGCGGCCAGCTCGATCGGCCGACCACAAGAGCGCGATACCGCCGATTCCTGCAGCGACCACGCTGCCGGTCACGCACAGTATGCGCGGAACACCACCGGTCGCGGGCTGCCGCCTGGTCACCGTGCGAGTGGCATCGCGGTCGGCAAAGACCGGGTCTGGAACGTCCTCAGCGCTGAGCCACAGCATCTCTCCGTCGCGGACATGGTTGTCGGGCAACGTCAGTGATTCGTCCAGCGACGATCCGTCGATTCGGTGTAGCCGCCACCGCTCTCGGGCCTCCCGGTGATCGGGCTGAACCAGCTCGACGATTGACGGGAGCATGTCGCCCAGGTAGGCCCGGCGGGGAAGCGCCAGATCCACAGTCTGGGCCGTACCCGCCCCATCGACGTGAATGCTCACTCGGCAGCCTGAACCAGCCATCGCATCCCCCTACCGCGCCCGTATGGTCACCGTAACGCCGCCGACGACGGGGCCTCGACACTTGTTTGGTCGGCTGTGGATGGAACCGAACCGATCCCGGACGCGTCCCATCTCTCGATGAACTCATCTGCGAAAACACTCGGCATCGTGGTGAAATCGCCGCCGGCGCTGCCGAAAGCGCCTTCGACCAACCCGGTCGCACGGCTGCTGCCGCTGGCCATGCTCGTCGCAGCGGTCGGCATGATGGCCGTGTACTTCACCTCAGGCGCCAGCGCGAACCGGACGCCGATGTTCGCATTCTTTCCGGTGATGATGGTCATGTCGGTGCTCGGCACGACGATGTACGGAGCCCGCGGCGGGGCAGACCGATCCGCCGAGATCGACCGTAATCGGCGGAGCTATCTGCGCTATCTCGACGGGCTCGACGATGAGGTGGTGGCGGCGGCCGTCGAGCAACGCCGCCAACAGTATTCGCGCCATCCGGCACCCGAGTCGCTGTGGGCGTCGGTGGGTAACCGGCGAACGGTGCGAGCGGACCGCGACGATGACGACTTCTGCTGCGTCCGGGTGGGCGTCGGTGTGCAGACGTTGTGCGCGCCGTTGGTGGAGCCGGATCTCGGCGCGGTCGAGGATCGGGATCCGGTGATGGTGTCCGCGGTGCGCACGCTGGTTCGGCAGCGCTCGGTCGTGCCGCGATCACCGGTCACGGTCGCGCTCCGACAACATGGCGTCATCGCGGTGTGCGGCGATGACGATTCTGCACGCGGTCTTGTGCGAGCGATGGTGTGCCAACTCGCGACACATCACGACCCTCACCAGGTGGCGATAACGGCGGTCACCGATCACGAGACGTGTCAGGAATGGGAGTGGCTCAAATGGCTGCCGCACCATGAGCATTCAGGCCGAGCTCGTGGTGGTGCTACCGGTAGGCACCTCGTGGTGGTCGCGGAGGGAAGCCGGACCGGCGAGGTCGTGACGGAGACGAGCGGCGTCACGGTCCTCGCGATCGGGGCTGACCCGGTTGAATCCGTGCCGTGTCTGCGTGTTGACGGCGAGCACCTGACCGTGCCCATCGGTGACCGCCGTGACACGGTTTGCGAGCCGGACTCGCTGACGCTGACGCAGGCCACGATGTGTGCGCGACAGTTGGCGGCCCACGGGTCCGACGCCGCACCCGCCGGTGGAACGCGCCGCATGTCGGCGGTCCGGGGCTGGCTCGACCTGATGGGCATCGACCAACCGAACCGGCTGACGCCTGAAAAGGTGTGGTCCCAAACCCGTCAGGTGCGGCCGGTACCCATCGGCGTCGCGGACGACGGCACGCCGGTTCTGATCGACATCAACGAGGCCGCCCGCAACGGCATCGGCCCGCACGGTCTCTGCGTCGGCGCTACGGGATCCGGAAAATCCGAGCTACTGCGCACGCTGGTGCTCGGCATGATCACGACACACCCGCCAGAGGTGCTCAACTTCATCCTCGTCGACTTCAAGGGCGGAGCGACGTTTCTCGGCGTGGAACGGTCTCGACACGTTGCGGCCGTGATCACGAACCTGGCAGGCGAAGCCCACCTCGTGGCCAGGATGAGCGACGCGCTGGCCGGGGAGATCCACCGCAGGCAGGAGTTACTGCGTGCGGCAGGCAATTTCGTCAACATCGCGGACTACGCCAGGGCTCGGTCAAATGACGCTCGCCTGCCGCCGCTGCCCGCGCTGTTCATCGTCGTCGACGAGTTCTCCGAGCTGCTCGCCCAGCACCCCGACTTCGCCGAGTTGTTCGTCGCAATCGGCAGGCTGGGCCGGTCGCTGGGTATCCACCTGCTGTTGGCCAGTCAACGACTCGACGAGGGCAGGCTGCGCGGTCTGGACACCCACCTGTCGTATCGGATCTGCCTCAAGACGTTCTCCGCCGGCGAGTCCCGAGCCGTACTGGGTGTGCCCGATGCGCACACGCTGCCCGGCAGGCCGGGCGCGGCCCTGCTG
The DNA here is from genome assembly GCF_001667105.1 of Mycobacterium sp. 852002-51152_SCH6134967. NCBI lineage: Bacteria > Bacillati > Actinomycetota > Actinomycetes > Mycobacteriales > Mycobacteriaceae > Mycobacterium > Mycobacterium sp. 852002-51152_SCH6134967. Next base: position 254,261 of record NZ_LZIK01000068.1, on the reverse strand, counting down.
AAGACGGCCGCCGGGGACCTGATCCGGTTCCAGACGGCGTTCGTCTCCGGACCCTGTCCTCGACCCAACGCCGATGACGGGAGCGACATTGCGGTGCCGATGATCTTCACCGCCACACCGCCGACGGACCGTGACGAGCACGCCGAACATGCACCGGCCCTCCTCGACGCGGTGTTGGATCGAGTCGCGGACCGAGGGACCGCCGCGCACCGGGTGTGGCTGGAGCCGCTCGCCGCGCCTCCGACGCTCGACCTGATCATGTCGACAGCGGCGAAGGATCCGCTCAGTGTCCCGATGGGTCTGGTGGACATTCCGTTCGACCAACGCCGCGATCTGCTCGTCGCGCAGATGGCCGCGGGGAACGTCGCCATCGTCGGCGCTCCTCAGTCGGGCAAGTCGACGGCCCTGCAAACGCTGATGCTGGCCCTCGCGGAGGCGCACAGCCCCGAAGACATCTCGCTGTACATAATCGATTTCGGGGGTGGGGCGCTCATGCGCCTCGCGGATCTGCCGCACGTCGGCGCGGTGTCCGGTCGAGCCGATACGGACCTGTGCCGTCGCACGGTCGCCGTCGTCGAATCACTGATCCGGTCGAGGGAAAAGCTCTTCCGGACAATGGGAATCGGGTCGGTGGCCGAGTATCGCACCCGTCGCGCCGCGCAGGATCCCGCTGCGGCCGGCGACCCTCACGGTGACGTCTTCCTCGTCGTCGACGGTTGGGCTCACCTGCGTCGCGAGCTCGAACAGTTGGAGACGCCGATCACCGCGATAGCCGGGCAGGGACTCGCATTCGGCGTGCACGTGGTGATCACCGCCTCGCGGTGGCCCGAACTGCGGCCCGCGTTGAAGGATCAGATCGCGACGCGCATTGAACTGCGACTCGGCGATCCGGCCGAGTCGGAGATGGACCGCCGCCGCGCCCGGTCGCTGACCAACTGCCCTCCGGGGCGGGGTATCACCGCCGACGGGTGCGAGATGATGATCGCACTGCCGCGCTTTGACGGTGTGCCCAGCACCGAGGGTCTCGGCGAGGCGTTGGCCGCAACCGTCGGGCGGCACCGACAGCGGTGGCGCGGCTGCCTCGCCCCGCGCATCCAGCTGCTTCCCGCGCTCGTGCGACATCCCGAACTGGTCGCGCGCGGGGTGCAACCGGCCGAGACGATGGTGCTCGGCCTCGACGAGCACGAGTTGTCCCCTGTGAGTGTCGATTTCGCCAAGCAGATGAACATGCTGGTCCTCGGGGAGGGCGGCTGTGGCAAGACATCTCTGCTGCGCGTGGTGTGTCACGAGATCGTCCGGACTCACCGCGTCGACCAGGTGCGCCTCGAGATCGTAGATTTCCGTCGCTCTCTGCTCGGCGTCGTGGAAACCGAGCACCTCGCCGGGTACGCCGCATCACCGGTGGCTTTGGCGGCGAGGATTCCCAAGCTCCTCGGGATGCTCGAGGCGCGCATGCCCGGCGAAGACGTGACACAACAGCAGTTGCGCGACCGATCGTGGTGGTCGGGCCCTGAAATCTTCCTCGTCGTCGACGATTACGACCTGGTGGCCGGATCGACGGGCAATCCGCTGACCCCGCTTGCCGACTTCCTGCCGCACGCCGCCGACCTCGGTCTGCATGTCATCGTCGCTCGCCGATCGGGAGGTGCCGCGCGGGCGATGTTCGACCCACTTCTCGCCAGGATGCGGGAGATCGGGTGCCTGGGCGTCATGATGAGCGCAAGCGCGGACGACGGTGTGCTGATGGGCTCGGTCCGCCCCTCATCGCTGCCGCCGGGGCGCGCCACGCTGATCACGCGCGGCGAAGGTGAACGCCTGATCCAGGTCGGCTGGGCGGAACCGCCATGAGCCGCACCGTCGTCGAGGTCGGACCGGCTTCGATACGCGGAGCTAATCCGCTTGATTCGGAACTGGTCTCGTCGGCGTTGGAGGCCATCGACGACGATCTCGCACTGGTCGGCGACGAGGCGGTGCCCGCGCCCGAACTCTGGTCCCAGCTGATGGCAGCCGCGGTGGGCGGCGCCGACCATGTCGTCCTCGTCTGCCCGACGTGGTGGCCGAGTGCACGCATCGATCGCGTACGCGAAGCGACGACGGCGACCAGCGTCGAGGTGATCCGGCGCACCGCGGTGCTCCAGCGGCAGATAGGCGCAACCGTCGTCGAGATCGCCGCGGAGTTGGTGGTTGTCACCCGTCCCGCCGCCACCGCCGTCGTCATCGCCAATGTCGACGACGAAGTGGCGAACAGGTTGGTCGCAGCGGTCGGGTGCGCTGGGCCGGCGCTGATCGACGCCCCGGCCGGCCTCGAACCGCTGACCAACGTGATCGCTGAACGGTTGCGCGGCAACGGTATCGAGGTTCGCTTCGCCCACGAAGACACAGTTCGTCGACCAGAAGCCGAACCTCCCGCTCCCGATGCCGTCAGCGCCGGCAGCGATCCGTACCAGCCACGACGAGCGGCGGTGCTGACCATCGTCGTCGCCTCGACGATAGCGATATGTGGCGGGTTCGCCCTGCGTGGTGACGGCGACCGGGAACCGAACTTCGCGTCAACCCTGTTGATGGAGGGGCGAGTGCAGGTGACGGTGCCCGCCGCGTGGTCGGTGCAGCACATCACATCCGGCCCGGGCTCGGCTCGCGCGCAGATCACCTCGCCGTCAGACGCCGACGTCGCGCTTCACCTCACCCAGTCCGTGGGCGCGCCGCAAGCGGACCTCGCGCAGACTGCGGCCGCGTTGCGAAGCGCCCTGGCAGGTGAGCCCGACGACGTCTTCGTCGACTTCAACGCAGCCGGCACGCCGGCCGGACGAGCAGGCGTCACCTACCGGGAACTGCGCCCGGACCATCACGTCGCATGGACCGTTCTGGTCGATGACGGTGTCCGCATCGCCATCGGCTGCCAGAGCGCACCGGGTCGCGAGTCCACGGTCCGCGAGGTCTGCGATCGGGCGATCAGATCCGCCCACGCGATTTCTTGAATCCAGTGGAACCGGACCGACACCCGGTGCGTCGTACCAGTCAGAACCGAAGCGAGCAACGAGAGGATTCCGATGACGACACCGCAAGGCGGTTCGCTCACCACCGATTTCGATCTGATGGCCGCGGTCGCCGGCCAGACCGACGCGCGCAACGAGGAGATCCGCGCGATGCTGCAGTCGTTCATCGGTCGGATGACCGCCGTGCCACCGTCGGTCTGGGGCGGCGTTGCGGCCGCCCGCTTCCGCGACGTCGTCGACCGATGGAATGCCGAGTCGCTGAAGCTGCATGCCTCGCTACAGAGGATCGCCGAGACCATCCGGCTCAACCAGCAGACTCTTCGGGAAGCCAACGAGAGCCATTCGCACCGCATCGACGCGGTGGCCAACAACCTGTAGAGGAGCCGTGATGGACCACGTGTTGTCGTACAACTTCGACGAGATCGAATACACCGTCAGGCAGGAGATCCACGCCACCTCTGCCCGGCTGAACGGCGCCCTCGAGGAGCTGCGTGCGCAGATCGCGCCGCTTCAGCAGGTGTGGACCCGCCAGGCGGCCGAGGCATACCGGCTCGAACAGGCCCGGTGGGAACAAGCGGCAGGCGCGCTGAACGAGATTCTGTTCAGCCTCGGCAACGCGGTTCGCGACGGCGCCGACGACGTTGCCGCCACCGACCGCAGTGCCGCAGGAGCGTGGGGCGCCTGACTAAAAGAGACTTGTGCGGTCCGGCTGGAGGGGAGCCAGGGGACCGCACGGTAAGCGCCACCGTGGTCGAGGAGAGCGGCCACGGTGGCGCAACACCGTCGACTACTCGCAGGCGATGCCGTCGCCGTCGCGGTCCAAGTGCTCGGCGTAGCCGTCTTGACCCTGCAGGATCGGTGTCACGCCGGCCTCGCGCGCAGCGGAGCAGTTCTTGTAGTAGGTGTCCGCAGACGCGGTGGCAGCGCCAGTGGCGGTTGCCGCGACGACGAATGCGGCAACGATCAAGCCACGAATCATTTTCACTCCATTGAGATCTTGTGTTTCCGGATGTGAGACAGCCGGTTTGCTGTAACCCCCGCGACGACGCTAAGGGCCAGGAAACGAAAATGAATCAGGGGTTTCCCTATGTTTCGACACGTTTCTGGACGGCTTTGGCTTTTACCCTCGGGTTTGAGCCGATGCACCGTTTTGACCTGCGGCGACGCGCCCGGGTAAGCTGCCTCGTTGGCGTGCGGTAAGCACGGGTCCTCGGGTCAACGTCGGTCGCCGAGATCAACCCCGCCGGATGCGCCTGACCGGCCCCCGGGCCACCGGGACAGGAAACCCGATAGAGGAGAGGTAGCGCTGTGCCTACGTACACGCCGAAGGCGGGTGACACCACACGTTCGTGGTACGTCATCGACGCCACCGACGTGGTGCTCGGCCGGCTCGCCGTTGCAGCAGCCAATCTGCTGCGCGGCAAGCACAAGCCGACATACACGCCGAACGTCGATGGTGGCGATTTCGTCATCATCATCAACGCCGAGAAGATCGCCATCGCCGGTAACAAGGCGGACCGCACGTTTTTCTACCGCCACTCGGGTTACCCCGGCGGTCTGCGCAAGCGCTCGCTCGGTGAGGAGATGGAGAAGCACGCCGACCGCGTCGTCGAGCGGGCGATTCTCGGCATGATTCCCCACACCAAGCTGGGCCGTCAGGTGAAGAAGAAGCTGCGCGTCTATGTCGGGCCGGAGCATCCGCACACCGCCCAGCAGCCGATTCCGTACGAGATCAAGCAGGTGGCGCAGTGACTGAGCCAGTTGAGACGACCGTTGACAACACCGAAGCCAACACTGATGCCGTGACCGAGGCGGCCGCCGAGGCCACGCCCCGCGAGCCGGTCTTCATCGACCGTCCGATCCAGACCGTCGGCCGCCGCAAAGAGGCCGTCGTCCGGGTTCGCCTGGTTCCGGGAACGGGCCAGTTCAACCTCGACGGCCGCAGCCTCGAGGACTATTTCCCGAACAAGGTCCACCAGCAGCTCATCAAGGCTCCGCTGGTCACCGTCGACCGGCTGGAGAGCTTCGACATCTACGCCCACCTCGACGGTGGCGGCCCCTCCGGTCAGGCAGGCGCGTTGCGTCTGGCGATCGCCAGGGCCCTGATTCTGGTGCAGCCTGAGGACCGGCCGGCACTGAAGAAGGCCGGCTTCCTGACCCGCGACCCGCGCGCCATCGAGCGCAAGAAGTACGGCCTGAAGAAGGCCCGCAAGGCGCCTCAGTACAGCAAGCGCTGATCGATTCGCAGAAACCGCCGGATGTGCACCGCACACCGGCGGTTTTTGTATTCAACACGCTGCGGTCTATCTCACAATCGCGGCGATCCGGTTTCGTTGAACGGCCAGTCGTGAACCCACCGGGACTGGAGGCGGCGGCGCTGCACGCGCGGCAGACCGCAACTGCCACCGGTACGAGCCAGTCACCTCGTTGGGGGATCGGACCGTCGTCTCCTGACTGAGAAGGAGCAATTGATGAAGAACGCGAAGACACTGACCGCGGGCGCTGTGATGGGCGGATCGCTGCTCTTCACCGCCGGCCTGGGTATGGCCATGGCGCAGCCGGACACGCCTGCGGACAACCGCGTCAACGTTTCGATCGGTAACGCCGGCGTTTTGCACGACGTCGACCTGACCGCCGCGGCGCAGATCGCCGCCGACGTGTGCCACACCGACGTGAACTCGGTCAACGCGTTGGCGCAGGCCACCGACACCGAGGGCACCGAGAAGACGGTGTGTACGAACAACCTCGGCACCGTCACGATCCAGCAGAACGGCCCCGGCCACTCGGAGAACGCGCCGGGCCAGGCCGAGCAGCAGGAACCAACGCCGACGTCCGAGGCGCCCACGACCTCGCCGACGGCCCCGACCGTTGAGAACAACGGCAGCTAAGACCGCACCCTCACCGCCCGCATCCGACCGGATGCGGGCGGTGAGTCGCGTCTGGGTACCGATTGGGCGACGGCACGACCCACGACACGCGCGGTTGGCCCTGAAGCGGCCATTTATGAGAAGTTTGTCGGCATGGCTCGACTGTTCGGCACCGACGGAGTGCGCGGCGTCGCCAACCGGGATCTGACCGCCGAACTGGCTCTGGCCCTCGGTTCGGCGGCGGCGCGACGGTTGGCCACCGCCGGTGGGCACGCCAGGCGGGTGGCCGTTGTCGGCCGCGATCCGCGGGCCAGCGGTGAAATGCTCGAGGCGGCCGTCATCGCGGGACTGACCAGCGAAGGCGTCGACGCGCTGCGCGTCGGCGTACTGCCGACCCCGGCCGTGGCCTATCTGACCAGCGCTTACGACGCGGACTTCGGCGCCATGATCAGCGCCTCGCACAACCCGATGCCCGACAACGGCATCAAGATCTTCGGCCCCGGCGGCCACAAGCTCGACGACGCCACCGAGGACCGGATCGAGGAACTGGTGCACCAGGGGCCCGGAGACCGGCCCACGGGCGCCCGGATCGGTCGGGTGGTGGACGCCGCGGACGCCCTCGACCGGTATCTGCGGCATGTCAGCAAGGCCGTCACGACCAGGTTGGACCAGCTCACCGTCGTCGTCGACTGCGCCAACGGTGCCGCCTCGGCCGCCGCACCGCAGGCCTACCGCGCCGCGGGCGCCAACGTCATCACGATCAATGCCGACCCCGACGGGCTGAACATCAACGAGCGCTGCGGCTCGACGCATATGGAGATCCTGCGATCCGCCGTGGTGTCGTATGGAGCCGACCTGGGCCTCGCACACGACGGCGACGCTGACCGGTGCCTCGCCGTCGACGCGCACGGGCGCGTGATCGACGGCGACGCGATCATGGTCATCCTCGCCCTCGCTCTGCAGGAGAGTGGAGAGCTGGCGTCGAACACCTTAGTGGCGACGGTGATGAGCAACCTCGGCCTGCACCTGGCGATGCGCGCGGCCGGGGTCGAGGTCCGCACGACGAGCGTGGGGGACCGTTATGTCCTCGAGGAACTGCGCGCCGGCGGATATTCGCTCGGCGGTGAACAGTCGGGCCACATCGTGATGCCGGCGTGGGGCACGACCGGCGACGGCATCGTCACCGGGTTGCGGTTGATGTCGCGGATGGCGCAGACGCGCACCCCGCTCGCCGCGCTCGCCGAGCCGATGCGCACGCTGCCTCAGGTTCTGATCAACGTCGCGGTCGCGGACAAGGCGACCGTCGCCGACGCGCCGTCGGTCCGCACCGCCGTTGCCGAGGTGGAAGCCGAACTCGGCGACACGGGTCGAATCCTGCTGCGCCCGTCGGGAACCGAGCAAGTCGTGCGGGTGATGGTGGAAGCGGCCGACGAAGACACCGCCCGGCAGTTGGCCGTGCGGGTGGCCGAGCAGGTCAGCGCGCAACGCTGAGAGTGGAACCGGTCGCGGTCGCCGCGCGTCCAACCCATACATGGGAGGAACGGACGCGGCTCGCGTCGATGCCGCCACCTTATTGAGCGTCGCACGGCAGTACCAGGGCGCGGCCGACGCCCTCGACGCCGCCGTGCGAACACATCTGAGCGGCCTGGCGTTCGACGGGGCGGGTGCAGGCCGATCGTATGCCGCGGGTGGTGACGCGGTGCGGTCGGCGGTAAACGACGTGGTGAATCAGTTGCGGCGATGGTCACGTGCGTCGGCCGAGATCGCCGTCGCGCTTCGCACCTGCCTCGACCGGTACACCGAAGCCGACGCGCGCGCTGCCGACCGGTTGCGCTGACATGGGCGAAACCTTCGACGCTGCAGCGCGATTGGCCGATGGCACACCCGGCGTCGGCGATGTCACGCAGTACGTCCTGGCATGCCAGAGCCTGGGCTACCGACATCCAGACCTGACGACGCATCCCGGGCAGCTACACGATTGGTATGCCGCCGAGAACGGTATGGATCTGAGCGCTCTTGAAGCGGACTGTGCCGCACTGCAAGCCGCCGCGGCGGCGGCCGAGGATACGCTCGCCCGCCAAGAAGCTCAGGTGGCCGCGCTGACGAACGCGTGGCAGGGTCTGGGCGCGAACGCCTCGCGAGAGTTCCTGCGCAGCCATGCCGAAGCGGCGACGGTCGCTGCGACGGCCGTCCGCACCGCGGCAGTCGCACTGGCCGATCTGCGTGAGCGGCTGTGGCGGGCGGTGGACGACAAAGTGTCGAAGGTGCTGGCCATCGGCGACGGCGTGCGCGCCAGACGCGCGGACTGGTTGGCGGCAGCGCACACCGTCACCACGGGCGCCGGCGATCGGGCGGTCGCCAGTGAGTTGGTGGACCAGGAGGTGAAGCCGTTCGTGGACACGGTGATCGGCGGCGAGTGGCTCGCGGCAATGCGGGCGGCCACCGACGCGATCAACGCGGCTTACGAGGCCGTGGCGGCGGCACTCGCATCCGAGGCGGGCGCGAGGTTCGAGATTCCCGGCGACCTCGGACCGGTGTGGACGCCGTCGGCGGCGGGGGTCGGCGAGGCCCCGGCGGCGGGTGTCGGCGAAACCGCGGCGCGAAGTGTCCCCGCAACCCCGGGGGCGGTGGTTGCGGCAAACCCGACTCCACCGGCTCCCGTCGTGCCGGCCGGATGGGGCGCATCCGTTGCGAGCCCACCACTTGCGCCCGCGCCGCCCGCGCCGCCCGCCCCGCCGGTCCCGACCGAACCTCCGGTCACGCAGCCGGCGGCCGCTTCGCCGGTGCCCTCGCTCGGCGGAGGAATGCCCGACTTCGGAGGCGGCCTAACGAGTTTCGGTCAGCAATTGGGGGACATGCTCGGCGGATTGCTGGGCGACGGTGCACTCGATGCCGCCATCGACGACGGGGAACTGGACGGCCTGCCAGAATCGGATCTCGGCGAAATCGACGACAGTGAAACGACAGAGACTGACGAGGCGTCAGAGGCGAGCGAGGCTGGCGAGGACAGCGATGACGACGCGGCCGCGCCCAGCGAGGTCACCGATCCCGCGGCCGCCGAGCCGATGTGTCAACCCGCGCCGCCACCGGATTCCGAAACCGAACCTCCCGCAGAGCCGGCCGCGACGGTGCCTCCAGAACCGCCGACCGTGACTGAAGAACCACCGGCGGTGCCGCCCGAGCCGTTGGCGGCGCCGCCGAAACCGCCGGGCGCCGGCACCCCGTGCGAGATCGCCGCCGATGAGCTACCGCAGGTCGGCGAATGAGCGACGGCTAAGAACCGAACCCAGGATCGGGGCCGTTGACCAGCAGCCGGACACACTCGGCGGCGATCAACCGGTTGCTGTGGTTCGTACCGCAGTGATCACACCAGAAGTGGACGGTCTCGCGGTCGCCCATGCGACGGTTGAAATTCCGGCAAGTCGCGGGAAATTGCACACCACGCGCGGATTTGGCATGCGGCGGATAGGTGATCCTGCCCATTGCTGCACCCCCTTTCAGGAGTGAACCCCGGATACCCAAGGCTGCATGAAGATAACTGGATCTGTGGTCACGGTTGGGTAACCAAAATGATGACAATCCGGCGTTGGCGCAACGGAATTCAGGGCTGACCACTGGTAGAAGTCTGCTGAGTTTGCAATTTTGGATCTTTGCGAGGTCTTCCCGGTAGCGTCCCCCTGGTGAAGTTGCGGCCGCGGGAGCTTCTGTTCTTCCTCATCCTGGGCGCGGGGGCGTCGCTCGTCGGCGACCACAGCCATGTCGTCACCGGCACCACCGAGTACTTCACCGATGCGGTGCCGTTCGTGTGGAGCAGCCCGATCTGGTTTCCGGTGCTCGTCGCGCTGGCAACGGTGTCGCTGGCCGAACTTCGGCTGCGCCTAACGTCGCCGCGCGCCGACGTCACGGCGCGTCAAGGTCTCGCGGGTGTAGCCGCGGTGCTCGGCATCTACGTTATGACCGCACTGATCCACACCGCGCCCGTCGTTCCGGCGGCCGCGCTGATCGTCACGCTCGCGACCATCACCTGGTGTGCGCTGGGCGACCGTCCCTCGATCGTCGGCGGCTTACTGGCCGCGGTCATCGGCCCCGTGGTCGAGATCGTGATCGCCAAAGCGGGCCTGTTCGCGTATCACGACGCCTGTGACGGTCTGTTCGGCGTCGCGCCGTGGCTGGTGCCGCTGTACTTCGCGTTCGGTGTGGTGGTCTCGTTACTGGCCGAGATCGCGGCCAGGAATTCGCCGCGCTAGGCGCGTGCCGGACGCCGCGACCGCGTGGGGCGCCGACGCCGTTGCTGGTGGCCCCTGGCCGACGACGGCTGGTGCGGCCGCGTGGGTTCGGGCCTGCCGGCGACGATCGGATCACCGAATGTCCGCTCGCCTGGGGCGATTTCGCTCAGGACCGGATGCGACGAGCCGCTGAAGCGGGTGATCGTCGGCTTCACGCCGGCCTTGCGGGTCAGCTGTCGCACGTCGGACACCTGCTCGTCGAGCATCAACGTCACCACGGTGCCGTCGGCCCCCGCGCGCGCCGTGCGGCCCGACCGGTGCAGGTACGCCTTGTGCTCGACGGGCGGGTCGGCGTGCACGACAAGGCTCACGTCGTCGACGTGGATCCCGCGCGCCGCGATGTCGGTAGCGACCATCACGGTTGCCGAGCCGTCGGAGAACGCGGCGAGATTGCGGGTGCGCGCATTCTGAGACAGGTTGCCGTGCAACTCCACTGCCGACACACCGCGCGAGTTAAGCTGTCGGGCAAGGTTCTTCGCGCCGTGCTTGGTGCGCGCGAACACGATGGTCCGGCCGGGCGATGCGGCCAGGTCGGCCAACACACCGAGGCGGGCGGCCTTATCGACGTGCAGCACATGGTGTTCCATCGCGGTTACCGGCGACTGCTCCGAATCGACACTGTGCACAACGGGATCGGTCAGGTACCGCTTCACCAGCACGTCGACGCCGCCGTCGAGGGTGGCCGAGAACAGCATGCGCTGCCCGTTGCGAGGAGTCTTGTCCAGCAGGCGTTTCACCGGGGGAAGGAAGCCGAGGTCGGCCATATGGTCGGCCTCGTCCAGCACGGTGATCTCGACGCCCGACAGGTCGGCATGGCGCGATTTGACATGATCTTCGAGCCTGCCCGGGCAGGCGATGACAATGTCGACGCCTTGACGCAGCGCATGGATCTGCGGGTTGGGACCCACACCACCGATGATCGTCACCGAGCGCAGGTTGGTGGCCGCCGCCAGCGGTGCCAGCGACGCGCTGATCTGGGCGGCCAGTTCGCGCGTCGGCGCGAGGATGAGGGCACGCGGGCGGCCGGGCACGCGTTTGGCCGGGCTCGCAGTGAGTCTGGTCACCACAGGCAGCAGGAAGGCGTAGGTCTTCCCGGATCCGGTGCGGCCGCGGCCGAGGACATCGCGACCGGCCAGTGAGTCGGGCAGCGTCGCCGCCTGGATCGGGAAGGGTGACTCGACGCCGTCGGCGGCGAGAGTGTCGACGACGGCCTTCGGCAGGCCGAGGTCGGCGAAAGTGGGCACGGTTGTGCCACTGGGGATTTGCACAGACAAGTGGAAACTCCGAAAGTTCAGTGTGGTCGTCCTGCCCGGCGCGGATGATCCGCGGCGCTCGGTGTGACGATCGAACGGGGTCGATTATCGCCTTCGGCGATGCGGCAAAAGGCAGAACAGAAGATGCCGCTGTGCCCACTGTACAGGGGCATCGGCGATCGGCGTAATCGGCTAAGGCAGCAAGCCGTGCAGTTCCTCGACGAATCCGACGATTTCACTGCGGTCGATGGAAAGCGGCTGCAGCAGAAGCGTCGTCGCACCGGCTTCGGCGAATGCAGCCAGTCGCTCCTTGACGTACCCACGTGGTCCGACCAGCGACACGCTGCGCACCAGTTCGTCCGGCACCGCCGCGATCGCCTCGGTCTTCTTGCCCGCTAGGTAGAGGTCCTGGATGGTGTTGGCGACCTCGCCGTACCCGTAGCGGGTGGCCAGGTTGTGGTAGAAGTTGCGGCCGCGCGCGCCCATACCGCCGATGTACAACGCCAACTGCGGCTTCACCCAGGACAGCCGGTCATCGACGTCCTCGCCGATGGCCAGGGGAGCGCTGACCATGACGTCGAGTGGGCCCAACGAGGGGTCACGTTTGGCGAACCCGGCGCGCAGCGCCTCACCCCACACGGCGTCGGCCTGTTCAGGGAAGAAGAACACCGGCTGCCATCCCTCGGCGATCTCCGCGGTGAGTTCGACGTTCTTCGGCCCCAGAGCGGCGATTGTGATCGGAATACGTTCGCGTACAGGGTGATTGATCAACTGCAACGGCTTGCCCACGCCGGTGCCCCGGGCCCCCGGTCCCTCGCTGGGCAGCGGAATCTGATAGTGCTTTCCGTCGAACTGCACGCGCTCGCGACGCCACACCTGCCTGCAGATCTCGACCACTTCGCGGGTGCGCCCCAGCGGCGCGTCGAACGCCACGCCGTGAAAGCCCTCCATCACCTGCGGGCCGGACGTACCGATGCCGAGCCGGAAACGGCCGCCGGAGACATAGTCGAGACCCGCGGCCGTCATCCCCAACAACGTCGGCGTGCGGATGTAGATCGGCACCACGCCCGTCCCGAGTTCCATGCGCGTCGTCCTGGCCGCCAGGAAACCGAGCTGGCTGATCGCGTCGTAGGAGTACGCCTCGGGCACCAAGGCGAGATCGACGCCGACCTTCTCGAGCTCGACGACCTGATCGACGGCCTGGAGAAACCCGTCGGTGTAGTTGAGGAAGATCCCGGTGCGCATCATCGAGTTATACACCCAACCGGTTGGTTGGTCACCCTCACGGCTTCAGCAGCGCGACGACCTTGTTCTCCAGGTCCACCGGGTCTTCGGCGAACGGGTCGACGTTCGGGGCCTTCGGCAGGGCGATGTCGGGATCGGCGAAGTCGCGGTAGGTCTTGTCGCCGGTCAGGGTGTGCAGCAGGTAGCCGGTGATCAGCGCCCGCACCACCTTCTGGGTGCTGCGGTCGGCTCCTGGCAGGCCGACGGCGCGGGCCAACCGACGACCCTCGATCAGCCCGCCCGGCTTGGCCCCGTTGACCGTGCGCAGCGTGGCTTTGTTCCACGTCCGGGCCAGCTCGACCGCATTGGAGCGCAGCGTCATCGGGTCACCCGGACCGCTGAGCACCAGGCCGGGGACCTGCAGCGCCGCCGCGGGCTCCTCGGCGGGTGGTGACGTGACTGTGGGGAAAATCGCAACGACGGCTTTCGGCTTGACCGGCATCCCCGCCGCGGTGAACACGGCTGCGGACCCGCCGAACCCGTGCCCGACGACGCCGAGCTTGTTGGGATGCACGCTGATCTCTCCCGGTCCCAGCCGGACCCCGGTGATGATGTCGAGCGTCGTGCCCAGGTCATAGGCGAAGTTCAGCGCCGACGGCGCCAATCCCGTCTCGGTCGCCGGCGCCGCCGCGACGATGCCCCAGGACGCCAGATGCTCCAGCGTGCCGGAATAGCGGTCGGCTGCGGCAAGCCAATCGTGACCGAACGCCACGCCGGGCAGGCTGAAACCGGAATCCGGGGTGAACACGACACCGGGAAGTCCGGCAAACGCCAGGTCACCTCGCAGAACGCGGTGCGGACCGCGGCGGGTCAGGGCCTTGAAGAGCTTCTTCGTGCTGGCCACCAGACGACCGTAGCCGACGGGGTTCTGAGCCGCTCTTGCACTACCCTGAATGGCTATGTGCGGAATCGTCGGCTACGTCGGGCAGCGCCCTGCCTGCGAGATCGTCGTCGACGCACTGCGCCGGATGGAGTACCGAGGCTACGACTCGTCGGGTGTGGCTCTGCTCGACGGACACGGCGGGCTCACGGTCCGCCGCCGGGCCGGGCGACTGGCCAACCTCGAAGCCGCGCTGGCCGACACCGACGCGTCCAGCCTCGGGGGCAATACCGGCCTGGGGCACACCCGGTGGGCCACCCACGGCAGGCCCACCGACCGCAACGCCCACCCGCACCGCGACGCCTCGGGCAAGATCGCCGTCGTCCACAACGGGATCATCGAGAATTACGCCGCCTTGCGGGCCGAGCTCGAGAAGACCGGGGTGGAGTTCGCCAGCGACACCGACACCGAGGTTGCGGTGCACCTGGTCTCCTGGCAGTTCCACCACGGCCCCACCGCCGGAGATTTCCCGGCGTCCGTGCTCGCCGTGCTGCGGCGCCTCGAAGGGCACTTCACGCTGGTATTCGCCAACGCCGACGATCCGGGCACGATCGTGGCGGCGCGCCGCTCCACGCCCCTGGTGGTCGGCGTCGGTGACGGCGAGATGTTCGTCGGCTCGGATGTGGCCGCGTTCATCGAGCACACCCGCGACGCGGTGGAGCTTGGCCAGGATCAGGCGGTGGTCGTGACCGCCGACGGATACCGCATCACCGACTTCGACGGTGTGGACGACGGCGCGAACGCGCGGTCGTTCCATATCGACTGGGACATGTCGGCCGCCGAAAAGGGCGGCTACGAGTACTTCATGCTCAAAGAGATCGCCGAGCAGCCTGCCGCGGTTTCCGACACGCTGCTGGGCCACTTCGTCGACAACCGCATCGTCCTGGACGAGCAGCGGTTGTCCGATCAGGAACTGCGTGAGGTCGACAAGGTCTTCGTGGTGGCATGCGGCACCGCCTACCACTCCGGGCTGCTGGCCAAGTACGCGATCGAGCACTGGACGAGGTTGCCCGTCGAGGCCGAGCTCGCCAGCGAATTCCGTTACCGCGACCCGGTTCTGGACAGCCATACCCTGGTGGTGGCGATCTCGCAGTCCGGCGAGACCGCCGACACCCTGGAGGCCGTGCGGCACGCCAAGGAGCAGAAGGCCAAGGTGCTGGCGATCTGCAACACCAACGGCAGCCAGATCCCGCGCGAATGCGATGCGGTGCTCTACACCCGTGCCGGACCCGAGATCGGGGTGGCGTCCACAAAGACGTTCCTCGCGCAGATCGCGGCCAATTACCTTGTCGGACTTGCGCTCGCGCAGGCGCGCGGCACGAAGTACCCCGACGAGGTGGAGCGCGAATACCGCGAGCTGGAGGCCATGCCCGAGCTGGTCGCCCGGGTCCTGGAGATCGTCGAACCGGTCAGGGCGTTGGCCCACCGCTTCGCCCAGTCGCAGACGGTGCTGTTTCTCGGCAGGCACGTCGGTTACCCGGTCGCGCTCGAAGGTGCGCTCAAGCTCAAGGAGCTGGCGTACATGCACGCCGAGGGCTTCGCGGCGGGTGAGCTCAAACACGGTCCGATCGCGCTGATCGAGGACGACCTCCCGGTCATCGTCGTGATGCCGTCACTGAAGAACGCGCCGATGTTGCACGCCAAGCTGCTGTCGAACATCCGCGAGATCCAGGCGCGCGGCGCGATCACCATCGTGATCGCCGAAGAGGGCGACGACACGGTCCGTCCCTATGCCGATCACCTGATCGAGATCCCGGCGGTGTCAACACTTCTCCAGCCGCTGCTGTCGACGATCCCGCTGCAGGTGTTCGCCGCGGGGGTGGCGCAGGCGCGCGGCTATGACGTCGACAAGCCCCGTAACCTGGCCAAGTCCGTCACCGTCGAGTAGTGGCGGGCCGGGTCGGGGACTTCAAGGGCGATCGGGCTCGCCGCCACTTCCTCGAGGTCTACCAAACCGCGATGGCAGAGCTGCCCGAGCCTGCCGAAATGCACGATGTGGCAACGTCATTCGGGTTCGTGCGGGTGTACCGGTTCGCCGGGCCGCCCGATCTGACGCCCGTCGTACTGCTCCCCGGTCGCAACGCTTCGGTCCCGATGTGGCGGGGCAACATCCCCCTGCTGCAACGGCATCGGCCGGTGATCGGGATCGATCTGCTCGGGGAGGCGGGGCTGTCGGTACAGGAGAAGCCGATCACCGGACCCGACGACGAGGCGCAATGGCTCGACGAGGTGTTCGCGGGCGCCGGGCTGGACCTAGTGCATCTGATGGGAGTGTCGATCGGTGGATGGACGGCGGCCAACTACGCCGCCCGCCGCTCCGGCCGAGCCGCCTCGCTGGTGCTACTCGATCCCGTGTTCACCTTCGCCCCGGTCGCATTCAAGGCTGTACTGGCCTCGCCAGCGTTGTTCCTCCCCGGCGTGCCCGAGAAATTGCGCAGGCGCGTGCTCCGCTGGATCTCCGGCGGCGCCGACATCGACGAGGCGGCAACCGAAGCGGCACTGATCTCCTCCGGCTCAACCGATTACACCGTGCGCAAGGCGATGCCGAAGATGATCACCGACGAACAGCTGCGCGAACTGGATATACCGGTGCTGGCCCTGCTCGGGGGGCGCAGCGTGATGCACGACGCCGACCGGGCGGCGCAGCGGGCGCGACGCCTGCTTCCGCGGGGCCGGGTCGAAGTGTGGCCCGGTGCCTCGCATGCGATCAACAGTGAGTACGCGGTCGAGATCGCCGAACGGGCAGTCGATTTCTGGGCCGACGCAGACGGTCGAAACTGAGCCTCTCGGCACTGTTTGCCACTAACGTGAGCAGCGATGCGGCACTACTACACCGCGGACCAGATTCGCGAGGCTGAAGCGCCGCTATTGGCGTCCCTGCCCGACGGTGCCCTGATGCGCCGCGCCGCCAACGGCCTTGCCGTCGCGATCGCGCGCGAACTGGTGCTACGCACCGGCGGAATCTCCGGGCGACGCATCTGTGCCGTGGTCGGTTCGGGCGACAACGGCGGCGATGCGCTGTGGGCGGCGACATTCCTCCGCAGGCGCGGCGCCGGTTCCGCCGCCATGCTGCTCAATCCGGACCGCACCCACCGCAAGGCACTGGCGGCGTTCAGCGCCGCCGGTGGGCGTGTCGTCGGATCGATTCCGGCGGACACCGCTCTGGTGATCGACGGCGTGGTGGGGATCTCCGGGTCCGGGTCGCTGCGGCCGAACGCCGCCGAGGTGTTCGCCGCCGTCGACGAAGCGGGCGTTCCGGTGGTGGCCGTCGACATCCCCAGCGGCATGGACGTGCATACCGGGGCCACCGACGGACCCCATGTGCGGGCCGCGTTGACCGTGACATTCGGCGGTCTCAAACCCGTTCACGCACTGGGGGAATGCGGTCATGTCGAGTTGATCGACATCGGTCTGCAGTTGCCGGCGTCCGACATGATGTCGTTCGACGCCGCCGATGTAGCCGCTCGCTGGCCGGTGCCCGGTCCGACCGACGACAAATACACCCAGGGGGTCACCGGCATCCTCGCCGGCTCGACCACCTACCCCGGCGCCGCGGTGCTGTGCACAGGTGCGGCCGTCGCGGCGACCTCGGGCATGGTCCGGTACGCCGGATCCGCCGGGCGGCAGGTTCTCTCGCAGTGGCCGGAGGTGATCGCCGCACCGAACGCCAGCGCGTCTGGGCGGGTGCAGGCCTGGGCCGTGGGACCCGGCCTGGGTACCGACGACACCGGCGCGGCTGCCCTGTGGTTCGCGCTGGACAGCGGGCTGCCGGTCGTCGTCGACGCCGACGGGCTGACGATTCTTGCCGCCCATCCCGATCTCGTCGACGGTCGCGAGGCGGCGACGGTGTTGACGCCGCACGCGGGCGAGTTCGCGCGCCTGGCCGGTTCGGCGCCCGGCGACGATCGGGTCGGTGCCACCCGCAGGCTGGCCGACCGGTTGGGCGTCACCGTGTTGCTGAAGGGCAACGTGACAGTCATCGCCGAACCGGGCGGCCCGGTATACCTCAACCCCGCAGGCCAATCGTGGGCGGCCACAGCGGGTTCCGGCGATGTGCTGACCGGCGTCATCGGCGCGTTGCTTGCCGCGGGCTTACCCGCCGGCGAGGCGGCCGCCGCCGCCGCGTTCGTCCACGCCCGCGCCGCGAACCTCGCTGCTTCCGATCCAGGGCCGCATCCCGCCCCGACTTCGGCGTCGCGCATCCTCGCTCACATCCGAACCGCCCTAGCCAGTCTGTAAGCCAGTTTGTAACGAGAGGAAATCCCATGTCGCCCACGCGTCCTCACGCGCCGCAGGTTGCCCCCGCCTATACCGGACGGCTGGCGATGGCGCCGGTGCCGTCGCTGCGGTTGCCCGACGATGCGATGGATCCCGATGCCGCGTACCGGTTCATCCACGACGAACTGATGCTCGACGGCAGTTCCCGGCTGAACCTGGCCACGTTCGTCACGACGTGGATGGACCCGCAGGCCGAACGGCTGATGGCCGAGACGTTCGACAAGAACATGATCGACAAGGACGAGTACCCGGCGACCGCCGCGATCGAGCAGCGGTGCGTGTGCATGGTGGCCGATCTGTTCCACGCCGAAGGGCTGCGCGACGACGACCCGTCGAGTGCGATTGGTGTCTCGACCATCGGTTCCAGCGAGGCGGTGATGCTGGCCGGGCTCGCGATGAAGTGGCGGTGGCGAGACCGCGTCGGCGACAAGTGGAAGGGTCGCACACCGAACCTGGTGATGGGCGCCAATGTCCAGGTGGTCTGGGAGAAGTTCTGCCGCTACTTCGACGTCGAGGCGCGATACCTGCCGATGGCCGAGGACCGCTACGTCATCACACCCGAACAGGTGCTCGAAAACATCGACGAGGACACCATCGGTGTGGTGGCGATCCTCGGCACCACCTACACCGGGGAGCTGGAACCCATCGGTGAGATCTGCGCGGCGCTCGACAAACTCGCCGCGGACGGCGGCCTGGACATCCCGGTCCACGTGGACGCCGCCAGCGGCGGCTTCGTGGTGCCGTTCCTGCATCCGGATCTGGAATGGGACTTCCGGCTTCCGCGTGTGGTGTCGATCAACGTCAGCGGCCACAAGTACGGCCTGACCTATCCCGGGATCGGGTTCGTGGTGTGGCGCAGTGCCGAGTACCTGCCCGAGGGCCTGGTCTTTCACGTGAACTATCTCGGCGGCGACATGCCGACCTTCACGTTGAACTTCTCCCGGCCCGGCAACCAGGTCGTCGGGCAGTACTACAACTTCCTGCGGCTCGGCCGTGGGGGCTATTCACAAGTGATGCAGTCGCTTTCGCAAACCGCGCGGTGGCTTGGTGACCAACTGCGCGAAAGTGAACACTTCGAGGTCGTCGCCGACGGATCGGCGATCCCGGTGGTGAGTTTCAAGCTCGCCGGCGATTTCGGTTACACGGAGTTCGACATCTCGCAGGGCCTGCGCGCGTTCGGCTGGCAGGTACCCGCCTACACCATGCCGGAGGGCGCCACCGACGTCACGATGTTGCGCATCGTGGTGCGGGAGGGATTCTCCGCGGACCTGGCCCGAGCGCTGCACGACGACATGGTCACCGTGCTCTCCCACCTCGACGAGCTCAAACCCCGAGGCCACTTCAACCAGTTGCAGCCCTTCGCGCACTAGCGTCGGGCCGCTGCTCGCCTGTCTGGGACAATCGGCCGTGGTGAAACGACGATGCACACGACCGAGCTGACGACGCCGACCGCGACCGCGGCCCCCCAGGCGGTGGTCGACCTCGACGCGATCGCCCACAATGTGCGGCTGCTGCGCGACCTCGCGGGCACTGCGCAGGTGATGGTCGTCGTCAAGGCCGACGGATACGGACACGGCGCCACGCAGGTGAGCCGGGTCGCGCTCGCCGCGGGAGCGTCTGAACTCGGAGTGGCGACCGTCGCCGAGGCGTTGGCGCTGCGCGGCGACGGCATCACAGCGCCGGTGCTGGCCTGGCTGCACCCGCCGGGCACCGACTTCGCGCCCGCCGTGGCCGCCGACGTCCAGATCGCGGTGTCGTCAGTGCGTCAGCTCGATGAACTGCTCGACGGCGTCGCACGGGCCGGGCGCGGCGCCTTGGTCACCGTGAAGGTCGACACCGGGCTGAGCCGCAACGGCGTCGGTCGTGCCGACTACCCGGCGATGGTCGCCGCGCTCACGCGGGCGCAGGCCGACGACGCGATCAGCGTGCGGGGGCTGATGTCGCACCTCGTGCACGGTGACCGGCCCGACGATCCGCTCAACGGCATACAGGCGCAGCGGCTCACCGAGATGCGGACCTACGCGGCCGAACAGGGCGTGCAGTTCGAGATCACCCACCTGAGCAACAGCCCGGCCGCGATGACACGGCCAGACCTGGGCATGGACCTGGTGCGCGTCGGTATCGCGGTGTACGGCCAGACCCCGATACCCGAGCGCGGGGACATGGGCCTTCGTCCGGCCATGACCTTGAAATGCCCTGTGACGCTGGTCCGTTCGCTGCGCGCGGGTGACGGCGTGTCCTACGGGCACACCTGGGTCGCCGATCGTGACACCACCGTGGCGCTCTTGCCCGTCGGGTATGCCGACGGGGTGTTCCGCCCGCTGAGCAACCGCATCGACGTGATGATCAACGGCAGGCGGTGCCGCAACGTCGGCCGGATCTGCATGGACCAGTTCGTCGTGGACCTCGGACCGGAAGGCGGTGCCGCAGAAGGTGACGACGCGATCCTGTTCGGGCCGGGCACCCACGGTGAGCCGACTACCCAGGAGTGGGCCGACCTGCTCGGCACCATCAACTACGAGGTCGTGACCAGCCCGCGTGGCCGCTTTGTGCGGACCTACACCGGATCGATGGACAAGACACCCTGATGGACAACGAGATTCCGATTCCGCGCCGCCGCCGCAACGCGAACGGGCGCTGGCTCGCGGGCGCAGCCGGCCTGACCACGGTCGGCAGCGCGGCGGGAATGTCGGCGGCGCGCTCGCTGCGGCGTCGACTGGACACCGTGGACCACTACAAGGACGAGGATTTCGAACTCCTCGACGCCGACCGCAGCTCCGTCGTCACCACACCCGACGGCGTGTCGCTGGCGGTCCGCGAGGTCGGCCCGCAAGACGCGCCGCTGACGGTGGTGTTCGCGCACGGATTCTGTCTGCGCATGGGCGCCTTCTACTTTCAGCGCGTCAGGCTCACCGAGCAGTGGGGACCGCAGGTCCGGATGGTGTTCTACGACCAGCGCGGACACGGTCAGTCCGACGAGGCGCCGCCGGAGACCTATACGGTGGCCCAGCTCGGGCAGGATCTCGAGGCTGTGCTGGCGATCGTGGTTCCGCGTGGCCCTGTGGTGCTGGTCGGCCACTCGATGGGCGGGATGACCGTACTGTCGCACGCGCGCCAGTTCCCGCACCACTATCCGAAGCGGATCGTCGGCGCCGCGATCATCGCCTCTGCCGCCGAAGGGGTTTCGCGCTCGCCGCTCGGTGAGATCCTGAAAAACCCGGCACTGGAGGCGGCCCGATTCGCGGTCCGGTACGCGCCCAAGATGGTGCACCGAACCCGCGGCGCCGCGAAGTCGGTGATCGCGCCGATCCTGCGCGCCGCGTCCTACGGCGACGAGAAGATCAGCCCGAGCGTCGTGGCGTTCTCGGAACGGATGATGCACGATACTCCGATCGCGACGCTCGTCGAATTCCTGCACGCGCTCGAGGTGCACAACGAGATCGACGGCCTGACCACGCTGGCCAAGGTGCCCACCCTGATCGCGTGCGGCGACCGCGACCTGCTGACGCCGATGGAGTACTCGCAGGCCATGGCCGCGGTTCTGCCGAAGGCGCAGGTGGTGATCGTCGGGGGCGCTGGACATCTCGTTCAGCTCGAACAACCCGAGGCGATCAACGAGGCACTGGTCCGACTCGTCGAACGCGCGACACCGTCCAAGCTCGTCGCGTTGACGAGGCGGGTGCGCGAGAAGGTCCGCCACAATGGGTGAACGCAGCTCGGGCACGGCCGAACTGTCGACCGCAGAGGACACCGTCGCGCTCGGCGTCGAACTCGGTAGACACCTGCACGCGGGCGACGTCGTTGTCCTCTCAGGACCGCTCGGCGCGGGAAAGACGGTGTTGGCCAAGGGTATTGCCCAGGCGATGGAGGTGGAGGGCCCGGTGATCTCACCGACCTTCGTGCTGGCACGCGTACACCGGGCGCGCCGATCGGGTGCGCCGGCCATGATCCACGTCGACATGTATCGCCTCCTCGACCACCCGTCGGTCGACCTGCTCGCCGAACTCGACTCGCTGGACCTGGACACCGATCTCGACGACGCCGTCGTGGTCGTCGAATGGGGTGAGGGGCTGGCCGAACGGCTCTCCGACAGCCACCTCGACGTGCGGCTCGAGCGTGCCCGCGACACCGAGGTCCGCACCGCGGTGTGGGAGTGGAGCAAGGCGTGAACGTACTGGCCATCGACACCGCGACACCTGCGGTGACGGCGGGCGTGGTCCGTCTCGACGGAGTGGAGGTGCTCGCCGAGCGCGTGACGGTCGACGCGCGGGCGCACGCCGAGCAGCTCACCCCGAACGCGGTGCAGGCGCTGGCCGACGCGGGGCTCGGTGTCGACGAATTGGACGCGGTGGTCGTCGGGTGCGGCCCGGGACCGTTCACCGGCCTGCGCGTCGGGATGGCGACCGCCGCCGCCTACGGGCACGCGCTGGGCATCCCGGTCCACGGCGTCTGCAGCCTCGATGCGATCGGTGTGGACACCGTCGGTGACGTGCTCGTGGTGACGGACGCGCGCCGTCGAGAGGTCTACTGGGCGCGCTACCGCGACGGGGCGCGTACCGACGGACCCGCCGTCTGCGCAGCCGCGGACGTGCCACCAGGCGCCACGGCGGTCGCCGGGTCACCCGAGCACGCGGCGCTGTTTGACCTGCCCCGTCAAACTCCGGTGTATCCGACCGCGTCGGGGTTGGTGCGCGTAGTGGCGGACTGGAACGCCGAACCTGCCCCGCTCGTCCCGCTGTACCTGCGCCGGCCCGACGCCAAACCGTCGGTGGCCAAGCGATGAGCATCGAGTACGGGCCGTTGAAGCCGTCCGATGCGGCCAGGTGCGCCGAGCTGGAGGCTCAGCTGTTCGACGGCGACGATCCGTGGCCCGAACGGGCCTTCCTCGCCGAACTCGCCGCCAAGCACATCCGCTACGTCGCCGCACGCGATCAGGACAAGCTCGTCGGATACGCCGGTATCGCCCGCCTCGGCCGAAAGAAGCCCTACGAGTACGAGATCCATACCATCGGCGTAGACCCCGCCTACCGGGGCCAGGGGATCGGCAAGCGCATGCTGGCCGAGTTGCTCGACCACGCCTCGGGCGGGTGCGTGTTCCTCGAGGTTCGCACCGACAACGAAGCAGCGATCAAGATGTACGAGAGCTTCGGCTTCACCAATGTGGGGCTGCGCAAACGGTATTACCGGGCCAGCGGCGCCGACGCCTATACGATGCGACGAGACCCGACATGACGATCATCCTGGCCATCGAGAGCTCCTGCGACGAAACCGGCGTCGGCATCGCCGAATTGGGCGCCGATGGTTCGGTGCGGCTGCTCGCCGACGAGGTGGCTTCCAGCGTCGACGAACACGCCCGCTTCGGCGGGGTGGTCCCGGAGATCGCGTCCCGGGCGCACCTGGAGGCGCTGGGCCCGACGATGCGCCGCGCGCTGCAGGCGGCCGACGTGACCAGACCCGACGTCGTCGCCGCGACGATCGGGCCGGGCCTGGCGGGTGCCCTGCTGGTGGGAGTGGCTGCGGCCAAGGCATATTCGGCGGCCTGGCAGGTCCCGTTCTACGCCGTCAACCACCTGGGCGGGCATCTGGCCGCCGACGTCTACGACCACGGCCCGCTGCCGGAGAGCATCGGTCTGCTGGTCTCGGGCGGGCACACCAACCTGCTGCACGTGCGATCGCTGGGCGAGCCGATCGTCGAGCTCGGCAGCACCGTCGATGACGCCGCGGGAGAGGCCTACGACAAGGTGGCGCGCCTGCTGGGCCTGGGCTATCCCGGCGGCAAGGTGCTCGACGAGCTGGCCCAGGGGGGCGACCGGGACGCGATCGTGTTTCCGAGGGGCATGACCGGCCCGCGCGACGATCCGTACGCGTTCAGCTTCTCGGGGCTCAAGACCGCGGTCGCCCGCTATGTCGAAAGCCATCCGGAGGCGTCGACGGCCGATGTGGCGGCCGGATTCCAGGAGGCGGTAGCCGACGTGCTGACGCTCAAGGCGGTGCGGGCGGCCAAGGCGCTCGACGTCTCGACGCTGCTGATCGCCGGCGGCGTGGCGGCGAACTCGCGGCTGCGCGAGCTGGCCGAGGAGCGGTGCGCCGCCAACGGGC
Source organism: Mycobacterium sp. 852002-51152_SCH6134967 (assembly GCF_001667105.1). Lineage (NCBI taxonomy): Bacteria > Bacillati > Actinomycetota > Actinomycetes > Mycobacteriales > Mycobacteriaceae > Mycobacterium > Mycobacterium sp. 852002-51152_SCH6134967. The sequence goes on along the minus strand of NZ_LZIK01000068.1, from coordinate 230,318 downwards.
TGACGCTGCGCATTCCGCGACCACGCCTGTGCACCGACAACGGCGCGATGATCGCCTCGTTCGCGGCACACCTGATCGCCGCGGGGGCCCGGCCGTCCCCGCTGGACGCCGCCAGCGATCCGGGCCTGCCCGTCGTGCAGGCGCAAGTGGCCTGATCTTGTCGATACCCGGCCTTGAGTGCTAGCACTCTCGTGTATAGAGTGCTAGGTGGCACGCGGCCAATCCCTGCGCCGGCACCCGCGACGACGGTGCGTGGGCACGGACGCATGCCGAACACCTGGTAACTGAGAGATCCGGAAACCCGGATCGACACCCGAACTAGTGGAGGGCTCCATCGTGGCGAGCGTGAACATCAAGCCACTCGAGGACAAGATCCTCGTTCAGGCCAACGAGGCCGAGACCACGACCGCATCCGGTCTGGTCATCCCCGACACCGCCAAGGAAAAGCCGCAGGAAGGCACCGTCGTCGCAGTTGGCCCCGGCCGCTGGGACGAGGACGGCGAGAAGCGCATCCCGCTGGACGTCTCCGAGGGCGACACCGTCATCTACAGCAAGTACGGCGGCACCGAGATCAAGTACAACGGCGAGGAGTACCTGATCCTCTCGGCACGCGACGTGCTGGCCGTCGTCAACAAGTAAGCACCCGTGTTCCGCCCCGGGAATCCCCGTCCACACGGGTGATTTCCGGGGCGGCATGCGTATATAGCGAATTGCGACTCAAAGAAAGACACTTATGAGTAAGCAGATTGAGTTCAACGAAACCGCGCGCCGCGCAATGGAAGCCGGCGTGGACAAGCTGGCTGACGCGGTGCGGGTGACCCTTGGGCCGCGCGGCAAGAACGTCGTGCTGGCGAAGTCGTGGGGCGGGCCGACCATCACAAACGACGGTGTGACGATCGCCCGTGAGATCGACCTGGAGGACCCGTTCGAGAACCTCGGGGCGCAGCTGCTCAAGTCGGTCGCCACCAAGACCAACGAGGTCACGGGCGACGGCACCACCACCGCCACCGTGCTGGCCCAGGCATTGGTCAAGGGCGGGCTGCGCAACGTCGCGGCCGGTGCCAACCCGATCGCGCTCGGCGCGGGCATCGCCAAGGCCGCCGACGCGGTGTCGGATGCCTTGTTGGCCGCGGCCACGCCGGTGTCGGAGAAGAACGCCATCGCCCAGGTCGCGACGGTCTCGTCTCGCGACGAGAAGGTCGGCGAGCTGGTCGGTGAGGCGATGACCAAGGTCGGCGCCGACGGCGTCGTCTCCGTCGAGGAGTCCTCGACGCTGGAGACCTACCTGGAGATGACCGACGGCGTCGGCTTCGACAAGGGCTACCTCTCGGCGTATTTCGTCACCGACTTCGACGCCCAGGAGGCGGTGCTCGAGGACGCGCTGGTGCTGCTGCACCGGGAGAAGATCAGCTCGCTGCCCGACCTGCTTCCGCTCCTGGAGAAGGTCGCCGAGGCGGGTAAGCCGCTGCTGATCGTCGCCGAAGATGTTGAGGGCGAAGCACTCTCGACGCTGGTGGTCAACGCCATCCGTAAGACGCTGAAAGCCGTGGCGGTCAAAGCTCCGTTCTTCGGTGACCGCCGCAAGGCGTTCCTCGACGACCTCGCCGTCGTCACCGGCGGCCAGGTCGTCAACCCGGATGTCGGCCTGGTGCTGCGCGAGGTGGGTCTCGAGGTGCTGGGCACCGCCCGGCGCGTCGTGGTGGACAAGGACAGCACCACGATCGTCGAAGGTGGCGGCACCAAGGAGGCCATCGAGGCGCGAAAGGCGCAGCTGCGCTCCGAGATCGAGGCCTCCGATTCGGACTGGGATCGCGAGAAGCTCGAGGAGCGGCTGGCCAAGCTGGCCGGCGGCGTTGCCGTCATCCAGGTGGGCGCCGCGACCGAGACCGATCTGAAGAAGCGCAAGGAAGCAGTGGAGGACGCCGTCGCGGCGGCCAAGGCCGCTGTCGAGGAGGGTGTCATCGCCGGTGGCGGTGCGGCGCTGCTCCAGACGCGCGGCGCGCTGGAGAAGCTGCGTGACAGCCTGTCCGGTGACGAGCGCCTCGGTGTCGAGTTGTTCGCCGCCGCGCTTGCCTCCCCGCTGTACTGGATCGCCACCAATGCCGGCCTGGACGGCGCGGTTGTGGTGAACAAGGTCTCCGAATTGCCTGCGGGACAAGGCTTCAACGCCGCGACCCTCACCTTCGGTGATTTGGCGGCCGACGGCGTCGTCGACCCGGTCAAGGTCACGCGGTTGGCGGTGCTGAACGCGGCGTCGGTGGCCCGCATGGTGCTGACCACCGAGACCGCGGTGGTCGACAAGCCGGAGGAGCCGGAAGACGACGGTCACGGCCACGGCCATCACCACCATCACTGAGTGAATTGAACGAAGCACCCCCGGTCACATGGCCGGGGGTGTTTCGTTCTGACATGGACCGTATCTGGCAGTGGGCGTGGGACGGGTATGGAGCGAGGTACTCGTGGATGATTTGGGGATTGACGTTCGCCGCGATGCTGGTGGTCTACATCCTGTGGTCACAGCTTCTCGTCGCTTCCGAGAACTCGAATCGCTACCTCGCGGCGGCGGTGGTCACAGGAATCGCCGTTCTGGTGAATGCGTCGGTGTCGATACTTCCCGCCAGCCGGAGGTTTCGTCGAGCGCATCAGTGGGCGGCCGGTCGCGAGGTCGACCGGATGCAGGCGCTGACAGACACCTACGCCTGGGCCCGTGCTGCTAGGGCCCGAGCGATCTGGTTCCTGCCTGTTTGGACGGCACTCTTCACGGTGTCCGTCGGCGCGGTGGCGGAAGCGAGGGGGTGGCGTCTGGCCCAGTACGGAGTCTTGGGTGCCGCATTGGGCATCGCCATGGCGCTGCTCGGTATGCACACCTCTGTACAAGGAGCTATGCGTCCGGTTCGAGCCGCACTTGCCGCCGATACCGTAGTCGGTGACGAGCTGCCCCGCTCACATCCGACCTTCGCGGCGTGGCTCAACGTCGCGATGCTGGGCTCTCTGTTCGCTTCCACAGTCATCGGCGCGATGCTGGGCATCGTGTGGGATGCTGCCGCAAAGTTCCCGGCGCTTCTCGTCTTAATCGGTTGTGTGGCAATCGGTCTCTACTGGCCGATCACCGTCAGCGGCATCGTTCTACCGTCTTTGCGACCGATTCGCGACCTCGCCAGCGGCACCGAGCGGGTCGCCGCCGGGGACTACAGTCAGCGCCTTCCCGTGGTCCAGGATGACGACTTGGGTGCGCTTGCGGCGTCGTTCAATCGCATGCAGACGGGACTGGCTGAGCGGCGACGACTCCAGGCGGCCTTCGGAACCTACGTCGATCCTGCCCTAGCGAGTCGGCTACTTGAACAGGGCGACGACATATTTTCTGGTGAGCGCCGAGAGGTGACGGTGATGTTCGTCGACATCCGCGACTTCACGCCTTTTGCAGAGGCCAACCCCGCAGAGGACGTCGTCGCGCGTCTCAACGCGTTGTTCGAGATCGTCGTGCCTGCCGTCGTCGACGCCGGCGGGCATGTCAACAAGTTCCTCGGCGACGGCGCCCTGGCCGTGTTCGGCGCTCCCAACGACATTGCAGATCACGCCGATGCCGCGGTCAGTACCGCGGTATTGATCCAACGTCTTGTCGTCGAACGATTCGAAGGAGCACTTCGGATCGGCATCGGAATCAACACCGGCACAGTCATCGCGGGCACCATTGGTGGGGCAAGCAAGCTGGAGTTCACGTTGATCGGCGATGCCGTCAACGTCGCGGCGCGCGTCGAGCAGCTGACCAAGACCACCGGTGACGCGATACTTCTCACCGAGCAGTGCGTCGACGCTCTGACTTCACCACCGCTCGGACTGAGAGACTGTGGATCACATGCGCTGAAAGGTAAGTCAGCTGCCGTGCAGCTTTTCGGACTCGCCTCTGGGATTGCTCGTTGAGGCTTACATCCAGTACTGGCAGTACCAGCGAGACCGCAGCGCAGAGCGTACCAACCGGACCATCAAATTGCTGCGGCTGGCCCCCGCGTCGGAATAGGAACCCGTGACGAGGCAAGAGAACACCCCGGTCCTATTGGGCCGGGGGTGTTTTCGTGGTTGGGCCGGTTTCACGGCACCCTAAGCCTCGGCCGCTCTTCCTCCCAGTGTCAGGCCCGGGTGAGACCGATGGCGACGGGGACTGGGTTGGTGATCAAGTCGCGGACGGGCGAGTAGCGGGTGAGGCCGGCGAGCTCGGCGAGCTGATCGTCATCGAAGTCGCCGGTGACCTTGAGTGTGACGCTGATCTGCTCGTACCCAGGGCGCACACTGTCGTTGAGCCCAAGGATGCCCTGCGCGTCCAGGTCCCCTTGGATGGTGGCTTCCAGCCCCTCCAGTGCTATGCCGCGGGCGGCGGCGTGGAAAACGATCGTGCCCGTGAGACAGGCCGCAAGGGCGTGGAGAACATATTCGCTGGCGTTGGGCGCCCGGTTTTGACCGAGCAGGACCGGCGGCTCGTCGGCATCGACAGTGAACGTCGCCGTGCGGGAGGCGTCTTCTTGGCCGACGCCGTAAAAGTCCTTGATCGTCGTGCGACTGTAGCTGCCGTCGATCCACTCGTGGTGAGCCCGGAATTGAAACCGTCCTAACGCAGGGTCCTCAGTGACGGCGTCCATCGTCGCCGATATCTGGTCGACGTCGAGGCCATTGATGGTGGTGGTCGCGCGCATGATGAGCTCCTTTTGTGAGTAACTTAGCACGATCGATCGTGCTAACTAAGAAAGTACGACCGATCGTGCTATGTTGTCAACATGACGGCTGAAATGTCCCGGTCTCGAGTTCAGCGACGGTCTCGCGCCGACGGAGAACGAACCCGTGGCGCGATCCTGCGCACCGCCGCTTCGCTGGCCACCGTCGACGGTCTAGAGGGCCTTTCCATCGGGAATCTCGCCGCCGCGACCGGCATCAGCAAGAGCGGCCTTTATGCGCATTTCGGAAGCAAGCAGGAACTCCAGTTGGCCACCGTGGAGGAAGCGGAGCGGATCCTCGACGCCGAAGTCATACAGCCTGCGCTCGGCGCCCGGCCCGGCCTGGCGCAGTTGGCAGCGGTGTGCGAGGCGTTCCTCGACTACCTGCAGCGGCGTGTCTTCCCCGGCGGCTGCTTTTTCGCTGCGACAGCGCTCGAGATGGGCACTCGCTCAGGTCCGGTAAAGGAACGGATCGCCGCGTTTCAGGACAAATTCGTGGGATTGCTGCGGGAGATTGCCTTCATTGCGGTCGAACAGCACGAACTTCCCGCCGCCGAGAATCCCGATCAGCTGGCATTCGAGTTGCATGCGGCGCTCCTAGCCGCCGACGCCAGATTCGTACTTCACGATGATCCGGCAATTCTGGGCCTGGCCAGACAGGTCGTCCGCAAGCGGCTAGGACTGGCCGCCGGCGCGAACCCCGACTGAAACACGGCGGCGCGTCTGCCAGTGCCACTCTGGTTATCTCCTTAGACTTTTCGTTCACCGGCGAAAGGATCAACCGTGGGCAACACCGCTATCCGGTGGTCCCCCCGCCTGGGACCGCTGGTGGCCATCGCGGCGGCCAGTGTCGGCGTCATCTACGGCTACGACCTCTCCAACATCGCCGGTGCGCTTCTGTTCATCACCGACGAGTTCGGGTTGACAACCCGGCAGCAGGAATTGGTGACCACAGCGATAGTCATCGGCCAAATCGCCGGGGCGGTCGGCGGCGGGATGCTCGCCAACGCCATTGGACGCAAGAAGTCGATGGTGCTCGTCGCCGTCGCGTACGCGGCCTTCGCGCTTCTCAGCGCGTTGTCGGTGTCGGTGCCCATGCTGCTGGTGTCGCGCTTTCTGCTGGGCCTCACCATCGGTGTGTCGGTGGTGGTCGTGCCGGTGTTCGTCGCCGAATCAGCACCGGCGAAGTCCCGCGGTTCGCTGTTGGTCGCCTATCAGGTGGCCACGGTCGTCGGCATCATCATCGGCTACCTGGCAGCTTACTTCCTGGCCGGCTCGGGCAACTGGCGGTGGATGCTGGGCCTGGCAGCGATACCGGCGGTGCTCGTCACATTGCTGCTGCTGTGGATGCCGGACACCGCGCGGTGGTACATGCTCAAGGGTCGGGTCGACGAAGCCCGCCAAACGCTGCGCCGGGTCGAGGCCAGCGCCGACGTCGAGGCCGAACTCGCCGAAATCAGCCGCGCGCTCAAGGAGGAAACCGGGGGCGCCGTGCGCGAGATGCTCCGGCGGCCCTACCTTCGCGCCACGGTATTCGTGGTGGTGCTCGGCTTCTTCATCCAGATCACCGGCATCAATGCGATCGTTTATTACAGCCCTCGATTGTTCGAGGCCATGGGCTTCGAGGGAAACTTCGCACTGCTGATACTTCCAGCGCTGATTCAGGTAGCGGCCCTGGCAGCGGTGTTCGTTTCACTGATGCTGGTCGACCGAGTAGGTCGACGACCGATCCTGCTGGGCGGCATCGCGATGATGGTTGCCGCGAACGCCGTGCTGATCGGCGTCTTCGTGGTCGGAACGGAGTTCGGTGGTGCGCTCACCACGATCGGATTCCTCGGCGTGCTGCTGTTCACGATCGGGTTCACCTTCGGCTTCGGCGCGTTGGTCTGGGTTTATGCCGGTGAGAGCTTTCCCACCCGGCTGCGGTCGATGGGCTCGAGTGCGATGCTCACCTCCGATCTGGTGGCCAACGCCATCATCGCTGCCTTCTTCCTGACGATGCTCAATTCGCTGGGCGGTGGCGGGACATTTGCGCTGTTCGGTGCCTTCGCGCTGGCCGCTCTTGTATTCGTCTACCGATTCGCGCCGGAAACGAAGGGCCGCCAGCTCGAGGAGATCCGGCACTTCTGGGAAAACGGCGGGCGCTGGCCTGATGAAGCCGACGGCGCGGCCGAGGATCTCAACGCGTTGAAACAATGACGGCGGACAAGCCGCGGGCTGCACAGGTTAATGGAGATGCGGTGACGCTCATCGCCGCGGGGACCATCGTCCTGGAGGACCGGGTCTGCAAGCCGGGTTGGATGGCTACCTCTGCCGGTCGAATCATCGAGTGCGCGCCCGGCCCGCCACCGCGACCGCCCGACCATGACTTCGCGGATCACTTAGTGGTGCCCGGGTTTGTCGACATGCACGTGCACGGGGGCGGCGGGGCGTCCTACGCCGACGGCATCGGCTCAGAGATCGAACAGGCAGCCGAGTTCCACCTGCGCCACGGCACCACCACGACGGTGGCCAGCCTGGTCACCGCATCACCCGAGGACCTCTTGCGCCAAGTGCGCGTGCTCACCAGGATGACTCGGCATAGAACCATCGCGGGCGTGCACCTGGAAGGCCCCTGGCTGAGTGCGGTGCGCTGCGGTGCACACGACGCAACGTTGATGCGGGCCCCCGACCCCGCCGAGATCGACGCTCTCCTGACTGCCGCGGACGGCACCATCTTGATGGTCACGCTGGCGCCCGAACTGCCGGGCAGTCAGGACGCCATCAGCCGCATTGCGGACGCGGGTGTGGTCGTCGCCATCGGCCATACAGATGCCAGCTACGACGACGCGCAGCGTGCGATCGAATCGGGCGCGACCGTCGGTACCCATGTGTTCAACGCGATGCGGCCACTACATCATCGCGACCCGGGTCCGGCGTTGGCGCTGCTGGAAGACCCGCGCATCACAGTGGAACTCATTGCCGACGGCGCGCACCTCCATCCCGCGCTCGTGCGGCAGGTCATCGAGACGGTCGGGCCTGATCGCGTCGCGCTGGTCACCGACGCGATGGCGGCAGCCGGACTGCCGGATGGCTCATTTCGAATGGGGGCCGTCGAAGTGGAGGTCACTGAACGCGTCGCGCGCGTGCGCGGGACGTCGACGATAGCCGGCAGCACGACGACCATGGATAAGCTTTTCCGGACAGCGGTCGGCCAACTCGGTGGCTCGGATGAGGCGCTGGTGAAGGCGGCGCGGATGACGGCGACCACCCCGGCCCGCGCGTTGAAGCTCGACCGTGTCGGCAGCCTACGCGTCGGCATGGATGCCAATTGTGTTGTGCTAGAAGAGAGTCTACGTGTTCAGCAGGTGATGCGTAACGGTTCGTGGCTACTTCACTGTTAGCAGTTCAGGTGCTCACCGCGCTCGGTTCGAGCTGTAGGGGATCGCCACCAACGCCGGCCCGGATGTCGCGGTCGCGGTGAATGGGATCGCGGAACCACCTGCGGGACAACGCTTCAACGCCGCGACGCTCGCCTTCGGTGAATTGGCGACCGACGGAGTCGTCGACTCGGCCCGTGGTGCTGACCACCGAGACCGCCGTCGCCGACATGCCGGAGGACCATGGGCATGGACACGGGTGCGGGCATCACGACTATCGCTGAGTAACAAAACGAAACACCACGGGTGGACGAACCTTCGACGACCCGACGCGAGGGCACACCCTTGTACGGTGTGAACTCGAAATTTCGTACAAGGGTGCGCGCTGGGCGGGCAGAATTCCGCGTGCATCGCGATCCTGGGGCTTACGCTCCGAGAAGCCGACACGAGGTGGTGAGGACGTATGCCACATCTGTTCCGCGCGGCGGCCGCGGTGATCGCCGGCATGACCGCGATCGCGACTGCGCCACCGGTCGCGGCCGACCCGATGAACCCAATTCCGGGCAACGGGTTCTTCCTCGTCGGACCCGACATCGCGCCCGGCGTCTACAACACGGCCGGCTCCGCGTCGACCTGGGGCGAGTGGTTCACAAACAGCACACCGGATGCCAATAAGGACAACGTCGTCGCGACGAACATGTCGATCGGCCCGATGAACGCCAACATCAACTCGTCGGTGAAGGCCTTTGAATCGAGGAACTGCCAGCCCTGGAGACGGCTGACCTGACCCGACTTTTGGCAAACCTCCGGGCCCGGTATAACCTGGTCGGCGTGAACATCGTGACGCGCGCCGGCTATTGGCGCTTTATCGAGGCTCCGGGCGGAGCCGATAAGGCGCAGCGCTAAGCGACGCATCCACCCGGAGCCCAGGCAGTGACCACCAGGTCGCTGCCTTTCGTCATTCAAGGGCCCTGGGCTTTCAACGGGCGCCCACAATCTCTCCAGAAAGGCACCCGAACATGAATCTGGCGCAGACCGCCACCCCGCCCGCCACCTCGGACCGGCGGGTCCGCGGTTTCAGCGAGATCCCCAGCCCGCACGAGGTGCTCACCGAGTTCCCGCTGGGAGCCCGCCGCGCCGAGCGAGTGGTGCGGGACCGGGAGGAGATCGCCGACATCCTCGCTGGCCGCGACGACCGGCTGCTGGTCGTCGTGGGACCGTGTTCGGTGCACGATCCGTCAGCGGCCCTCGACTACGCCAGCCGGCTTGCCAGGGTGGCCGACAAGCTCAGCGACCGCCTCAAGGTCGTGATGCGGGTGTACTTCGAGAAGCCGCGCACCACGATCGGGTGGAAGGGCCTGATCAACGATCCCGGCATGGACGGCACCTTCGACGTGGCGCGCGGTCTGCGTATCGCCCGTCACCTGCTACTCGACATCGTCGACATCGGCCTGCCGGTCGGCTGTGAGTTTCTCGAGCCGACCAGCCCGCAGTACATCGCCGACGCCGTCGCGTGGGGTGCGATCGGCGCCAGGACCACCGAATCCCAGGTGCACCGCCAACTGGCATCCGGGTTGTCGATGCCCGTCGGCTTCAAGAACGGCACCGACGGCAACATCCAGGTCGCCGTCGACGGGGTCAAGGCCGCCGCGGCACCGCACGTCTTCTTCGGCATGGACGATCTCGGGCGCGGCGCGTTGGTCAACACCGCGGGCAACGAGGACTGCCACGTCATCCTGCGTGGCGGCACCAACGGGCCGAACTGCGACGCCGAAGCCATCCGGACGACCGCGGCCAAGCTGACCGCGGCCGGATTGCCCGGTCGCGTGGTAATCGACTGCAGCCACGCCAATTCCGGAAAGGACCACGTCCGCCAGGCCCAGGTCGCCGCGGACGTGGCGCAACTGGTGCGCGACGGCTTACCAGTCAGCGGGGTGATGCTCGAGAGCTTCCTCGTCGCCGGTGCACAGGCCCCCGAAGCCCGTCCCCTGACCTATGGGCAGTCGGTCACCGACAAGTGCATGGACTGGGCCACAACCGATTCGGTGCTGCACACGCTTGCCGACCGCGGGTAGGCGCCCCCGCCCGTCAGGAGGCGCGTCGGATACCGCGCTTCAGCAACAGTTCGCGCTCCGACTCGGACAGCCCGCCCCAGATGCCGTAGGGCTCACCGACGGCGAGGGCGTGTGCGCGGCACTGAGCGATCACCGGGCACTTACGGCACATCTCCTTGGCGCGCATCTCGCGTTGCGCGCGGGCGCGGCCGCGCTCCCCGTCGGGATGAAAGAACATGGAGGAATCTTCGCCTCGACAGAGCCCGGCCATCTGCCAGTCCCAAATGTCAGCATTGGGTCCGGGCAGTTGCTGCGGTTGTGGCATTGGAAACCCCTCTCTGCACATCCATTTCAAAAACGAACGGATGAGTGAGTTCAAAACCGATTCGAGCTCAAGTCGCCGATGACCACTCGTGGAGACAAAGTATGGGCGCCCACGAAATCTCGTCAATAGCCTGACCATGTGCTTATTGACATAACCGCAGGCCAAGAATTTACCTCACGTTCATCATTGCGACCCACAGACAACGAGAACGGTGCTAACCGGACCCACAGCGGTGGACCGAGGAACGCATTTTTCCAGCTCGCGATAATTCGCGGTAAGCGAGCAAATTCCGCCCGCTTACATGCAAGTAACATTGTGACCACCAACTGTTAACCAAGGCGGCGTCGCAATTGATACGGTCGCGACTCGATGTCCGCAGAGACCGTTCTGGCCGCAGCCGCATTCGGAGACGATCCCGGCCGCTGGCCGTTGCCTGCCGGCGCCACCGCGCGCGAGTTGTGGTTGCGCGCCGTCGCGGCGGGCGGACAGGGCCGCTATGCCAGCGCGCGTGTCGATCTGGCCAAGCTCTTCCGGGCCGCTGCACCCGAACGATCATTGGCCCACAGCACCGAGGCGTCGTTCCTACGTCAGCTCGGCTGGCACGCCCGGGCGCGGCGATGGGACGGTCGGGCGTTGGCGCTTGCCGGATCGGATACCGAAGCGGCTGCCGATGCCTTGATCGGTCTGGCCGCCGACGCGCTGGGAGTCGGCCGGTTCGAGGCGTCGGCGCGCGCGCTGGCCCGTGCCGCCGACCTGATGTCTGATACGGCGCCGCCGAGGCTGCGGGTTCGGCTGGGCTGGGTGTCGGCCGAATTGGCCATGGCGCAAGGCAGCGGCCAGGCGGCCGTGGGTCACGCCGAACGCGCCGTCGACGACGCCGCAGCCTTCGGCTCGGTACGCCACGAGGTGAAGTCCTCGGTCGTGCTCGCCGCCGCCTGGTGCAGCGCGGGTGACCTGGCCGCCGCCCGGTCGGTGGCCGACGCGGCGCTCGCCGAAACGCAGCGCTTCGGAATGGTTCCGCTGCAGTGGGCGTTGGCCTGCTTGCTGGCCGACATCGGCAGCGGCGCGCATCCGGCACTCGACATGGTGGCGATCCGCGATCGTTGTGCCGATACAGTGCGTCGGCGGGGCGGCGTGTGGTCGGTGCGGTAACCGGGTCCACACGGAAGTGAAAGTTATTGTTTAGCTGACCGGCCTACCGGATCCGGTCCTGTTCGTAACGTTGGAGAGATCGCCCACGATGACATTTTCGGGAGAACGTCTCGATGCTGTCGTTGCTGAGGCCGTGGCAGGGAACCGAGACGCGCTCCGGGAGGTACTGGAGACCATTCGTCCGATCGTCGTTCGGTACTGCCGGGCGAGGGTAGGGGCGACAGAGCGCAGTGGCCTCTCAGCCGACGACGTTGCGCAGGAGGTTTGCTTGGCCGCCATCACGGCGCTGCCGCGTTACAAGGATCAGGGACGGCCGTTCCTGGCCTTCGTGTACGGCATTGCCGCCCACAAGGTTGCTGACGCGCATCGCGCAGCAGCCAGGAATCGATCCGACCCGACCGATGTCGTGCCGGAGCGATACTCGCTGGACGCCGGACCCGAGCAGATCGCGCTCGATGCCGAGGCGTCGGCACGCATGAAGAAGCTTCTAGCGGTGCTTCCCGAGAAGCAGCGCGAGATCCTGATCCTGCGCATCGTCGTCGGGATGAGCGCCGAGGAGACCGCTGAGGCGGTCGGCAGCACGCCGGGCGCCGTCCGCGTCGCCCAGCACCGTGCGCTGGCGCGACTGAAGTCCGAGATCGTCGCGACGGGGCGTGACTATGCCTGACTTCGGACGCTGGACTTCCAACGGGGGAGATCCCTCGCTCAACGAGATCAACCGCACCGATCGGTTCCTCGATGCGCTGGCCACTGCGCAGCCGGTGTACTCGACCGATCCCAGTGAGGCGGAACTGGCTCAGCTGCTGGAGGGCTGGCGCGACGAGGTCCGCAACGCACCTCTGACCGCGACGGTCACACCGCGCGACGCGGTGCTGGCGCTCGACCGGGCCGCGGCATCGCGACGGCGTACGCGGACGTCGCTGGCGGTCGTCGGGTCGGCCGCAGCGGCGGTGTTGTGCATCGGCGGCTTCGGCGCGGTGGTCGCAGGTTCCGGTCCGGGGGACTCGCTGTACGGCCTGCGCACCATGCTGTTCGGCGAGCAACAGGACACCCGCGACGACGCCGTCGTCCTGGCCGCGCAGACGCAGATGGCCGAGGTGCAGCAGCTGATCGATGACGGTCAGTGGCAAGCCGCCCAGGACAAGCTCGAGACGTTGACCACGACCGTGGCGACGGTGAACGACACTGTGCGCAAAGAAGAGTTGGTCACGCAGTGGCAGGAGCTGACGGTCAAGGTCGAGGCCCAGGACCCGGCGGCGACCCTGCCGCCGAATGCGCCGCCGCCGACCTTCCCCGAGGTCGTGGTGATTCCGAGCGACGGCGCGACCTCGTCGGAGACGACTGTGCCGCCGGGCACCTCCGAGCCGACCAGCACCTCCGAGACGTCCGCGCCGACCAGCCCGACCTCTCCCTCGACGTCCGCGCCGACGACACCGTCGACCTCGCGGGCGCCATCCCCGTCACCGTCGACGACGGCTGCGCCGGGCGGCGCACCGTCGCCCACGTCGGTGCCCGGCACTCCGCCGCCGACGGTGAGTGCCACTCCGCCGCCGACGTCGGCTCCGAACTCGCCGACGGCGCTGCCGACACCGACGGCGCAGCCGACCCCGTCGGCCACGCCACGGCCGACGCCGACGGCGGATACACCGCTGCCGACTCCGAGCCCTCGGGTGGTCGAGCAGCAGGAGGATGAGGTACCGACGGCCGCGCCGACGTCACAGCAACCGACCGTGCAGGCGCCCGCGCCGAGAACGGCCGCTACGACGGTGACCGTCCCGGATGCGGTCGAGGAACCGAGCTAGTCAGCGATAGCCGTCGGACTCCGACGTCGCCTCGTTGAGCGAGGCATCGGCGTAGCCGCGGCAGTAATCCCACGTCACATAGGCGTCGGGTTCGGGATCATAGGCGGGCTCGTGCGGGCGCACCGTGCCGTCGACGAGCAGTTGCAGCAGGTTGGCGCGCAGCATGTCCCAGTCGTGATAGTGGTCCTGCTGGCATTCGTCGCAGCACACCACCAGTCCGCGGATGCCTCTGTGCGCCAGAAGCGCCTCGTACACCGCCAGATCGGCGAGATCGGCCTCGACTGCCGTCCGCTCCTGCGGGTCCAGCGGCTGGCCCGGCTCGAGCGCGTCGAGGGCGGCCGAAGGGTCGCACGGGTCGTCGGCGAACGGGTCCGGTGGCAAACCCGGTGGCAGGTGGTCACGCACGAGTCCACACTACGCAGCGGGGCGGGGATAACGCTAGCCGTCACGCCGACGTCGTCGACGAACCAAGAGTTATGTGCGTCATGGCACGTGAGACCGGGAAGCCGGCCGCCAGCCGATAGGATGGTTTCTTAGCTCGACGACAGTGTTCGGCTGCGTTTGTATCTGGAGGCCCCCACCATGTCGATCGCCGAAAGCAGCATCCCCCTCGCGGTGCCGGTGCCCACCGGCGGGGATGACCCGACGAAAGTCGCCATGCTCGGCCTGACCTTCGACGACGTGCTTTTGCTGCCCGCCGCCTCCGACGTGGTGCCCGCGACCGCCGACACCTCGAGCCAGTTGACGAGAAAGATCCGGCTCAAAGTGCCGCTGGTGAGTTCCGCGATGGACACCGTCACGGAATCGCGCATGGCGATCGCGATGGCCCGCGCCGGCGGGATGGGCGTGTTGCACCGCAACCTTCCGGTGGCCGAGCAGGCCGGCCAGGTCGAGACGGTCAAACGGTCCGAGGCGGGGATGGTCACCGACCCGGTCACCTGCTCGCCGGACAACACGCTGGCCGAGGTCGACGCGATGTGCGCGCGATTCCGGATCTCCGGGTTGCCCGTCGTCGACGACACCGGCGAGCTGGTCGGCATCATCACCAACCGCGACATGCGCTTCGAGGTGGACCAGTCCAGGCCGGTCTCCGAGGTGATGACCAAGGCCCCACTCATCACCGCCCGGGAGGGCGTCTCCGCCGAGGCGGCGCTAGGGCTGTTGCGGCGCAACAAGATCGAGAAGCTTCCGATCGTCGACGGGCACGGCAAGCTGACCGGGCTGATCACCGTCAAGGACTTCGTCAAGACCGAACAGTTCCCATTGTCGACCAAGGACAAGGACGGCAGGCTGCTCGTCGGGGCGGCTGTCGGTGTCGGTGACGACGCCTGGACGCGGGCGATGACGCTGGTGGATGCGGGCGTCGATGTGCTGGTGGTCGACACCGCCCACGCGCACAACCGCGGCGTGCTGGACATGGTCAGCCGGGTCAAGGCCGCCGTGGGCGACCGGGTCGAGGTGATCGGCGGCAACGTGGCGACGCGTGCGGCAGCGGCTGCGCTGGTGCAGGCCGGCGCCGACGCCGTGAAGGTCGGGGTCGGGCCGGGCTCGATCTGCACCACCCGCGTGGTCGCCGGCGTGGGAGCACCGCAGATCACCGCGATCTTGGAAGCTGTAGCGGCCTGTCGTCCGTATGGTGTGCCGGTCATTGCCGACGGCGGACTGCAGTACTCCGGCGACATCGCCAAGGCCCTGGCCGCGGGCGCGTCGACCGCGATGCTGGGCTCGCTGCTCGCCGGCACCGCCGAGTCGCCCGGCGAGCTGATCTTCGTCAACGGCAAGCAGTTCAAGAGCTACCGCGGCATGGGCTCGCTCGGCGCCATGCAGGGCCGCGGCGCGGCTGGGGCGCTGCGCGGGTCCTACTCAAAGGACCGCTACTTCCAGGACGACGTGCTCAGCGAGGACAAACTCGTGCCCGAGGGCATCGAAGGCCGGGTGCCGTTCCGCGGTCCGCTGGGGACGGTGATCCACCAGCTCACCGGCGGGCTGCGCGCGGCGATGGGGTACACCGGGTCGGCGACGATCGAACAGTTGCAGCAGGCCCAGTTCGTGCGGATCACCGCGGCGGGGCTCAAGGAAAGCCACCCGCACGACATCACCATGACGGTCGAGGCGCCGAACTACTACACCCGCTGACGAGCGCTTGCGCGAGGAACAGAACGTACTGACAGGAGAAACTGGCCATGCGAGACATGGTTGAGCTCGGCATGGGCAGAACCGCCCGCCGCACCTACGAACTCGACGACGTCAACATCGTGCCGTCGCGGCGCACCCGGTCGTCGCAGGACGTGTCGACGGCCTGGCAACTGGACGCCTACCGATTCGAGATCCCGGTGGTGGCCCACCCCACCGATGCGCTGGTGTCGCCGGAGTTCGCGATCGAGATCGGTCGGCTCGGCGGGCTCGGTGTGCTCAACGGCGAAGGTCTGATCGGCAGGCACGCCGACGTCGAAGCCAAGATCGCGCAGGTGATCGAGGCGGCGGAGAAGGAACCGGAGCCCTCGGCCGCGATCAGACTGCTGCAGCAGTTCCACGCGGCCCCGCTGGACCCGGATCTGCTCGGCGCATCCGTAGCGCGCATCCGCGAGGCCGGCGTGACGACCGCGGTGCGCGTCAGCCCGCAGAACGCCCGCGCACTCACGCCGACACTGCTCGCCGCGGGAATCGACCTGTTGGTCATCCAGGGCACGATCATCTCCGCCGAGCGGGTGGCCTCCAACGGGGAACCGCTGAACCTCAAGACCTTCATCTCCGAACTCGACGTGCCCGTCGTCGCGGGCGGCGTCCTCGACCACCGCACCGCGCTGCATCTGATGCGCACCGGCGCGGCCGGCGTCATCGTCGGCTATGGCTCGACCAGCGGCGTGACCACCAGTGACGAGGTGCTCGGGATCAGCGTCCCGATGGCCACCGCCATCGCCGACGCCGCCGCCGCGCGCCGCGAGTACCTCGACGAGACCGGCGGACGCTACGTCCACGTCCTGGCCGACGGCGACATGCACACCTCCGGCGATCTAGCGAAAGCCATCGCGTGCGGTGCGGACGCGGTGGTGCTCGGAACTCCGCTGGCGACCTCGGCCGAAGCGCTGGGCGCAGGCTGGTACTGGCCGGCCGCCGCCGCGCATCCGTCGCTGCCACGGGGTGCGTTCCTGCAAGTCGCGATGGGCGAGCGCCCATCGTTGCAACAGGTCCTTACTGGTCCCTCCGACGATCCGTTCGGCTCGTTGAACCTGGTCGGCGGGCTGCGGCGCTCGATGGCCAAGGCCGGTTACTGCGACCTCAAGGAATTCCAGAAGGTCGGCCTGACCGTCGGGAGCTGAGTCTTCGCGCCTACCCTGGACGAGGTGTTCTTCTTCCTCTTCAGCTACGGCACCAAACAGAAGCATCTCGGTGCCGGGGAGGTTCGGACCTGCCCGCGCTGCCACAACACCACCCAGTGGTCGCGGATTCGCGAGTTCAAGCAGTTCTCGCTGTTCTTCATTCCGGTGGCGCGTTGGAACCGTCGCCAATTCGAGGTGTGCGGCATCTGCGGCACCGCGGTCGCGGTCTGACCGACGTGGAAAGTTACCCTGCGGTAACGTCATACTGGGTGTATGGAACCTGACTACGACGTCCTGGTGATCGGTTCGGGGTTCGGCGGCAGCGTCACGGCGCTGCGGCTCACCGAGAAGGGCTACCGCGTCGGTGTGCTCGAGGCCGGCAGGCGCTTCGAAGACGAGGACTTCGCCAGGACCTCGTGGAACCTGCGCAAGTTCCTGTGGGCGCCGCAGTTGGGCATGTACGGCATCCAGCGGATTCACCTGCTGCGCAACGTGATGATCCTGGCAGGCGCGGGTGTCGGAGGCGGCTCGCTGAACTACGCCAACACGCTCTACGTACCGCCGGACCCGTTCTTCAACGACCCGCAGTGGAAGGACATCACCGACTGGCGCGCGGAGCTCATGCCGCACTACGACCAGGCCCAGCGCATGCTCGGCGTCGTCACCAACCCCACGTTCACCGACGCCGACCGCGTGGTCAAGCAGGTCGCCGAGGAGATGGGTGTGGGCGACTCGTTCGTGCCGACGCCCGTGGGCGTCTTCTTCGGCCCGGACGGCACCAAAGCGCCCGGCGAGACCGTGCCCGACCCGTACTTCGGCGGCGCCGGACCGGCGCGCAAGGGGTGCATCGAGGTAGGCGAATGTATGACCGGCTGCCGCCATAACGCCAAGAACACGCTGGTCAAGAACTATCTGTACCTGGCCGAGAAGTTCGGCACGACGATCCACCCGATGACGACCGTCACCGGCTTCGAGCAGCGCCCGGACGGGCTCTGGAATGTGCACACCGTCCGGACCGGTCGCTGGGTTCGCAAGCAGAAGCGCACTTTCACCGCGTCACACGTGGTGCTGGCGGCCGGCACCTGGGGCACGCAGCGGTTGCTGTTCAAGATGCGCGACACGGGCAAGTTGCCGAACCTGTCCGACAAGCTCGGTGTGCTGACCCGCACCAACTCCGAATCCATCGTCGGCGCCGGACGATTCGAGGTGACCGACGACCTCAACCTGACGCACGGCGTGGCGATCACCTCGTCGTTCCACCCCACCTCCGACACCCACATCGAGCCGGTGCGCTACGGCAAGGGCTCCAACGCCATGGGCCTGCTGCAGACGCTGATGACCGACGGCGACGGCCCCGAAGGCACCGACACGCCGCGGTGGAAACAGCTGTTCCTCAACGCGCGCAAGGATCCTCGCGGCACAGTGCGGTTGCTCAACGTCCGGCGGTGGAGCGAACGCACATTGATCGCACTGGTCATGCAGCACCTCGACAATTCGATCACCACGTTCACCAAGCGCAACAGGCTCGGTATCAGGCGCTACCTGAGCAAACAGGGCCACGGGGCGCCCAACCCGACGTGGATTCCCGTCGGGAATCGGGTCACCCGCCGGATCGCCGAAAAGATCGACGGCGTCGCGGGCGGCACCTGGGGCGAGTTGTTCAACATCCCCCTCACCGCGCACTTCCTCGGCGGCGCCGCCATCGGCGACGACGCGCAGCACGGCGTCATCGATCCGTATCACCGGGTGTACGGCTATCCGACGCTCTCGGTGCACGATGGTGCGTCGATCTCGGCGAATCTCGGTGTCAATCCGTCACTTTCGATCACCGCCCAGGCTGAGCGCGCGGCCTCGCTGTGGCCGAACAAGGGTGAGTCCGACCTGCGGCCGGAACAGGGGCAGCCGTACCGCCGCTTGGCGCCCGTCGCTCCGCAGACCCCGGTCGTCCCGGCCCACGCACCCGCTGCGCTGCGCTGGTTGCCGATCCCACCCGTCACCTCGGCTGGTTGAGAATCGGCCGATTCGGGTAACTAACTCCCGCTATCGCGACGGCACATCTTGCGAGTGAGGGGAGTCGCCGATGCGGACCGCTTATCACGAGCAACTGACCGCACTGAGCGCCCAGCTCGGCGAGATGTGCGGGTTGGCGGTCAGTGCGCTCGAGCGGGCGACGGAAGCCCTGCTGGACGCGGATCTCTCGCTCGCCGAGCAGGTCATCGCCGACCACGAGCACATCATCGAGCTCAACCGACGGGCCGAGGAGGCGGCGCTGCGGATCCTCGCGCTGCAACAACCGGTCGCCAGTGACCTGCGCAGGGTCGTCGGCTCCATCCACATCGCCGCGGACATCGACCGGATGGGCGCGCTGGCGGCCCACGTGGCCGGCATCTCGCGGCTGCGGCACCCGGATTGCGCGCTGCCTGCCGACGTGCGCGCGAGCTTCGCCGAGATGGGTTCGCGCGCGGTGCAACTGGCGAAGACGGCACAGGAGGTGCTGCTGTCGCGCGATCCCGACAAGGCAGCACGGCTGCGCGATGAGGACGACGCCGTCGACGCCGAGCACCGGCACCTGTTCACGCTGTTGATCGACCACAAGTGGCAGGACGGGGTGTGCTCGGCCGTCGATGTGGCGCTGCTGGGGCGCTACTACGAGCGGTTCGCCGACCACGCCGTCGAGATCGGCAAGCGCGTGGTGTTCGAGGCGACCGGCGGTCTGCCCGGTCACAAGCAGATCGGGTAGCAAGACCTAGGTCGGGCGCCGACGCACCGGCTCGCGCCCCGGCGGTTGTTGAGGCGTCGGCAGTAGCGGCCGGCAATGGCGAACCGGAACGGTTGTGGGCTCCCGGGAATCCAGGTGCAGGTCTTCGCCGCCGTGGCGGATCAGCAGTTCGCCCTCCGGGCCGTCACGCAGCGTATAGGCGACCTCGTCGTGATCGGCATCGACAGTGAGGCGAAAGTTCCTCCACCTCAACCGAAATCGAAGGCGAGAGATCCCGTCGGGCAGTCGGGGGTTGAGCTCGAGTACCCCTTCATCGTCACGGAGCCCGCCGAATCCCGCCACCATCGCGGCCCATGCACCGCCGAGCGACGCCATGTGCAGGCCATCGCGGGTGTTGTGGTGGAGATCGCGCAGATCGATCATCGCCGCCTCGTAGGCGTAGTCATGGGCGAGTTCGAGATGACCGACGTCGGCGCACATCACCGCCTGTGTACACGCCGACAGCGACGAATCCCGTGTGGTGCGTCGTTCGTAATAGTCGACGTTGCGGGCCTTTTGTTCGGCGGTGAACGCATGGCCCTGCCAGTGCATCGCCAACACCAGGTCCGCTTGTTTGATCACCTGCGCCGGGTAGAGCCGAACATACGGCTCGTTCATCAGCAGTGGATAGATCGTGTTGGCGTGAAAGTCCCACTCGCGCAACGTCGTGAAACCGTCACACTGCTGATGCACGCCCAGCTCCTCGTCGAACGGGATGTGGACCGTGTCGGCGGCGTGGCGCCACACCGCCATCTCTTCGGTGGTGACCCCAGCTGTCTGGGCGGCGTCGACATTGCGCGCACACGCCTCTGCGGCCGCCCGAAGGTTGGCCGCCGCCATCAGGTTGGTGAACACGTTGTCGCGCACGATGGCCGTGTACTCGTCGGGTCCGGTCACCCCGTCGACGTGCCACACCCCGTGACGGTCGTGGTGACCGAGTGACGCCCACAGCCGCGCGGTCTCGATGAGCACCGTCAGACCACATTCCTCTTCGAGCGAATGGTCCCCTGTGACAATGCGGTAGCGCTCGAACGCCATTGCGATGTCGGCGTTGACGTGGAAGGCCGCGGTGCCCGCCGGCCAGTAAGCCGAGCACTCCTCGCCGCGGATGGTGCGCCACGGGTATGCGGCGCCGTCGAGGTCCAGCAGCGTCGCCCGCTCCTTGGCCAGCGGGAGAATCGAAGCGCGCCAACGCAATGCGTCGGCAGCCGCCGAGGGCTGGGTGTAGGTCAGCAGCGGCAGGACGAAACCCTCGGTGTCCCAGAAGGCGTGGCCGTCATAACCCGTTCCGGTGAGACCCTTGCCGGGGATCGCGCGGCGCTCGGCGCGCGCGCTGGCCTGCAGGACGTGGAAGAGGGCGAACCGTACCGCTTGCTGGCAGTCGGGGTCGCCCTCCACCTCGACGTCCGCACCGTCCCAGAAATCGTCGAGGTAGGCCCACTGGGCATCAAGCAACCCCTGCCAGCCGGTGTAGCGCGCGCTGCTGAGCGCCGCCGCCGCCTGGTCGCGCAGTGCCGGGCGCGACCGCAGGCTGGACCAGCCGTAGGCGAGGTACTTGACGATGCGGAGACGCTGGCCGGGGCGCAGCCCGCAGATGACCGTCGTGTTGGCCCAGTCCTTGCCGGCGCCGGTGTCCACCTCGACACGACCGGGAACCTCGATGTCGTGGTCCATGGCCGCGGCCATCATCAGATTGCTTCCACGGGTGCGGTGCAGCAGGATCGCGCCGTGTTCGGAGTGCTCGTGCTGCACCGGCTCCAACGGTCTTTCCAGGACGGCCGATACCCGCGGGTCCTTCGTCGACGGCGGCAACTCCTCGTTGGCCACCAGTTCCGATTGCGCCGTGACACGGACGAATTCGTCCTGCGCCTCGACGATGTACTCGATGGCCGCGACGCTGCGTTGGGTCAGTGAAACGATCCGCGTGGAAGTGATTCTGATCCGCTTACCTGCCGGTGAACACCAGCAGGCGGTGCGTCTGAGCGTGCCCGTCCGAAAATCGAGAACTCGTTCGTGGTCGAGCAGTTCGCCGTAACGCACGTCGAACGGTTCGTCGTCGACCAACAGGCGCATCAACTTGCCGTTGGTGACGTTGACGACCGTCTGCCCGTCCTCAGGCCAGCCGTATCCTGCCTCGGCGTACGGAAGGGGGCGAACCTCGTAGAACGAATTGAGATAGGTGCCGGGCAAAGCGTGTGGTTCGCCTTCGTCGAGATTTCCACGCATGCCGATGTGGCCGTTGGACAGCGCGAACAACGACTCCGACTGTGCGAGCATGTCGAGGTCGAGCGATTGCTCGCGGATCTGCCACGGTTCGACGGGGTAGACGTCGTCGTGCAGGCTCACGTGAGCAGCTCCGCCAGGTCGGTGACCACGATGTCGGCCCCGTTGTGCCGCAACGCTTCTGCGTGGCCTACCCGATCGACGCCGATAACCAGGCCGAATCCTCCGGCCCGTCCTGCCGCCACCCCGGAGATCGCGTCTTCGTACACAGCACCCTGTTCGGGTGTCACGCCGAGAAGCTCGGCTGCGCGCAGGAACGAATCGGGCGCGGGTTTTCCTGCGATGTTCTCTTCGCGCAGCACGACACCGTCCACGCGGTGTTGGACGAATTCGGCCAGCCCAGTCATGTCGAGCACCTCGCGGGTGTTGGCGCTGGACGACACCACCGCGATGCCCAGGCCCGCTGCCGAGGCCGCCTCCAGATAGCGGCGTGAGCCCTCGAACACCTCGACGCCGTCGGTGCGCAGGATCTGTTGGAACAAGTCGTTCTTCGCATTACCCAGCCCGTGAACCGTCTCTTGCGGTGGCCGATCGTCGGGATCGCCTTCGGGCAACTCGATGCCCCGGCTGGACAGAAACGACCGCACCCCGTCTTCGCGCTTCTTGCCGTCGACATAGGTGAGGTAGTCACTTTGCACGTCGAACGGTGTGAACGCCTCGCCGGTGAGCTCCGCTCGTCGGCGGAGGAAGTCGTCGAACATCGCCTTCCATGCTTTCTTGTGCACGCTCGCGGTGTCTGTCAACACGCCGTCGAGGTCGAACAATGCGGCGCGGATCCCAGCGGGCAGACCTAGTCTTTCGGTTTCAGGCACAAACCACCCATTCCCGTCATCGCGCGCAGACATACCTGCGCGTCGATGAACTTACTGCAGCTTTGAAATTGACGCACTCAGCAAACAATTGCCTTATATTGAGCGAGCTTGTCCGCCCGACAGGGTGCTACTCGAGAAAAGGGACCCCCATGACCTATCCGCCTCAGCCTCCGCCGCCACCACCGCCGCAGGGTTATGGTCCGCCTCCCGGGGGTGGTTACCCAGCGCAGCAGCCCGACAGCAACCTCGTGTGGGGAATCCTGGTTACGGTGTTGTGCTGCTTGCCGTTTGGCATCGTGTCGATCATCAACGCCGCCAAGGTGTCCGGCTTGTGGAGCCAGGGTCAGTACGCGCAGGCGCAGAAGGCGTCCGACGATGCCAAGAAGTGGGCGATCTGGGGCGCGATCGCCGGCGCGATCGTCATCGTCATCTACCTCATCATCGGCCTGGCGGGCGGCGGGCTGGCATACATGTGACGCGCGTGCGCTCGCTCGCCGCGCCGCTGGCGGTCGCCACCGCCGCGGCGGGCGGGTGCGCGGCCATCTGGTTGGCGGATCCGACCGTTCCCGGTGGGATACTGCCCGTCTGCCCGACCAAGGCGCTGCTCGGCATCGACTGCCCCGGGTGCGGGAGCCTGCGGATGATCTACTCACTGCTGCACCTCGACGTCGCCGCGGCGGTCCGGTTCAACGCACTCGGCGTGCTCGTGTTGGTGTTCCTGCTGTGGGCATACGGGACCTGGGTCTACGGGTCTCTGGCGGGCAGGCGGGTGCGCAGTTGGCAGCACCTGCGGTGGTCGGCTCCGGTGGCGGTGGTCCTGACCGCGGCGTGGTTCGTCATGCGCAACTTGCCGTTTGAGCCGTTCACCGCGCTGCACGTCTGACGTCCTCGCGGCCAACTAGACTGACCGGGTGACGTCAGGATCTCCCCGACCCGTACTGGTTGTCGATTTCGGAGCGCAGTACGCGCAGCTGATCGCCCGACGGGTCCGCGAGGCGCGGGTGTATTCCGAGGTGATCCCGCACACCGCCAGTGTCGAGGAGATCAAGGCGCGCGACCCCCAGGCCATCGTGCTGTCCGGGGGGCCGGCGAGTGTCTACGAGGACGGCGCCCCGCAACTGAACGCGGAGCTGTTCGACCTCGACGTTCCGGTGTTCGGAATCTGCTACGGGTTTCAGGCGATGGCGCAGGTGCTCGGCGGTACCGTCGCGCGGACGGGAACCCGTGAATACGGCCGCACAGAGCTGAAAGTCACTGGGGGAGAGCTTCATTCGGACCTACCGCCTACCCAGCCGGTATGGATGAGCCACGGCGACGCGGTCACCGAGGCACCCGCCGGCTTCGAGGTGGTGGCCGCCAGCAGCGGTGCGCCGGTCGCGGCGTTCGAGCATCGCGGCCGCCGGCTGGCGGGTGTGCAGTACCACCCGGAGGTGATGCACACGCCGCATGGCCAGCAGGTGCTGAGTCGTTTCCTGCACGAGTTCGCCGGGATCGACTCGACATGGACGCCTGCCAACATCGCCGACGCGCTCGTCGAGCAGGTCCGCGAGCAGATCGGTGAGGGACGGGCGATCTGCGGGCTGTCAGGTGGCGTGGACTCCGCGGTGGCCGCGGCGCTCGTGCAACGCGCCATCGGGGACCGGTTGACCTGTGTGTTCGTCGACCACGGGTTGCTGCGGGCGGGGGAGCGGGCCCAGGTGCAGCGCGACTTCGTCGCCGCCACGCACGCCAACCTGGTCACCGTCGACGTCGCCGACCGGTTTCTCGAGGCGTTGTCCGGTGTGACGAATCCCGAAGGCAAGCGCAAGATCATCGGACGGGAGTTCATCCGGGCGTTCGAAAGGGCGGTGCGGGGGCTTGTCGAGGGCGGCGGTCCGGACGTCGAATTCCTGGTGCAGGGCACGCTGTATCCCGACGTCGTCGAGTCCGGCGGAGGGTCGGGTACCGCCAACATCAAGAGCCACCACAACGTCGGAGGCCTGCCCGACGACCTGAAGTTCAAGCTCGTCGAACCGCTGCGGTTGCTGTTCAAAGACGAGGTCCGGGCGGTGGGTCGCGAGCTCGGCCTGCCCGAGGAAATCGTTGCGCGGCAGCCCTTTCCGGGGCCGGGGCTGGGTATCCGGATCGTCGGCGAGGTCACTGCCGCACGGCTGGAGACGCTGCGTCGCGCCGATGCGATCGCGCGCGAGGAACTGACCTCCGCCGGGCTCGACAACCAGATCTGGCAGTGCCCCGTCGTCCTGCTCGCCGATATCCGCTCCGTGGGTGTGCAAGGTGATGGCCGGACCTACGGGCATCCGATCGTGTTGCGCCCGGTGTCCAGCGAGGACGCCATGACGGCCGACTGGACACGCGTGCCGTATGAGGTGCTCGAACGCATATCGACCCGCATCACCAACGAGGTGGCCGAAGTGAACCGGGTCGTGCTCGACGTGACGAGCAAACCGCCCGGCACCATCGAGTGGGAGTAATTCTCAGGACTCGTCCGTGGTTCGGGCGTCCTTGTCGATGACGTCGCCCAGGATCTGACCGACCAGCGACTCGATCGTCGACTCGATCGAGAACGCCAAGGTCGCCGATACCGCGGATACCGCCTGCGTGCGGAAGCGCACGAGCGTGGTGACGAGTTCGGCGATCTCGGTATCGGGTGGCAGCGCGGCGCCCGGATTGATGCGGTGCAGCACCTCCTCCACGCCCGCCTGCACCAGGATTGCGCTGATCTCGTCGAGCAGCGGAGCGATACGTTCGTGCAGGTCGATCAGTTTGTCGGTGGCTACGCCGTATTGCCGTATGTCGTTGAAGGCCTCGATGAGCCTGGGCCGCACGATGACGGCCTCCCCGTCTTCCAGCCTGATCACCCCGAGTCCGACCATCCGGTCGAAACCGGAGTCGTCGTCCACCAGTCGCCTGGCATCGACGACGCTCATGCGTTCGGGCTTCTCGGTCGCCCAACTGCCCGCGATCGCGGACTCCAGTCCGAGGATTTCGCCGACACCCTTGCCCTGTTCCCAGGCCGCCAGCATCTCGCGCACATGGGAGATGTTGTAGCCGCGGTCCAGCAGTGACGTGATGAGCCGCAACCGGGTCAGATGGGTGTCGTTGAACAGCGCGATGCGGCCCACCCGCAGCGGTGGATGCAGAAGGCCACGGTCGCGGTACACCCGGATGTTGCGAGTGGTGGTGCCCGCCAGCCGGGCAAGCTCCTCGATGCGGTATTCACCGGACTCGCCGACGCCGTGGGGCTGCACGGCGGCGGCGAACAGTTGCGAGACGGCCGTCTCGACGACGTCGCGGGAACCACGGCGCACGCGTTGGGGTGCGCGCCGAAGGCCGTTGAGAATGGCCGAGATCGGTCCCGCTTGTGGTCGCGGCTGTCGTGATGTCACATCAGGCCGCGACCGCGAGGTAGTCGTCCAATCGGAAGTCCCGCATCTGTCGAAGATACTGGGTCGCAAATCCCGGGTACATCGACGCGTTGAACCCGTCGGCCGTCAGGTACCAACTGTTGCAGCCCGACATCCAGGTGGTCTTGGTCAGCCGCTTCTGGATGCGTTCGTTGTAGCGCTGCTGAACGTCCTCGCGCACATCCAGATAGCGCACGCCCTCGCGGAGAACGGTGGTGATCGCTCGCACCGTGTAGTCGAGTTGGCCCTCGACGTAGACCAGGAGCGAGTTGTGTCCCGGTCCGGAGTTCGGGCCCGTCATGAAGAACAGGTTCGGGTACCCGTGTGCGTTGACGCCCTTGTAGGCCTGAGCCCCACCTGCCCAATCGTCGTTCAGCGAGCGGCCACCGACCCCGGTCACTTCGAACGGCGGTCCGGTCAGGTGAACGTCGTAGCCGGTGGCGAAAACCACACAGTCGAGGTGATGTTCGATGCCGTCGCTGGTGCGGATGCCGACCGGGCTCATGGTAGCGATCGGCCAGTCGATCAGCTTGCAGTTGTCGCGCTGCAGCGCCGGGAAGTAGTCGCTGGACATCAACATCCGCTTGCAGCCCGGGGTGAAATCCGGGGTGAGCTGACGGCGCAGCCACCGGTCTTTGACCTGCAGCCGAAGATGTGCCTTGCCCAGCCTGGCGACCAGCCCGGTGAGCGGGGTGTCCCACACCAGCGCGGTCGCGGTCAGCTCGTGACCCCAGAACAACGCCTGGCGTGCGATCTCGTGCAGCGCAGGAACTTTCGCGAACAGAGCCTGCGCCGCGGCGGGTGTGGCGATGTCCAGTCGCGGCAGCACCCAGCCCGGTGTGCGCTGGAAGACCTTCACGAAGTCGGCGCGCTTGACCAGTTCGGGCACGATCTGCACCGCACTCGCACCCGTGCCGACGACGGCGACCCGCTTGCCGGCAAAGTCGTAGTCGTGATCCCACCGCGCGCTGTGGATCTTGTGCCCGGCGTAGCTGTCCAGGCCGCGGATGTCGGGCCACTTGTGGTCGGCCAGCGGCCCGGATGCCAGGACCACGGTGCGCGCCCGAAAAGGCCCGCGTCCCTTCGCGTCGACCGTCCACACACCTTCGGCCTCGTCGAAGTGCAGCCCATTCACTTCGACTCCGAACCGGATGCGGCGATGAAGCCCGAAATCGTCGACCATGTCCTCGATGTGGGCGCGGATCTCGTCGCCCGGCGAGTACGACCGTGACCACCTGGGGTTCCTGGCGAACGAGAACGAGTACAGCAGCGACGGAATGTCGCATGCCGCACCAGGGTAGGTGTTGTCGCGCCAGGTGCCGCCGACCCGGTCGCTGCGCTCGAGGACGACGAAGTCTTCGACGCCGGCCTCGGAGAGCCTGATCGCCGCGCCGATGCCGGTGAACCCGGCGCCGACGATCACCACGTCGTGGCTGCTCATGTCAGGCCGCCGGCTCGTGGGTGACCTCTCTGACCCAACTGGGCACCGACGGCAGCAACGGTCGCGGATACCGGTCGGAAAGCCACACCATCGAATTGGCAAGTAGATGGTAGGGATGCCGCGGGTTGGTGACGACGCCGGCGTAGCGTCTTAGGAAGCGGTACGTCGGCACCCGGTTGGTGTGCTCACCGCGATCGCCGAGTTCCTTGAACCTCTTCACCGCCCGGTACAACCGCTCCGGCTCCATACCCATCGCGACGATCTCGTTGCGGATCCGGTTGATCAGCGGTGCACCCATCACCGCGCCGATGATCAGGCCCGGAGTGGCGTTATGGCCGACGAAGTCGATCAGCAGCCGGCGTATCTGGGCGTGTCCGATCATGTCGAGCACCTCGAAGTCGACCACGAGATGGCGGGACTCGTCGTTGTTGATCTTCTCGAAGACCTTGTGGCAGACCGGATCATGCACCTCATCGAGCAGGAACTTCAGCAGTGCGCCGTCAAGGGCGACCTCGAGCATCGGGATGACCGTGCCGAGCAGCGACAGCGGCATGTCGTCGGCCCAGCGGTCAAGCCAGTCGATGGCCAGGCGGATGTTGACGTTGGGTTCGGGAACCTCACCGTCTTCGAGCATGCCCCAGCGCTTCATCAGTGCCAGTTCGGCATTGGCGTGTCGTTGCTCCTCGGCGTGAAAGTAGCGGTAGATCTCCGCGATCGTCGGGGTCGGCGCCTTCTTGGCCAGCGCCGCGAACCCGCGCGCCCCGATGTTCTCGATCCAGCACAGGTCGGCCATGAACGCCTTCAGTTGCGGGCGCTGCTCGTCGGTGATCAGCTCGGCACCCGGTGCGTCCCAGTCGATGTCGGCCAACGCCCACTGCCGGTCCTTGATCTTGACCAGCATCGCGTCCATGTCGATTGCCATTACGCCTCCTAGAGGGTGATGCGGTTGGTCAAGCCGACGGCTCGCGTATACGCCGTCGGGGTGAATCGTTTGATGCCCCAGCCGATTCGGGCGTCCGGCTGCGGCATGCAATACAGCCCGCCGCGGTCGAGGGTGTCCAGGCAGGCGCGGGCCACCCGGTCCGCGGAGAAGCCGGTCCAGCGCATTAGCCGGTCGGCCATTTGGGTGGACTTGGCCGAGATGCGCCCGAATTCGACGATATTGGTCTTGACGAACGTCGGGCACAGCGCGGTGACATGCACGCCCGTGCCGCTCAACTCGGCGGCCAGGGTCTCCGAAAGCGACAGCACCCCGGCCTTGCTGACGTTGTAGGCCGCCATCCCCGGCGCCGCACCAAAGGCTGCGGCCGAGGCGACGTTGATGATTCCGCCGTAGCGTGCTTCGCGCAGGATCGGGGCGAATACGTGGCAGCCGTGGATCGGGCCCCACAGGTTGATGTCGAGCACCCAGCACCAGTCGTCCAGGGTGGTCTCGCCGATCGGCAGCCCACCCGCACCGACCCCCGCGTTGTTGATGACCACCGTCGGCGGACCGCCGAACCAGCATCGTGCGGCCTCGGCCAATGCGACGACGTCATCGATCCGGCTGACGTCGCAACGCATCGAGGTGGCTTGCCCGCCACGGTTTTCGATCTTCTCGGCGGTGGAGCGGGCCGACGCCTCGTCGATGTCGCTGCACACCACCCGGCCACCGCGCTTGGCGAGTTCGACGGCGAAGGCGGCGCCGATACCGCTGCCCGCGCCGGTGATGACGGCTGCTGCGTAGCGGCTGCGCTTGGGTCCGAAGATCATCTCGTCACCCGCCGGCCGGCTCTTCGTTGAGCACTGTCTCAGTGCAACACCGATTGGTGACATTTGTCAATGTCATCAATTGGTGATGTCGGAGAATCCGCGGGCCGCCGAGCGCACGGTTGTTCGCGGTCCCACTCGAAGTTTGCGTAAACAGCCGTGCGCTCGTGAACCGACCTTGGACGCCCGAAGCCGCTTGACGCTTGTCGGTGGCTGGGTGTTTACTCGAGATATCGAACATACATTCGAACAACTGGTGAGTCAGACGATGCGGGAGGTGCTGTTGTGACAGCGGCCGTAAGCCTGAACCAGCGTCAGCTTACCCGCGCTGAACAGGTGGAACACCTGCGTCGCAAGATTGCGGCGGTGTCCAGCAAGGTGGGCGATGGCCGTCGCGGCGTGGTCGCTGCAGTCGAGCCGCTTCCGGCCTCAGAAAGTTTGCTGCCGGTACCCGAAACCCTTGCCGAACTGGCGCAGTTGCCGCGCGGGACGGTGGCGGTGGTGGCGGGCGCCCGGTCGCTGTCGCTGAGCGTGGTGGCGGCGGTGACGGCGGGTGGCGGGCACGCCGCGATCGTCGGCCAGCCCGACGTCGGGCTGCTGGCGGCCGTGGAGATGGGCGCCGATCTGAGCCGCATCGCGGTCATCCCCGAACCGGGCGCCGACCCGGTCGAGGTCGCCGCTGTGCTGATGGACGGGATGGATCTGGTCGTGCTCGGCCTGGGTGGGCGATCGGTAACCGCCACCCGGGCGCGGGCGGTGATGGCCCGGGCCCGCCAGAAGGGGTGCACGTTGCTGGTCACCGGGGGCGACTGGCAAGGCGCATCGGTCCGGTTGGAAGCCGCGGTGTGCGGTTATGAGATCACGGGTCACGGTCGCCCGGGGTTCGGCCGCATCGGCCGGGTGCGACTGGTCACGCGGGCTAGGGGACGCTTGTTCGGTTCCGCGCGCGCGGTAGGCGGATGAGTGTCGCGCGTTCTGGCCATCTGGTGCATGGACTGGCCGGCGGTCGCCGCGGCGGCCGCAGCCGACCTGCCGCCGACCGCCCCGATCGCGGTGACGCTGGCCAACCGGGTCATCGCCTGTTCGGCATCGGCCCGATCGGCGGGAGTGCGACGCGGGCTGCGTCGCCGGGAAGCCCAAGCCCGGTGCCCGGAACTGCATGTGGTCACCGCCGATCCGGCGCGCGATGCCCGCCACTTCGAAAACGTCACGATCGCGGTGGACGACTTGGTGCCGCGCGCCGAGGTGTTGCGGCCGGGCCTGCTGGTGCTGCCGGTCCGGGGCGCGGCCCGTTACTTCGGGTCCGAACAGGCCGCCGCTGAGCGGTTGGTCGACGCGGTGGCCGCCGCCGGCGTCGAATGTCAGGTGGGGGTCGCCGACCAGTTGCCCACTGCGGTCTTCGCTGCGCGGGCGGGGCGGATCGTCGAGCCCGGACAGGATGCGCTGTTCCTGTCGGCGCTGTCGATCCGCCAGTTGGCCACCGAGCCCAGCCTGGCCGCCCCCGGCCGGGAAGACCTGGCGGACCTGCTGTGGCGCATGGGGATTCGCAACATCGGACAGTTCGCCGCGCTGTCCCGCAGCGATGTGGCCTCGCGGTTCGGGGCCGACGCGGTGGCCGCGCACCAGTTCGCCTGCGGCGAGCCCACCCGTGGTCCGTCAGGCCGGGATCCCGATCCCGACCTCGACGCCGTCATGGACTGTGATCCGCCGATCGACCGGGTGGACGCCGCCGCTTTCGCCGGACGGTCGCTGGCCGCCGACCTGCACCGCACCCTGGCCGCGTCCGGTGTGGGATGCACCCGGCTGGCCATCCGTGCCCGCACTGCCAATGGTGAAGAGCTGGAACGAGTTTGGCGTTGTGCCGAACCGCTGACCGAGGATGCCACCGCCGACCGGGTGCGCTGGCAGCTTGACGGCTGGCTGAACAGGCGCAATCCCAAAGACCGGCCCACCGCGCCCATCACGGTGATCCGGTTGCGCCCAGTGGAGGTGGTGTCGGCCGAGGCGCTGCAGCTGCCGCTGTGGGGCGGAGTGGGTGAAGAGGATCGACTGCGCGCCCGTCGTGCGCTGGTGCGCGTGCAGGGTCTGCTGGGGCCGGAGGCGGTGCAGGTCCCGGTGCTCAGCGGCGGTCGAGGCCCTGCCGAGCGCATCACGTTCACCCCGCTGGGGGATGAGCAGGTGCCGCGGGCCGATCCGTGTCAGCCTTGGCCGGGCCAGCTGCCCGAACCGTCGCCGACCGTGCTGCTCGACGATCCGGTCGAGTTGTTCGACGCCGACGGTCGTCCGGTGCGAGTGACGGCTCGTGGCCTGTTCTCCACCGATCCCGCGCGGTTGGACGCGCCGGGCAAGGCCGTCAAGGCGGGCAGATTGACCTGGTGGGCAGGACCATGGCCGGTCGACGAACGATGGTGGGATCCGGAAGGCCGCAAGCCCGGCCGCACCGCCCGCGCACAGGTGTTGCTCGACGACGGGTGCTCGCGCGAAGCCCGACCGGGGCAGGCCTTGCTGCTGTGCTACCGGCAGCGACGGTGGTACGTCGAAGGGATTTATGAATGAC
The DNA here is from genome assembly GCF_001667105.1 of Mycobacterium sp. 852002-51152_SCH6134967. Lineage (NCBI taxonomy): Bacteria > Bacillati > Actinomycetota > Actinomycetes > Mycobacteriales > Mycobacteriaceae > Mycobacterium > Mycobacterium sp. 852002-51152_SCH6134967. The sequence continues at coordinate 198,596 of NZ_LZIK01000068.1, read as the reverse complement.
GACCGCGCGATGGGGTACCCGTGCGTCGATGACCGCCATACCGCCCGACCCAGAACCGTCCAACACGCCGGACCTCGAACCCGGTGGTGGAGTGCCGCCGGGGTCGACGCCGCCCGACTCCGACCAGGTCTCCGGTGTGGGCGCCGTCGAGTCCCGGCCGCGGCACCGGTGGACACCGACAGCCGTCGTCAGCGTCATCGCGCTCGCGATCTTTCTGCTGTTGTTCCTGGCGGTCGTGGTCTCGGTGATCCTCTAACCGTTCAGCGCTCGCGCGAGCGCGCCGACGCGCGCGATGAACCGGTCGAAGAACGCTCCCGGGTCGACGTCAACACCGATGAGCGCGTTGGGTTCCCGGCCCCACCGGTTGCTCCAGTCGGCGATGGTCATGCCGCGGGTCAGTGTGCCCGTCAACTCGACGTCGACGGTGGTCGGCCGGTAGGTGACGAGGTCGGGGTCCAGCGCCACCGCCGCGGCCAGCGGGTCGTGCAGATGAGCCAGATAACCCTCGCCCTGGTCGAAATGAAACTCGAAGTAGAACCGCATCGCGTCCTCCAACACCGCGATCAGCGGGTTGGCCGACGCCGACCGGGTGCCGCGGTCGTCGGACACACTCATCGCCACCGACTCCGCTCCGGCCTCGTCTGCGAGCCGGTTCAACAGGGCGGGTGTCAGCGCAATGTGTTCGGTCAGGTTCAGCCCCAACACGATTGGGAGGTGCGAGGGTTTCTCGGCTCCCCACGCCGCCGTCCATCCGGTGAACACCTCGGCGGCTGCTTCCGGGTCCACGCTGATGTTCCATTCGGCGACCGGGGTCGTGTTACCGCGGTAGTCGAACGCGCCGCCCATAATGACCAGCCGGCGCAGCAGCGTGGGAAGGGCGGGTTCGGCGCGAAGCGCCAGCGCGAGATTGGTCAGCGGGCCGACGGCGATCGCGATCAGATCGCCGGGATGGGCGTGAGCGGCACGCACCCACGCCTCGGCGGCGTCGTACTCGGTGAGCCGGCGCTCGGAGGCGGGTAACTGCGCGTACCCCATCCCCTCAGGACCGTGGGTGTCCTCGGCGGTGCGCAGCGGCGAGCTGACGGGCTGCTCGGACCCTTTCGACACGGGGATGTCCGGCATCCGGCACAGGTCCAACAGACCGAGGTTGTTGAGACAAACCTGTTGTACCGGAACATTTCCCGCTGTCGATGCGATGCCGACCACCTGGGCGTCGTCACTGGCGAACAGGTATGCCAACGCCATCGCGTCGTCAACGCCGGTGTCGACGTCGACGAAGACTGGCTGTTTCACCTGGCCAACGATAGGGACAGGCGGTTACCAGTGCACACCCGGTACCAGGCGCACCGCGGACTTCACCGGCCGCGGAACTCGCACGGTGCGGACGGGTCGCTTTGGGCGACGCGTGGTGAACGAGGCCGACGGGGCTGTCGGCACGCCGCGGGCCGCAGCCGAATCCGGATACCCGAGGTAGAGCTGGTGAAGGATCCGCCGCGAGAGTTTCGGCGTGAAGTAGTTGCCGAAGTCGGCAAGAGTGCCCAGCGGGGTGTCGATCCTGGCCGGCTTGTCGATCAGCGCGCGCACCACCATCGCCGCGGCGTGCTCGTCGCTGATCGCCGGAACCGGATTGAGCCGGCGCGACGGCACGATCATCGGCGTACGCACCAACGGCATGTGGATGGTGGTGAATGTGATGTGGTCGGATAGCGTCTCGGTCGCGACAACATCGGCGAACGCGTCGAGCGCGGCCTTCGTCGGGAGGTAGGAACTGTATTTCGGATTGCGCGCCTGCACACCGGCGCTGGACACGTTGACGACGTGGCCGAATCGCCGCTCGCGCCAATGCGGGAGCAGCGCAAGGACCATCCGCACCGCGCCGAAGTAGTTGACGGCCATCACCCGCTCATAGTCGTGCAGGCGGTCGGTGGAGGCGATCACCGAGCGGCGAATCGATCGGCCCGCGTTGTTCACCAAGTAATCGACGTGGTCGAACCGGCCCAGGATGTCCTTGACGGTGCTCTCTACCGAGGTCGAGTCGGTGACGTCGCAGGTGAACGCATGCGCCTGACCGCCGTCGGCCCGGATTTCGGCCACGAGGTCGTCGAGGGCATCGGCGTTGCGCGCCAACGCGAATACTGTCGCGCCACGTTCGGCGATCGCCAAGGACGAAGCCCGGCCGATCCCGCTCGATGCGCCGGTGACGATCACGTGCCTGCCGACCAGCGGGCCGTGGGGATCGTCGCGACGCGCCCGGTCGGGATCGAGATGTTCGGCCCAGTAGCGCCACAGGGCAGGCGCGTAGTCGGCGAAGTCGGGAACCGTGATTCCCGTGCCGCGCAACGCTTCCGAGGCTCGGTCGGCAGTGAACGTCGGCATCAGCCCGACCACGTCGAGGATCTCGGCGGGCAGGCCGATCTGGGTGAGCGCCATATTGCGGATCACCTTGGCGCGGCCGGAGGCCCTCAGGAACGGTGTCGCGGTGGAGCGGGGCAGGGACGCCCGCAGCGGCGGAAGCCCTGCCGTCTTCGCCACACCGCGATAGATTCCGTGCAACCCAACGGATTTCGGTGCGGTCAGATGGAACGTCTCGTCGTGTCGGTCGGGCACGTGCATCAGCGCGACGAGCGCGTCGGCGACGTAGTCGACCGGGACGAGGTTGGTGCGGCCGGCGTCGGGCAGGGCGATCGGCGCGATCGACGGTAGCTTGGCCAATTTCGCGAGCACCGGGAAGAGGTAGTAGGGGCCGTCGACCTTGTCCATCTCGCCGGTGTTCGAATCGCCCACGACGACGGCAGGCCGGTACACGCGGTACCGCAAACCGGGGGTCGTGCGGACAATCTGCTCGGCCTCGAACTTGGTGCGGTGGTACGGCGTGGGCAGGTCCTGGCCGACGTCGAAGTCGTCCTCGGTGAACTCGCCGCGGAACGTGCCTGCGACCGCGATCGACGACACATGGTGCAGCGTCGCGTCGAGCCGCAAGGTCAGGTCGACCACCGCGCGGGTGCCGTCGACGTTGGCCGCACGTTGATCGGCGTCGGAGGCGGTGATGTCGTAGACCGCGCCGCAGTGCACGACGTGATCGACGGCGCCGATGTCGGTGAGGTCGTCGGGCGTGAGTCCAAGGTGCGGTTCGCCGAGGTCGCCGATCAGGGGTTTCACGCGTTCACCCCAGGTCGTGGCCAATCGCTCGAACCGCGACAGCGAAGTGCGCCTGACGAGCACCAGCACCTCGGCGTCGCTGCTGTGGGCCAACAACCGCGTCACGACCCGTCGGCCGATAAACCCGGTACCGCCGGTAACGACATAGCGCATGCGAGCAATCGTGGACCCCCGCGGGCAAGACGTCAATGCGGATATCGTTCGAGGTATGCCTCTCGACCCCAACGCCATCGGCGCCAAGACCGACCCGCATCTGTTCGAATGGACCGACCGCGACACGCTGCTGTACGCGCTGGGCGTCGGCGCGGGCACCGCTGATCTGGCGTTCACCACCGAGAACAGTCACGGCATCGAGCAACAGGTGCTGCCGACCTATGCGGTGATCGCCTGCCTGCCGTTCGCGGCGGTCGGCCTGGTCGGCTCGTTCAACTTCGCGATGCTGCTGCACGGGTCGCAGGGGATCCGGCTGCACGAACCGCTTAAACCGGCGGGCAAGCTCAGCGTCGTAGCCGAGGTCGCCGACATCCAGGACAAGGGTGAGGGCAAGAACGGGATCGTCATGCTCAAGGCGACGGGTACCGACCCCGACACGTCGAATGTCGTCGCCGAGACCTTCACCACCGCCGTCATCCGCGGTGAGGGCGGCTTCGGTGGGCAACCGGGGCAGCGACCCGCCGCTCCGGAGATACCCGACCGCGAGCCCGACGCGCGAATTGCCTTGCCCACGCGCGAAGATCAAGCGTTGATCTACCGGTTGTCGGGTGATCGCAACCCGCTGCACAGCGATCCGTGGTTTGCGCGGGAACTCGCCGGGTTCCCGAAGCCGATCCTGCACGGACTGTGCAGCTACGGCGTGGCGGGTCGGGCGCTGGTCGCTGAACTCGGTGGCGGCGACGCGACGAAGGTCAGCGCGATCGACGCCCGGTTCACGTCGCCGGTGTTCCCGGGGGAGACGCTGACCACCTCGATCTGGCGGACCGAGGCTGGTCGCGCGGTGTTCCGCACGGAGGCGGCCGAACCCGACGGGTCGAACTCGCGGCTCGTTCTCGAGGACGGTGCTGCCGAGTATCGCGACTGACGCGCATTTGGTCGATCCACGGGCGTGCGCCGCTTCAGATTGAAAGGATGACCGACCATGAGGCTCGTCGTTGGATATCTGGCCACGCCCGGCGGCGCGGATGCGCTGGCGCTCGGCCTGCGGTTCGCCCGAACGCTCGGCGCCGACCTCGACCTGTGCATGGTGCTGCCGCCGGACCGGGTGACGCCGTCGATCAAGCCGGTCGGCGACTTCGAGAAGCACCTCGTCGCGCAGGCCGAACAGTGGTTGGAGGAGGCCCGCTCATCGGTGCCCGGCGACATCGTCGTGCGCAGCCACGTCCGCGTCGACGACTCGCCCGCTGATGCGCTGATCCAGGAAGCGGCGCGCGTCGAGGCCGACATGATCGTCGTCGGCGGATCGGGTGGCCTCGTCGCCAGCTACTCCCTGGGATCGACGGTCAACGCGCTGTTGCACTCGGCTCCGCTACCGGTGGCCGTGGCACCCCGGGGTACGAGGCATTCGCCCGTCGACCGCACACGCGAAGTGACATGTGCGATTGGCGAGCGCGAAGGCGCAGATGTGTTGTTGGACATCGCTGTTCAATACAGTCGGGTGGCGGGCACGCCGCTGCGCCTGGTGTCCCTGGTGGCCCTGGACCCCACGTTCGGGGCGCTGCGCGGCGACGGTGACGCGGTACGGGAGCATGCTCTCACTCATGCGCGCCACGTCCTTGAGATAGCGAAATCCGAGCTGCCGCAGGATTTTCCGGTGACCTCGATGATCGTAGAAGGTCGGACGATCGAGGAGGCGGTGGGCAAGCTGGACTGGCAAGACGGAGACCTGATCATGGTCGGGTCGAGCCGGCTCAGCGCGCCACGGCGACTGTTCCTCGGATCGAAGGCGGCCAAGATGTTGCGGGTGCTGGATGTCCCCATGGTGGTGGTGCCGCGTGAACAACTCGGCCCCGACGACTTGCCCTAGCGAAGGCTGACTCTGGTCATGTTCTCCGAGACGCGCTACGCGATGAACGGAGATCTGCGAATCGCCTTCCGCGCGTCCGGCGAGGGCGAGCGCGACATTGTTTACATCCCCAACTGGTTCACAAACAGCGAGCTCGCACCGGAACTTCCCGTCATGCGTGGCTGGGTTGAGGCGATGACATCGCTCGGCCGCCTCATCTTCTTCGACCAGCCGGGCATGGGGGTCTCTGATCCCGTCCCAGGTGGTGCGTTGCCGACCTTGGAGCTGTGGGTCGACAGCATCAGCGCGGTGCTCGACGAACTCGGCAGTCGCGAGGCCATCCTGATCGCGGGCGTCGGCGCGTTGGCGGCGGGGATCCTCTTCGCGGCCACGCATCCTTCACGCACAATCGCGCTGGTGGTGCTGGAGGGCTATGCGGACCCCAACGCTGTGCGCGCCAGTGGGCCCTCTCCTGAAGTCCTCGCGGCGATGATTGATATGTGGGGCACAGGAGAGTCGCAACATATCTTGAACCCGGATATGCCCTGGAACGAGGAGATCAGGGCAGCGTACGCTCGGTTCGAACGCCTGTCGGCGAGTCCGAGCACCGCCGCTTCGATGATGCGATTCATGTCCGAGATGGACGTGCGCGCACTGCTGCCGGCGATCCGGGTGCCCACGCTCGTCATTCAACACACCGATGACGCTGTGGTTCCGCGGGATTGGGGAAAGTACGTCGCGGATCACATTCCAGCTGCGAAATATGTCGAGCTGCCCGGACGGAACTTGTTGCACGTTGTCGAACCATGGCGAGATTCCTTCGAGGAAATAGCGCAGTTCCTCACCGGACATCGGCCCGAGGTGGTGGACGATCGCGTGCTGGCGACGGTGTTGTTCACCGACATCGTGGAATCGACGCGCCGCGCGTCGGAGATGGGTGATCGCGACTGGCGCGCCCTGCTCGATGCACACGATGCCATTACCCGCGCGCAGTTGGCGCGTTTCCGTGGTCGTGAGGTGAATACCACCGGGGACGGCTTTGTCGCGATGTTCGACGGTCCGCAGCGGGCCATCCGCTGCGCCAAGGTGATCCGCGATGCCGTGCAGGCGCTCGGCATCGAGGTGCGCGCTGGTCTGCACACCGGCGAGTGCGAGATGCGTGGCGATGACATCGGCGGTATCGCCGTGCATATCGGTGCGCGCATTGCTGCTCTGGCCGGGCCCAATGACGTGCTGGTGTCAAGCACCTTGCGCGACCTGGTGATCGGATCGGGGCTCGAGTTCGAGGATCGTGGGACACACCAACTCAAAGGTGTGCCCGGGGAATGGCCACTGCTCGCCGCCACCTAGAACGGTGGTGGCTTGTTGCGCTCGTCGGCGTAGGGCTGGTTGCGCTGACGCTCCGCTTTGATGGCGTCGGCCCGGCTCTGCTCGCGAGTTCGCTTGCGGCGGGGCATCTTCAGGCACCGAACCGCGTCGTCGAGTAGGTCGACGCTGGGGTCGACGACCGCGGGGGCGGTCGGCCGGCACAGCGACGGAAACAGCAGTCTGCTGCCGGGATGGGTCGTGTACTTCTGCCCGGTGGGTGAGAGCCAATCCACGGTGCCGTCCGGATGCTGTCGGTCCCGCCATCCTAGGAACGTCTTACAGAGATGATGAGTTCGGCACAGGCATTTGAGGTTTGACGCCTGTGTGGCACCCCGTGGATGAGGGATGGTGTGGTCGATGTCGCACTGGGTGGCCGGCTTGTCACAGTTCGGGAAACGACAGGTTAGATCGCGGCAGCGGACGAACCATGCCAGTGCCGCCGAGGGAACTCGTCGCTTCTCCGGAGCGGCATCACCAGGATGTCTCACGGGTCGACGCCTGGCGACGGCCAGCTTGGCGGCCACGATCGGTGCCGGCACCACTCGACGACCCATCACGTAGCCTGGCCCCGTCGCGGCAGGACCGACCAGCGTGGGATCGTCGGGCTCGACCGCCTCGACTGGCTTATCGCCGTCCAATTCGGCTGGGGTCTCATCATTTAGCGTGTCCTCGCTCGCCACGACGTGCACCACCACGTTGCTGGCCGTGAGACCCGCAGCGGGGCACTCGTTCGAACCGCACGCACACGGCAGCCCTTTGGCGCCGCTGACCGCCGCGGCCAGGGCGTCGCCGCGGCGCTGCTCTTGAGTGCGGGGATCGTTTTCGCACACCGTCGCGGCGAAAGCATCGAGGCGTTGGTCGATCAACTCGCCGTCGTGGGCGTAAACCGTCGCCTCGATGTAGGCAACACCCGTGCCGTTGCCGCTGTCCCGGACGTCGACGTAGCGGCTGCGCGAGCTGTTCTCGGCGCGGCGCACCGCGGCGGGATCGAAGCGGTCGACCCAGAAGTCGATCTTGGTGTGCAACTTCATCAACGACAGCGTCGTCCACTCCTCGACGTTCCCGGCGATCGCGGCATCGACTCCAGCCAGCGCGTCGCCGTCTTGGACCAAACGGGTACGCGACACGATTGCGGCGACCTCGCGGTACGAGATGGCGCCGGTCATGAACACAGCGTTGACGCCGGGGAAGCGGTCACGCAGGGCGACCGCGATCGCCAGCTGGGACGCGGCTAATCCCAGCGACACATGCTGGGTTGGGGCGATCTCGGCGGCGACGGCAGCGTAGTTGTCCAGGATCCATTGGTCGCGCTCGGCCGAGCCGTCGGCGGCGTACATCCGATCCAACACATCGGCCGCCGCCGAGAGCCGGCGCGCGCAGGCGGCGTTCTCGATGCGCGCCCACGCACCGGCCGCTCCGGCACCGCTAATGCCGTCGGCCGCTTCAACCAGCTGTTCGAACATACTAGCGAATTTAGCCACGGGGGCAGACGCGGATCGGCCGACGGCGCACTCCAGCGCCCAACCTGTGGATCAATCTGGTCTTGGGGATAACGTGCGCTCGCAAGACTTGCGCGTCGGAGGTATCCAAGTTGCCTCGCGTAACCGGGCGCGCTGCGCCAACGTCAACCCGATCCGCAACCCGTACGCGCGCATTTCTGATGAGTCAACGCGGTATCGAACGAAGGCAGCTGTTCGAACACAAGTTCGATACACTGCAACCATGGGCTGGCATACCGGACCGCCGAGCTGGGTGGAAATGGAGCGGGTGCTCAACGGCAAACCGCGCCGCGCCGGCGCTTGGCCTTCCCCCGCGAGCGGGGAATATGGCCCGGACGAGCAGATCGGCGACGGCGGCGACAGCCCGGCCTGGTCCAGTAGGCGAGGGGAGTACCAGCCACTCGACGTCGAGCGACCCACGTCGACGGTTCCCTACGCCGAACTGCACGCGCATTCGGCCTACAGCTTCCTCGACGGCGCCAGCACGCCGGAGGAACTGGTCGAGGAGGCGGCCCGACTGGACCTGCGGGCGATCGCGCTGACCGACCACGACGGCCTCTACGGCGTGGTGCGCTTCGCCGAAGCCGCCAGAGAACTGGAGATGTCGACGGTCTTCGGCGCCGAACTGTCCCTCGGCGGGGGCAACCGGACCGAAGACCCCGATCCGCCCGGCCCGCACCTGCTGGTGCTCGCGCGCGGCCCCGAGGGCTACCGGCGGTTGTCACGCGAACTCGCCAAGGCGCACCTGGCCGGCGGCGAGAAGGGCAAGCTGCACTACGACTACGACGCCTTGACCGAGGCCGCAGGCGGACACTGGCACATCCTCACCGGCTGCCGTAAAGGGCATGTTCGACAGGCGCTTTCAGAAGGCGGTCCGCAGGCCGCCGCCACCGCGCTGGCCGACCTGGTCGACCGCTTCGGCCGCGACCGTGTCAGCGTCGAGCTCACCCACCACGGGCACCCCTGCGACGACGAACGCAACGCCGCCCTCGCCGAGCTCGCGCCCCGGTTCGGTCTGAGCGTGGTCGCCACCACCGCCGCACATTTCGCCGAACCGTCAAGGGGTCGGCTGGCCATGGCGATGGGGGCGATCCGCGCCCGGCACTCGATGGACGAGGCCGCCGGTTACCTTGCCCCGCTGGGCGGTTCGCATCTGCGGTCAGGTGAGGAGATGGCCCGGCTGTTCGCCGACCGGCCTGAGGTGGTGACGGCCGCGGCCGACCTCGGTGAGCAGTGCGCGTTCGGACTTGCGCTGATCGCACCGCAGTTACCGCCGTTCGACGTCCCCGACGGCCACACCGAGGACAGCTGGCTGCGTCATCTGGTGATGGAGGGCGCGCACCGGAGATACGGCCCACCGCAACGGGCGCCGCGCGCATACGCGCAGATCGAACATGAGCTGAAAGTCATTGAGCAGCTGACCTTTCCCGGGTACTTCCTGGTGGTCCACGACATCACCCGGTTCTGCAGGGAGAACGGCATCCTGGCCCAGGGCAGGGGATCGGCGGCCAATTCCGCGGTCTGCTACGCGCTCGGCGTCACCAACGTGGACCCGGTCGCCAACGAATTGCTGTTCGAACGCTTCCTGTCCCCGGCGCGCGACGGCCCGCCCGACATCGACATCGATATCGAATCAGACCTGCGGGAGAAGGCTATTCAGTACGTCTACGACCGCTACGGCCGCGACTATGCCGCGCAGGTCGCCAACGTCATCACCTACCGGGGTCGCAGCGCGGTACGCGACATGGCCCGCGCACTGGGCTTCTCGCAAGGTCAACAGGACGCCTGGAGCAAGCAGCTCGGCCAGTGGGGCAACCTCGCCGAGGCGCCGCACACTGAAGACATTCCCGAGCAGGTCATCGATCTGGCCAAGCAGATCTCCAACCTGCCCCGCCACATGGGCATCCACTCCGGCGGCATGGTCATCTGCGATCGGCCCATCGCCGACGTGTGCCCGGTCGAGTGGGCCCGCATGGAGAACCGCAGCGTCCTGCAGTGGGACAAAGACGATTGCGCGGCAATCGGTTTGGTGAAGTTCGACATGCTCGGCCTCGGCATGCTCTCGGCGCTGCACTATTGCATCGACCTGGTGCGCGAGCACAAGGGCATCGATGTCGACCTGGCGAAACTGGACCTGTCCGAGCCCGCCGTCTACGAGATGCTGCAGAAAGCGGACTCCGTCGGGGTGTTCCAGGTGGAGTCGCGCGCCCAGATGGCCACCCTGCCGCGGCTCAAGCCTCGCGTGTTCTACGACCTGGTCGTCGAGGTGGCGCTGATCCGGCCCGGCCCCATCCAGGGCGGGTCGGTGCATCCGTACATCAAGCGCCGCAACGGCGAAGAGCCCGTCACCTACGACCACCCGTCGATGGAGCCGGCGTTGCACAAGACGCTGGGGGTGCCGCTGTTCCAGGAACAGCTCATGCAGCTGGCGGTGGACTGCGCGGGTTTCTCCGCCGCCGAGGCCGACCAGCTGCGCCGCGCGATGGGATCCAAGCGGTCGACCGAACGGATGCGCCGACTGCGGAGCAGGTTCTACGACGGTATGCGCCAGCGCCACGGCATCACCGGCGAAGTCGCCGACCGCATCTACGAGAAACTGGAGGCGTTCGCGAACTTCGGTTTCCCCGAAAGTCATTCGCTCAGCTTCGCGTCGCTGGTGTTCTACTCCTCGTGGTTCAAACTGCATCACCCCGCCGCGTTCTGCGCCGCGCTGCTGCGCGCGCAGCCGATGGGCTTCTACTCACCGCAAACCCTGGTGGCCGACGCCCGCCGACACGGTGTCACCGTGCGCGGGCCGGACGTCAACGCCAGCCTGGCGCACCCGACCCTCGAGAACGCCGGCACCGAGGTGCGGATGGGCCTCGGCGCGGTCCGCCACATCGGCGACGACCTGGCCGAGCAGCTCGTCGAAGAGCGAAAGACCAACGGCGCGTTCACTTCCCTGTTGGATCTGACGCAGCGAGTGCAGCTGTCCGTGCCGCAGACCGAGGCGCTGGCCACCGCCGGGGCCCTGGGCTGCTTCGACATCGCCCGACGTGAAGGGTTGTGGGCGGCGGGCGCGGCCGCCAGCCAACGACCCGACCGGCTGCCGGGTGTGGGCGCCTCGTCGCACGTTCCCTCGCTGCCGGGTATGACCGAACTCGAGTTGGCCGCCTCCGACGTGTGGGCGACCGGTGTCTCACCGGACAGTTATCCGACGCAGTTCCTCCGAGAAGATCTCGACGACCTCGGTGTCATCCCGGCAGGAAGGCTGCTCGACGTGCCGGACGGCACCCGCGTGCTGGTGGCCGGGGCGGTGACGCACCGGCAGCGGCCGGCGACCGCACAAGGGGCGACCTTCCTCAACCTCGAGGACGAGACCGGAATGGTCAACGTCATCTGCTCGCGCGGGCTGTGGGCGCGACACCGCAAGCTGGCGCAAACCGCTCCGGCACTGCTGATCCGCGGTCAGGTGCAGAACGCGACCGGCGCCGTCACCGTCGTCGCCGAGCGGATGGGCAAGCTCACCTTGGCGATCGGCTCGAAGTCTCGCGACTTCCGCTAGCCCGCTACGGTTGAGCGGTGCGGCGACCCGTCTACCTCCTCGTCGGTGCGGGCACCGCACTGATCGCCTGCTGCTACGGCTTCGGGCGGTTCTCCTACGGACTGTTCGGCCCGGTGTTCGGCGAGACCTTCCGCCTGAGCCCCACCATCGCCGGCGTGATCGGTGCGGGCAGCTACATCGGCTACTGCGCGGCGATCACCGCCAGCCTGCTGCTGACCGACCGCATCGGCCCGCGACGGGTCGCGGTCGCCGCCGGAGTCGTTGCCACACTGGGGATCTCCATCATCGCGCTCGCGCCCTCGACGTGGGTGCTCGCAGTAGGTGTGCTGGTCGCCGGCTGTAGCACCGGCATCGTCTCGCCGCCGCTGGCCGCCGCGGTCACCCAACACGTGCCGGCGAACACGGCCGAACGCGCCCAGACCGTCGTCAACGGCGGCACCGGAATCGGTGTGGTGCTGTCGGCGCCGATCGCGCTGCTGTTGCTGAGCCACTGGCGCGCGGCGTGGGTGGTGTACGCGTTGGTCTCGGCGGCGGTGACCGTCTGGGTGTTCCTCGCCGTGCCGGCCGACTCGCAGCGCGCGGCGAAACGGGTCGATCCGCTCTGGCGCACAGGTACTTTCGGCTTGCTGCTGGCAGCCTTGCTGACGGGCGTCGGCAGCGTCGCGGTGTGGACCTTCGGCCGCGACCTGATCACCACCGTCGGCGGGGCGGACGCCACCCGCTCGTCGTTGCTGTGGATCGTCATCGGCGCGGCGGGCATCGCCGGGGCGCTCGCCGGTGATGTGGTGCAGCGGATCGGACTGCAGTGGGCATGGGTGTGCGCGACCGTCGCGATGGCCTCGGCGACGGCGCTGTTGGCGGCCGCCCCGTGGAACCTCGGCGTCATGATCGCGGCCGCCACGCTGTTCGGCGGGGCCTACATCGCGTTGACGGGTTTGGCGCTGCTGTGGAGCGCCCGCTTGTATCCCGACAGCACCTCATCCGGAGTCGGCCTGTCGTTCTTCACGCTCGCGGCCGGTCAAGCCCTGGGGGCGCCCGTGGCTGGTGCGCTCATCGACCTGGCCGGCGGACGGGCCGCGTTCCTGGCGATCGCCGCGGTCGGCCTGTGTGCGCTTGCGGTGCGGCCCGTGAACACAGCGCCGGTGCCCGCAGCGCGCTAACCCTCGGTGGGCGTGGTCCAGACCTTGTCGACGCTGATCCTCAGCCGCGTGTCGTAGGCGGCGAGAAACTCGTCGCTGAAACCGAGGCTGGCCGCCAACTCGGCGTATTTCGCGCGATACCGCTCGTCGTGCAGCGGATTCGCGCCCTCGGCATCGACGGTCGCGGGTCCGCCGACGACGATGATCCCGCTACCGTTTCCATCGGAGTCCAGATTGAGGCTGACCCGTGGATGCGCCCGTATATGCCTGACTTTCGCGGCACTCGGTTCGGTGTAGACGATCATGTCAGTCCCGTCGAAGTAGAACCACACTAATTTCGGGACGGGTTGTCCGGACTTGGCCACCGTGGTCAACCAGCCGTGCTTCTCCGACGAGAGCCGGTCGATGACTTCCTGGGTGAATTTGACTGCCATGAAGCGAATGTAGTCTCGAAAAATGACCTTGAACCTCTCCGCCGACGAAGTCCTCACCACCACCCGTTCGGTGCGCAAGCGGCTCGATTTCGAGAAGCCGGTGCCGCGTGAGGTGTTGCTGGAGTGCCTCGAGCTCGCCATCCAGGCGCCGACCGGATCGAACAGTCAAGCGTGGCAGTGGGTGTTCGTCGACGACGCCGAGAAGAAGACGGCGCTCGCCGAGATTTATCGCAACAGCTGGAAGTTGTACCGCACGATGCCCGAACCCGAATACGCAGAGGGCGACAGCCGCGGGGAGCGGCGCCAGGCCGTGGTGTCGTCGGCCGAATACCTCGCCGAGAACATGGAAAAGGCGCCCTGGCTGCTGATCCCGTGCCTCGAGGGACGATGCGACGGTGTGCCCGGCGCCGTCAGCGCCAGCTTCCGGGGTTCACTGCTGCCCGCCGCGTGGAGCTACATGCTGGCGTTGCGCACGCGCGGTCTGGGCTCGGCGTGGACGACGCTGCACCTGTTGGGTGAGGGCGAGAAGCAGGCCGCCGACGTCCTGGGCATCCCGCACGACCAGTACAGCCAAGGCGGGCTGTTCCCGATCGCTTACACCAAGGGCACCGACTTCCGCCCGGCCAAGCGCCTGCCCGTCGAGCAGATCGCGCACTTCAACTCCTGGTGATGCTCAGGTCGCGCCGCTGAATCCGTGCTGGCGCCACGCCTCGTACACCGCGACGGCGGCGGCATTCGACAAGTTCAGCGAGCGCCTGCCGGCCAGCATCGGAATCCGCACCTGCGCGGTGATGTGCGGATCGGCCAGCGTCGCCTCGTCGAGGCCGGAGGGTTCGGGACCGAACATCAGCACGTCACCCGGCCGGTACTCGATGTCGGTGAACGACGTCGTCGCGTGGGCGGTGAATGCATAGACCCGCTCGGGCGCCATCGCGGACCATGCCGCGGCCAGATCGGGATGGACGGTCACCGACGCCAGGTCGTGATAGTCCAGGCCGGCCCGCCGCAACTTCGGCTCGGACAGGTCGAAGCCCAACGGTTCCACCAGGTGCAGTTCGCAGCCGGTGCCCGCCACCATCCGGATCGCGTTACCCGTGTTTGGCGCGATGCGCGGTGAGTAGAACATCAATCTGAACAACTGGCACCTCTGGGTGGAGAGCGCTTTCGGGGCGAAGGGATAATGCTCGCATGGTCGCGAAGAGCCTCTGGATGCAGAAGGTGGCGGCCGACCCCGGCCATTCCCACTGGTATATCGAGCGATTCCGCGCCATGGCGCGGGCCGGTGACGACCTGGCGGGTGAGGCGCGCCTGATCGACGCGATGGCCCCCCGGGGCGCCCACATCCTCGACGCCGGCTGCGGACCCGGCCGTCTGGGCGGCTACCTCGCCGCCGCCGGTCACCGCGTCGTCGGCGTCGACGTCGACCCCGCGCTGATCGAGGCGGCCGAACAGGACCATCCGGGCCCACAGTGGCTCGTCGGCGACCTCGCCGAACTCGACCTGCCCGGACGGGGCATCGCCGAGAAATTCGACGTCATCCTGTCGGCGGGCAACGTCATGACGTTCCTGGCGCCGAGCACCCGTGGCGAGGTGCTCACCCGGCTGCGCGCCCATCTCAAGGACGACGGGCGGGCGGTGATCGGCTTCGGCGCTGGGCGCGACTACGCGTTCGCCGACTTCTTCGACGACGCCTCGAACGCGGGTCTCGCGCCGGATCTGCTGTTGTCGACGTGGGATGTGCGGCCGTTCGCCGACGACTCCGACTTCCTCGTCGCGATCCTTCGCCCGGCGTAGGCGGGCGCTGCTGCCGGGGGGACATCACGATCGGGTCCCGGTATTTGCTCGGTATCCTCACACCGCTTTTCACCTGCGGTTTTGAACTCTGTCTGTTCAGTAAGAATGGTGGATTCGGCCGCACATCGCTGGCATACTCGTCCAATTGCCAGGGCCGGAACAGGCCCGCCAGGGTGGGCAGATCAGTAGAAAATCAGTGGGAAGTCTCATGAATGACGCGCCATCGCTGACGATGAAGCCGCCGGCCCTGCGAACGGGCGTGCGCCGATGAGCGTGTTCTCCCCGCGCGAACCCGAGCCACCGGTCAGACGGCCGTCGCGGTGGGCCTTATCCAACTGGCCGGTCCGGTGGAAAGTGCTCGCGATCGTCCTGGTGCCGTTGATCGTGGCCGCAACGTTCGCCGGCCTGCGCATCCACGGCGACGTGACCGCGGAGACCGATCTACGCCGCGCCGCCGAACGCGCCGAAATGGTGCCCGCGATCGAGCGCTACATGGAGGCGTTGGAAGCGGCGATGCTGGCCACCTCGGCCGACGGTGACATGCAGCCCGCCCTGAGCCGATTCGACAGCAGCCGCCGTGAACTCCAGCTCCGGATGGAGGCCACCGACGTCGCTCCGGACGTCCGCCAGGGCATCACCACCATGATCGACGACGGTCAGGCGCTGATGGACAGGGTCACCTCGAACAGCGTCGGACTGCGCGACAGCATCCAGGCCTACGCGCTGTTGCTGCTGCCCGCCGAGGATGCGGTGACCGGCTCGGTCCGCGTCGACGACGAACGCATCCGCGCGGAGACCGTCGGGCTGGCCCGGGCGATCGGGGCGCGCGGCCAGATGACGATGCAGACGCTCGCGCTCACCCGCGGTGCCGAGTTGCCCGAGCCCGAGTTGCGGACCGCCGTGATCGCACTTGCCGGCACCGAGCCGTCGACGTTGTTCGGTATGAGCCAGGTGCTCGGGGTGGGATCGCCCGAGGCCAAGACGCTGCAGGCCGAGTTCGTCAAGCGGATGGCGCTGATGACCGACCCGGCGGTGCCGCTGGCCAACAACCCCGAACTGCTGGGGTCGGTGGCCGCAACCGATCAGATCGCGTCCCAGATCATCGAGCGGACCACCGGGGCGGTCACGTCGGCCGTGCGGGATCGAGCCGACGCTCAGCGCACCACCTTGATCCGCGATGCGGTCATCGTCGGTGTGGCGATGCTGGTCGCGCTGATCATCGTGGTCCTGGTGGCGCGCACCCTGGTGCGACCGCTGCGGCGTCTGCGCGACAGCGCGCTCAAGGTCGCCCACGAAGACCTCGGCGCAGAAATCGAGCGGGTGCGTGCCGGTGGTGACGCCTCGCAGATCACCCCGATCCCGGTGCACACGACCGAGGAGGTGGGCCAGGTCGCCCATGCCGTGGACGAACTGCACGAGCAGGCCGTCTTCCTCGCCGCCGAACAGTCGCGGTTGCAGCTGCAGATCGGGGACATGTTCGAGACGCTCTCACGGCGCAGCCGCTCGCTGGTCGACCAGCAGTTGGCGTTGATCGACCGGCTGGAGCGCAACGAGGAGGACCCCGAGCGGCTCGAGAGCCTGTTCCGGCTGGACCATCTGGCCGCCCGGATGCGACGTAACGGCGCGAACCTTCTGGTGCTGTCCGGCGCGAGGGTTCCTCGCGAGCAGGCCGAGCCGGTTCCGGTCTCCGCGGTGATCAACGCCGCGGCCTCCGAGGTCGAGGACTACACCCGGGTCGTCACCGCGACCGTTCCCGACAGTGAGGTCGTCGGCGCCGTCGCCGGTGACCTGGTCCACCTGCTCGCCGAACTGCTCGACAACGCGCTGCGCTACTCGCCGCCGATCTCACAGGTGCGAGTGTCGGCCGTGCACACCGCCAACGGCGGACTGGTCATCGAGGTGAGTGACATCGGGCTCGGGATGACCGAGTCGGATCTGCGGGTGGCCAACTCCCGTCTGCAGTCAGGCGGACAGGTCGACCCCTACACCGCGCGGCACATGGGGTTGTTCGTCGTGGGGCGCCTCGCCGCGCAGCACGGGCTGGTGGTCCGGTTGCGGTCCACGATCGGTGGCGAGCCGGATTCGGGCACCACCGCGGGTGTGTACGTGCCGAGCGAGTTGTTGAGGCGACCCGGGGAGCCGCACCAGTTCAGCGAGCCCGAGTACGCCACGCCCGCCGACGCCCATTCGGGGATCGCGACGGCGCTGGCGCTCGACGAGCCGAGGCACGCCAATGGCCACTCTGATGCGCCGATTGCGGTCCTGCCGCAGCGCAACCCCGGCGCCAGCGGTATCGCGGCAACCCCGGACGAAGAAGTCGGGGAGCCGGAACCGGCCGGCCGGCCGACGGACACCTCGAGCTTCTTCGCGGCGCGGACCCAAGCGGCGGAATCGGCCGATGCCGACGACTCGATCTACCAGAGCATGCTCTCGGAGTGGCTGGTCGACCCCACCGAACTCGCCAACAGCGAGGACCTGAACTGGGAATCGGTCTGGGACCACGGCTGGTCGGCCGCAGCCGCCGCCGACGAGGCCCCGGTCACCGAAGTCACCGACGACGGGCTTCCGGTGCGCACCCCGGGTGCCCGCCTCGTGCCGGGCGCCGCACAGACCGGCGAGGTAGCATCGGCGGCTGAGTTCGGCGCGCAACCAGAAGCCTCGCAACGCGATCCTGACGCCGTTCGCGCCAGCATCAGCAGCCACTTCGGCGGGGTGCACGCCGGCCGCTCGCACGCACGAGAGACCAGAGGAACCGATACCGAATGACGTACCCGGCCCGTTCGACGCAGCGCGACTCGCTCGACTGGCTGGTCTCCAAATTCGCCCGCGAAGTGTCGGGGGTGACGCACGCGGTGCTGGTGTCCGCCGACGGGCTGCTGATGGCGGCCAGTGAGCACATCCCGACCGAGCGGGCCGACCAACTCGCGGCCGTGGCGTCCGGACTGGCCAGCCTGTCCACGGGTGCAGCGCAACTCTTCGACGGTGGCCACGTGCTGCAGTCGGTGGTCGAGATGGAGAACGGCTACCTGCTGTTGATGCGCGTCGGCGACGGCTCGAACCTGGCGACCCTGGCGGCACGGAACTGCGACATCGGCCAGATCGGTTACGAGATGGCGGTATTGGTCGAGCGGGTGGGCACCGTCGCCCAGTCGGCGCGACGGCGCGCACCCCAACATTCGTGAGCGGCCGATGGACCAGTGGGAGGGCGACGTCGCGGCCGAGCCGAGCCTGGTCCGGCCGTACATCCTGACCGCGGGCCGTACCGACTCCCGCATCTCGCTGCCGATGGAAGCGCCGATCGAGACGGTCGACTCGGCCAAGCCGCCGCGCTGGCCGGGTAACGACGTGCGCGGACAGATCGTGGCGATATGCGTCGACCGCCCGTCGGTTACCGAGATCGCTGTGAAGTTATCGTTGCCGCTCGGCGTGGCGCGGGTGCTCATCGGGGATCTCGTGACGCAGGGTTATGTGGCGGTCGGCAGCACCCTGGGCGAGTCGACCGACATCGACGAAAGACGTGAGTTGATAGGAAGGACACTGCGTGGCCTCAAGGCACTTTGAGGAGACCGCCTCCACGAAGATCGTCATCTCGGGTGGCTTCGGCGCCGGGAAGACGACGTTCGTCGGCGCGGTCTCCGAGATCATGCCGCTGCGGACCGAGGCCTTGGTGACCACCGCCTCGGCGGGCGTCGACGGACTCGAAGCCACGCCCCAGAAGAACACGACGACGGTGGCGATGGACTTCGGTCGCATAACCTTGGCCGATGACCTGGTGTTGTACCTGTTCGGCACGCCCGGTCAGCGCAGGTTCTGGTTCATGTGGGACGACCTCGTCCGCGGCGCGATCGGAGCCATCATCCTGGTCGACGTGCGGCGTCTACAGGACAGCTTCGCCGCAGTCGACTTCTTCGAGGCGCGCAACCTGCCCTTCCTCGTCGCGATCAACCAGTTCGACAGCGCGCCAAGGCATCCCGCTGCTGCGGTACGCAAGGCGTTGGCGCTTGGCGAGCACGTTCCGGTGATCACCGTCGACGCGCGAGACCGGCAGTCCGCCAAGGCGGCGTTGATCGCGATCACCGAATACGCTCTGGCGAACCTGACCTCCCTGCCCGGTTGACCGAGTGCGCCCCGACGAAACACTGTGGAGCGACGAGCACTACACCGGCCGCGACTTCCGCGACGACGACCTCAGCAGGCTACGCACCGAACGCGTGGTGTTCGACGAATGTGATTTCCGCGGCGTCGACCTCACCGAATCCGAACATGCCGGTTCGGCGTTTCGGAACTGCCGGTTCGAGCGAGCAACCCTGCACCACAGCGTATTCCGGCAGTGCAGCATGCTCGGATCGGTATTCACCGGAAGCCGCCTTCGGCCGATGACGCTGGTCGACGTCGACCTGACACTGGCCGTCCTCGGCGGATGTGATCTGCGGGGTGTGGATCTCACCGGATGCCGGTTGCGCGAGGCAGGCCTCGTCGACGCCGATCTGCGCAAGGCGGTGTTGCGCGGCGCGGATCTGAGCGGGGCGCGGGTGCAGAACCTGCGACTAGACGAGGCCGACCTTCGCGGCGCGAGGACCGACCCGTCACTGTGGACCACCGCCGGCCTCACCGGCGTGAAAATCGACGTCGACCAAGCGCTTGCGTTCGCCGCCGCGCACGGCCTGAACATCCACGGGGAATGATCCCCATCACGCACGGATATCGGCGCGCTAAGCGCTGCTCAGCCGAATCCGCCAGCGCACGAACGCCGTGTAGCCGATGGAGATCAGCGCCAGCATGGCCATGTCGAACAGCCATGTGCCCGCGCTGTGTTCCCAGTGTCGGTCGTTGGGCGTCAATGGGCCGGGCACCAACCGGATCAGGTCGATCGTCGAGGCCGAAGCCGCGAAACCCCAACGGGCAGGGGTGAACCAGGACATCTGGTCGAGCACGATCCGGTCCGTCACGGGGATCATGCCGCCCGAGAACACCAGCTGGGACATGATCGCCACCACCAGCAGCGGCATGATCTGTTCGTTGGACCTGGCCAACGCCGAGAGCGCCAGGCCCACCATCGCCGCGGCCACCGTCGTCACCGCGATGTCGACGAACAGCTCGATGCTGCGGTTGCCGATAAATGCACCGCTGTCGACGGCACCGGGACCCCAACCTTTGCCGATGATCGCGATCGCCGTCACGATCGCCGACTGGACGACCGCGAACAGGGTGAACACGAACACCTTCGCCAAAAGGTATGCGGTCGTTGACAATCCGACGGCCTGCTCGCGGCGGAAGATCGCCCGTTCGCCGATCAGCGCCCGGATGGTCAGCGCGGTGCCCATGAAAATGGCGCCGACGTTGAGCATGACCAGGATCTGGCCCGGCTCGTTGGGTGCCGGGCCGCCCTGCATCGCAGGCACGGGCACGCCGAACCCGACGTCACCGGGCACCGAGAGCGACAGCACGCCCATGATGAACGGCAGCAGCATCAGGAACGCGAAGTAGCCGCGGTCGGATACCACCAGTCGCACCTGTCGGCGCGCGATCGTCGAGAACTGCCGCCGCACGCTCGTGCTCGTCGGGCTGCCCAGATCGGACGGCTCCTCGGTCGGCGGTGGTGGTGGCGGAGGCCCGTGCTGGGACAGGAAGCGCTCGTTGGCCGCCTTGGGGTCGCTGGCCACCGAGCTGAAGATGTCGGCCCAGTTGGTGGTGCCCATCGACGGGCCGATCTGGCTGGGCGGGCCGTAGAACGCGGTCTTTCCGCCGGGCGCCAGCAGCAGCACCTGATCGCAGACGTCGAGATAGGTCAGCGAGTGCGTGACGACCAGCACGACGCGCCCGGCGTCGGCCAGTTGCCGCAGCATCGTCATCACCTGGCGGTCCAGTGCGGGGTCCAGACCCGAGGTCGGCTCGTCGAGGATCAGCAGCGACGGGCCGGTCAACAGTTCGAGCGCAACCGAAGCGCGCTTGCGCTGGCCGCCGGAGAGCTTGTCGACGCGGGTCTCCAGATGGTTGGTCATCTCGAGTTCCTCGAGCACCTGCATGACGACCTGTTCCCGGTCGGCCTTCGTGGTGTCCGGCGGCAGGCGCAGTTCCGCGGCGTACATCAGCGCCTGACGCACGGTCAGCTGACCGTGCACGACGTCGTCCTGGGGAACCATCCCGATCCGCGAGCGCAGCGACGCGTATTCGGCGTGCACGTTGTGGCCCTCGAAGGTCACCGTGCCCGTCGTCGGATGGGTGTAGCCGGCGACCAACCGGGCGAACGTCGACTTACCGGCGCCCGACGGGCCGATGATCGCGGTCAGCGTTCCCGGCCGCGCGGCGATCGAGATGTTGTCCAGCAGCGTTTTGTTGTTCTCGATCGTCCACGTGACGCCGTGGACTTCCAGTCCGCCGGTGCGGGTCGCGGCCTCGCTCTCGCTGCGGCGGACCAGCGTGCCGCCGGAGAAGACGAGGTCGATGTTGCCGATCGTGACCGTGTCACCGTCGCGAAGCAGCGCGGACTCCACGCGTGCACCGTTGACGAACGTGCCGTTGATGCTGCGGTTGTCGATGATCTCGGTACCGGCCGCCGTCGGCACCAGCGTGGCGTGGTGGCGCGAGGCCAGCACGTCGGGCACGACGATGTCGTTGTCGGTGGCTCGACCGATCTTGACTGCGCCGGGGACGTTGTCCGGCGGCCTGGTTCCCGGCCGCAGGATCTTGAGCATGCTCGTGGCGAGGTTGCCCTCGCTGGAGCGCGGCGCCGCGGTCGGTCCCATCATCGTCGCCGACTCGAGCGCCGGGGACGATATCACCTGACGCACCGGCTGTTGAGGGCTCGTATAGGCCGCGGGCTGCGGCGTGCTGGGATGACGGGGCGGGGGAGGCGCACTCGGGTAGGTCGGTTGCGGACGCGCCTGACCCGGCGGCGGACCGTATGGCCGCGTGGTGTGCGGAGCCGAGTGTGGACCCGAAACCGGCGGGGGCGGCGGCGCGGTGGGGTAGGTGCCCGTCGGTCGCTGGTTGGCGATCGGCACCGCCACGGTCGGCGTCCGGCCCACCGCGCCCTGATGGCGGCCGATCTCGAAAGTCAGTCGCGGACCGTCGGGATTGCCGATGTTGATCGTCTGACCGTCGTGGATGTCGACCGCGGAAACTCTGCGGTTGTTGACGAACATCCCGTTGAGGCTGCCGTTGTCGATCGCCACCCAGCGGCCCTGGTCAAAGCGCAACACCAGATGCGCACGGGAGATCAACGGATGGGCGATGCGAACGTCGGCGCGCAGATCGCGGCCGATGACGACGTCATTGCCCGCCGCGAAGGTTCGGGTCGATCCGTCGTACCGAACGGTCAGCGCGGGCGGGGCGGGTCGGCTCATCGTCGCCAACTCTAACGGTAGGCATGCGCGACCCGGTGCTCCGACCACGGAAGTTTGCCGGTCGTACGGCGAGTCGCGCGCTTATGGCGACGAAACGTGGTCACCATAGGTCATGGTGTCTCGGGCGCCTTTCCTGGTCTTCGGCATTGGCGGGCTCTGTGTCGTCGCGGCGTTCCTGGCGCCGACGGTCGATGCGCAAGGCGCCATAGCGATCGACGCCCGTGGGTTCGTCGACTCAAAAGCCCGTTGCGAGGCGCCATGGCAGCCAGCGGCTTTGGGCCGCACCCAGTTTGCGCTCGTCGCGATCTGCGAGCGGGGCAGCAGCTACGAGTACCGCGGGGTGCGGATGAGTGACGGTCTGGTGCTGACCGCGCCTGCCGTCGAAAACAGTGACGGCGTCTTCACCGTCGAGAACGAGGGCGCCACTTATACGTTCTCGCCCAAGGAACTCGTCGTCACCGCCGGAGACCAGGTTCTGGTGACCGAACCGATGGTGGCCTACGTCGAACCGCGGCCCGCCGTCGACGGCTGATAGTTGTCCGGCGCCCCGGTCAGCACACAGCGGGTGTGGCTGTAGATCGTCGGCATGCACTTGTTGCAGTGATCGCAGATCGACTGCACCGAGCTGTCGGCCTGGATGCGGTTGATCAGGTCCGGTTCGGCCAGCAACGCGCGTCCCATCGCCACGAATTCGAAGCCCTCGGCCATCGCGAGGTCCATCGACTCTCGGTTGGTGATGCCGCCCAACAGGATCAGCGGCATCTTCAATTCGGCGCGGAACTTCTGGGCGTGGCGCAACAGGAATGCGTCGCGGTAGGGGTATTGGCGCAGGAACTTCTTGCCGGTCATCCGAATGCCCCACCGGATCGGCGGCTTGAACGCGTTCGCGAACTCCTTGATCGGCGCGTCGCCGTGGAACAGGTACATCGGGTTGACCAGCGAACTGCCCGCCGTCAACTCGATGGCGTCCAGCCCGCCGTCCTCCTCGAGCCATTTCGCGGTCTGCAGCGACTCCTCGATCGGAATGCCGCCACGCACACCGTCGGTCATGGTCAGCTTCGCGGTCACCGCGATCGGGGCACCTTCCTTCTCCACCGCGCGCCGCACCGCCATGACGACGCCGCGGGCCACTTTGGCGCGGTTCTGAAGCGAGCCGCCGAACTCGTCGGTGCGGCGGTTGAGCAGCGGACTGAGGAACGAGCTGGCCAGGTAGTTGTGGCCGAGATGGATCTCGACCGCGTCGAAACCGGATTCGATCGCCAGGCGCGCGGCGTTGGCGTGGGCCTCGGTGACGTCGCGGATGTCCTCACGCGTGGCCTTCTTGGCGAACCGCATCGACAGCGGGTTGAAGAAGCGGATCGGCGCCAGCGCCTTGGCCTTGTTGGTCCGCGCATTCGCCACTGGGCCAGCATGGCCGATCTGTGCGCTGATCGCCGCGCCCTCGGCATGGACCGCTTCGGTCAGCCGCTTCAGCCCTGGCACCGCCTCAGGGCGCATCCAGATCTGCCAGCCGTCGGTGCGCCCGCCGGGAGCGACCGCGCAGTAGGCGACCGTCGTCATCCCGACTCCGCCGGCGGCGGGCAGCCGGTGGAAGTTGATCAGTTCGTCGGTGACGAGCGCGTTCGGCGTCGACGCCTCGAACGTCGCCGCCTTGATGATCCGGTTGCGCAGCGTCACCGGGCCGAGCTTGGCCGGGGTGAACACATTGGGCCGAGTGTTCATGGTCTCAGAGCATGCCAGACTGTGACGCGTGGGTGCGATCACACTGGACGGCAAGGCCACGCGCGACGAGATCTTCGTCGACCTCACCGAACGCGTCGCGGCGCTGACCGCGGCGGGACGTACGCCGGGGCTGGGCACGGTGCTCGTCGGCGACGATCCCGGCTCGCAGGCCTACGTGCGCGGTAAGCACTCCGACTGCGCGAAGGTCGGCATCAACTCGATCCGCCGCGACCTGCCCGCCGACATCAGCCAGGCCACGCTCGACGAGACGATCGACGAGCTCAACGCCAACCCCGAGTGCACCGGTTACATCGTGCAGTTGCCGCTGCCCAAGCACCTCAACGAGAACGCCGCGCTGGAGCGCGTCGACCCGGGCAAGGACGCAGACGGTCTGCATCCGACGAACCTCGGCAGGCTGGTTCTCAACGAACCGGCCCCGCTGCCGTGCACCCCGCGCGGGATCGTGCACCTGCTGCGCCGCTACGAGGTGGAGATCGCCGGCGCGCAGGTCGTCGTCATCGGCCGCGGTGTGACGGTCGGCCGCCCGCTCGGACTGCTGCTGACGCGTCGTTCGGAGAACGCGACGGTGACGTTGTGCCACACCGCGACTCGCCATCTTCCGGAGCTGGCCCGGGAGGCCGACATCATCATCGCCGCGGCGGGCATGCCGCACATGGTGACCGCCGAAATGGTGCGACCCGGCGCGGCGGTCGTCGACGTCGGGGTCAGCCGCGACGAGAACGGCAAGCTCGTCGGTGACGTCCACCCCGACGTCTGGGACGTCGCCGGCCACGTCTCGCCCAATCCGGGTGGCGTCGGCCCGCTGACGCGGGCGTTCCTTCTGACGAACGTGGTCGAGCGCGCGGAGGCACTGGCGGCGACGTGACGCCAAAGGAGTTCGCGCGCAAGGTTTTCGCGAGTCAGTGGCCGTTCTGGTCGGTCGGGCTGATCTTCGCCGCCGCGTTCGTCCTGGTGGTCGCGGGCTACTGGCGACGCGGCGCGCTGGTGATGGCGATCGGGGTCGGTGTGGCTGCAGCGCTGCGGCTGATGTTGAGCGACGAACGGGCGGGGCTGCTGGCGGTGCGAAGCCGAGGCGTCGATTTCGTCACCACCGCGACCGTCAGCGCGACGATGCTCTATGTCGCCTGGACCATCGACCCGCTGGGTACCAGCTAACGGCACAGTCGCCGAGACTTACGCTTTGGCGGGTTTTCCTCGACCATTTCCGCCAATACGTCGATCTCGGCGCGGCTGTCAGGCCAGCGTCGCCCGGATGCACACCGTGACGTACGGCAGCGCCAGCCCGGTGGAGTTGGCCAGCGCCGGGTGGGTCGACAGCAGCTCGCGCACACGGTCCAGGGTCCTGGTGCGCACCTGCTCCGGTGAGGTGATGCAGTAGCTGCGCGACGCCACCAGGTCGATAAGCGCCTGCGGGGTCAGATAACTGGTCCACTCGACCTGATGACGTTCGACATCGGTGAACGGTTCGGGCAGCGACACGGTGTTGCTGAACGGATCGTGTTCGTGACCGATGATGCGGCCGAGGTCTTTGACCCAGCCGAGCCGCTCGTCGCGGGTGTTCCACACCAGGCCCAGCCGACCGCCGGGGCGCAGCACGCGGGCGACCTCCTTGACCGCGATCTCGGGATCGAACCAGTGCCAGGCCTGGGCCACCAGCACGGCGTCCACGCTGTCGTCGGGCAGCGGGATCTCCTCGGCCGTGCCGAGCAGCGCGGGCGTCTCGGGAAGCGAACGACTCAGCAGGTCAAGCATTTCGGGAATCGGATCGACGGCGACGACGTCGAGGCCGCGCTCGACGAGGCGCGTGGTCAACTTGCCCGTGCCCGCCCCGAGGTCGAGCACCTTGGCGGCGGCCGACGGCAGCAGCCAGTCGATCGCCTCCGGCGGATACGACGGCCTACCGCGTTCGTAGGCCGCGGCTTCCGCGCCGAACGACAGCGAGCGATTTTGTTCCGGCCCGCTCACCGAGATGCCAGCTCCAGCGTTCGGCGGATCAGCTTGTTGACCGCGTCGGTCTCCACCAGGAAGCCGTCGTGCCCGTAGATCGACTCGACGACATCGAGTCCGGCGCAGCCGGGCAGCAATTCGGCCAGCTCCTCCTGCAGCCGAAGCGGGTAGAGCCGGTCGGAGGTGATGCCGCCGACCACGGCAGGCACACCACAGCCACGCAGCGCGGCCTCGACGCCACCGCGGTTCCGTCCGACGTCATGGCTCGACAGCGCCTCGGTGAGGGCCACATACGTGCCCGCGTCGAACCGCGACACCAGCTTTCGGCCCTGATGCTCCAGATAGCTCTGCACGGCGTAGCGGCCGCCGACGCCGGGGTCCTCGTCGTCCTGCGGATCGTTGGCGAACCGGGTGTCGAGCTCGAGTTCGCCGCGATAGGTCAGGTGGGCGAACCGGCGGGCGATCTCCATGCCGAGGTCGGGGGACAGGCCGGTGCCGTAGTAGTCGCCGTTCTGCCAGTTCGGGTCGGCCTTGATCGCGGCGACCTGTGAGCTCTGCGTGCCGATCTGGTCTGCGGTGGCACGCGCGCCGACGGCCAGCACCAGCCCCGAGCGCACCCTGTCCGGATGGCCGACCATCCACTCGAGCGCGCGGGCGCCACCCAACGAGCCGCCCATGACCGCGGCGACCTCGGTGATCCCGAACGCCTCCAGCGCGGCGATGTCGGCGCGCACCTGGTCGCGGACGGAGACGACCGGGAAACGCGAACCCCACGCCTTGCCGTCGGGATGCGGTGAGCTCGGGCCGGTGGAGCCGCGGCAGCCGCCGAGCACATTGGTCGCCACCGCGCACCAGCGGTCGGTGTCGATGGGTCCGCCGGGTCCCGCGACGCCGTCCCACCAGCCGGGGGTCGGGTGGTCGGGTCCTGCCGGACCGGTGATGTGCGAATCGCCGGTCAGCGCGTGCAGCACGACGACGACGTTGTCGCGCTCGGGCGACAACTCGCCCCAGCGCTGCACGGCGATCGACACGTCGTCGATGACCGCGCCGTTCTCCAGCGTCAGCGGGCCGATATCGACCACTTCGATCTCGCCTTCAACCGGCAGGGTCAAGGTGGGTACCTCCGATATCGTCATCAGAACGCCGCCGTGGTGCTCGGATCAATGCGTCTTGGAGAGCTGAACGGCTTGGCGGCGGCGAAGCCCTGCTCCAGATCGGCCAGGATGTCGTCGATGCCCTCGATGCCAACCGCCAGGCGCACCAGCCCGGGCGTGACACCGCTGGCCAACTGCTCCTCGGGTGAGAGCTGCGCATGTGTCGTGGAAGCGGGATGGATCACCAGCGAGCGCACATCGCCGATGTTGGCGACATGGCTGTGCAGGGTCAGCGCGTTGACGAAGGCCTTTCCGGCCTCGACCCCGCCCGCCAACTCGAACGCGAGCACGGCGCCGGTCCCCTTGGGCGCCAACTTCTTTCCGAGCTCATACCAGGGAGACGACGGCAACCCGGCGTAATTGACCGAGATGACATGCTCATGCCCCGCTAGATAATCGGCGACCTTCCGTGCATTCTCGACATGTCGCTCGACGCGCAGGCTCAACGTCTCTAGTCCCTGGGCAACCAGGAACGCGTTGAACGGCGACGCCGCCGAACCCAGGTCGCGCAGCAGCTGAACGCGCGCCTTCAGCGCGAACGCGGGCGGGCCGAGTTCGGCGAACACAACGCCGTGATAGCTGGGGTCGGGCTCGGTGAAGCCGGGGAACTTGCCGTTGGTCCAGTCAAAGGTGCCCCCATCGACAATGACACCGGCGATCGTTGTTCCGTGCCCACCGAGGTACTTGGTGGCGGAGTGCACGACGATGTCGGCGCCGTGGCTCAACGGTTGGATCAGATACGGCGTGGCGATCGTGTTGTCGACGATCAGCGGTACGCCGGCGTCGTGGGCGACGCCCGAGACGCCCGGGATGTCGAGCACGTCGATCTTCGGATTGGAGATCGTCTCGGCGAAGAACGCCGTGGTGTTCGGCCGCACCGCAGCGCCCCAGGAGTCGAGGTCGTCGGCGTCTTCGACGAAGCTGACCTCGATGCCCAGCTTCGGCAGCGAGTAGTGGAACAGGTTGTAGGTGCCGCCGTACAGCCGTGGGCTGGACACGATGTGGCCACCCGTGTCGGCGAGGTTGAGAATCGCGAACGTCGATGCGGCCTGACCGGAGGCCAGAAACAGTGCGGCGACACCGCCCTCGAGCGCGGCGATGCGCTGCTCGACCGCGTCCTGGGTCGGGTTCATGATCCGCGTGTAGATGTTGCCCGGCTCGGCGAGGCCGAACAGTGCGGCGGCGTGATCGGTGCTGTCGAACGTGTACGACGTGGTCTGGTAGATGGGCAGCGCCCGCGCGTTCGTCGCGCTGTCGGGGGTCTGTCCGGCGTGGACCTGTTTGGTTTCGAACGCCCACCGCGCGGTCGGGTCATCGTGTTCGGTGCTCATAGCTTCTCCTGTTGTGAGGGGCCGAAAAGGGGCATTTCACGCACTCAGCGGTAACTGCGCACGCCGGACCTCCACTGTCTTCTCTGGGGGCCCGTCACAACGGACCCGCGCTTGCCGGTAACCGCTTGTCAGCGGGTACTCAACCTGGTCATCACCCGGGGCACCCCACCGCGGTTGGAGGGTTGCCGACCAGCAAGCCGGGGCTTGTCGCTGGCACTCATGACCGATGAGAAGCTTATCGCACGTCACCTGCGTCTGCCAGCAAGGGATGCCGACGACTGGCTACCCGCCGGTAACGGATCACAGTGCTTCCCGGCGGACCCCCTGGCTCACACAGAGCACCGGGTACGGCGCAATACTGGTAGTCGACTGACCGAGGCCTGAACCGATTAGCGAGCCGGGAGAACCCCACATGACTGCCGAGCAGCCGACCATCATCTACACGCTGACCGACGAGGCGCCGCTGCTGGCGACCTACGCGTTCCTGCCGATCATTCGCACGTTCACCGAGCCGGCGGGCATCAACGTCGAGACCAGTGACATCTCGGTGGCCGCACGCATTCTCGCGGAGTTCTCCGACCGCCTCACCGACGAGCAGCGGGTGCCCGACAACCTGGCGCGGCTGGGCGAACTCACGGAGAGTCCCGACACCAACATCATCAAGCTGCCCAACATCAGCGCCTCGGTGCCGCAGCTGTTGGCCGCCATCAAGGAGCTCAAGGCCAAGGGTTACGACCTGCCGGACTATCCCGGCGAGCCAAAGAACGACGAGGAAAAAGAGATCAAGGACCGCTACGCCAAGGTTCTCGGCAGCGCGGTCAACCCGATTCTGCGACAGGGCAATTCGGATCGACGTGCACCGAAGGCGGTCAAGGAGTACGCGCGCAAGCATCCGCACAGCATGGGCGAGTGGTCGATGGCGTCGCGCACGCACGTGGCGACCATGAAGAAGGGCGACTTCTACCACGGCGAGAAGTCGATGACGCTCGATAAGGACCGCAAGGTCAAGATGGTGCTCGAGACACAACGTCCAGATGGGTCGAGCGAGACGATCGTGCTCAAGCCGGAGGTGGCGCTCGACGACGGCGACATCATCGACAGCATGTTCATGAGTAAGAAGGCGCTCTGCGAATTCTTCGAAGAACAGATCGAGGACGCCTACAAGACCGGCGTGATGTTCTCGCTGCACGTCAAGGCGACGATGATGAAGGTGTCGCACCCGATCGTGTTCGGCCACGCGGTGAAGGTGTTCTACAAGGACGCGTTCGCCAAGCACCAGAAGGTGCTCGACGAGCTCGGCGTGAACGTCAACAACGGCATGTCCGACCTCTACGACAAGATCCAGGCGCTGCCCGCCTCGCAGCGTGAGGAGATCGTCCAGGACATCCACGCCGTGCACGAGCACCGGCCGGAACTGGCGATGGTGGATTCGGCCCGCGGCATCACGAACTTCCATTCGCCGAGTGACGTGATCGTCGACGCGTCGATGCCCGCCATGATCCGGCTCGGCGGCAAGATGTACGGCGCCGACGGGCGGACCAAGGACACCAAGGCGGTCAACCCCGAGTCCACGTTTAGCCGGATCTACCAGGAGATGGTCAACTTCTGTAAGACCCACGGGCAGTTCGATCCGACGACCATCGGCACCGTACCTAACGTGGGGTTGATGGCGCAGAAGGCCGAGGAGTACGGCAGCCACGACAAGACGTTCGAGATCCCCGAGGACGGCGTCGCCAACATCGTCGACGTCCACACCGGCGAGGTGCTGATGACCCAGAACGTCGAGACCGGCGACATCTGGCGCATGCCGGTGGTCAAGGACGCCGCAATCCGCGACTGGGTGAAGCTGGCCGTGACGAGGGCGCGGGCCTCGGACATGACCGCGCTGTTCTGGCTCGACACCGAGCGTCCGCACGAGGTGGAGCTGCGCAAGAAGGTCAAGGAGTACCTCAAGGAGCACGACACCGAGGGGCTACACATCCAGATCATGCCGCAGGTGTGGGCCATGCGGTACACGCTGGAACGGTTGATTCGCGGCCAGGACACCATCGCCGTGACCGGAAACATCTTGCGCGACTACCTGACTGACCTGTTCCCGATTCTAGAGCTGGGCACCAGCGCGAAGATGCTGTCGATCGTGCCGCTGATGGCCGGCGGCGGCATGTACGAGACCGGTGCGGGTGGGTCTGCGCCCAAGCACGTCCACCAGCTGGTCGAGGAGAACCACCTGCGTTGGGATTCGCTCGGCGAGTTCCTCGCTCTGGGAGCGTGTTTCGAGGACATCGGGCGCAAGACCGAGAACAAGCGGGCCGTTCTGTTGGGCAGGACGCTGGACTCGGCCATCGGAAAACTGTTGGACAACAACAAGAGCCCTTCGCGCAAGACCGGTGAGCTCGACAACAGGGGCAGCCAGTTCTATCTGGCGATGTACTGGGCGCAGGAGCTTGCCGAGCAGACCGACGACCAGGAGCTCGCCGACCACTTCGCCGACCTCGCGAAGTCGTTGGCCGACAACGAGGATGCGATCGTCAACGAGCTCATCGAGGTGCAGGGCGACTCGGTCGACATCGGCGGGTACTACTACCCGGACCCGGAGAAGACCACCGCGGTGATGCGGCCCAGCAAGACGCTGAACTCGGTGCTGGAGGGCGCGACGAGCGAGCCGGTGACGAAGCTCTAACCGCCGAGCGCCTCCCGCGGCGGCGCGGCGTGCCGGTCGACGAAGTCGACGATCAGGTCGGCCACGCGCTGCGGCGCCTCGTACATCGGAATGTGGCCCACGTCGTCGAGGTGGGTGACCTGCGTGCTCTCGGGCAGCTGCTGGGTGAAGTGGCGGGTGAACCGCGGATGCGGCAGCACCCGGTCCTTCTCGCAGATCACCAGGTGGGTGGGGCACGCGCTTTCGGCCAGTTCCAGCAGACCCGGCGTCAGCAGCGACTTCACCAGCAGCTGGTAGTAGGCCGGGCAGTGGGTGACGTCGTCGATGATGTCGATGAGGTCGTCGTCGGACAACCGGTCCGGCGTGGCGCTGATGGGGAAGTGGGCCAGCCAGCGCGTGAAGGGGAGCTTCAGCACGCGTTGCCGGAACGCCAGGGTGAACACCCACACCGGGAAGCCGGCCAGGAACTTGCCGACGATCTCGAACTTCGCGGGCGTGTACCGACTCCACCCGCCGGCCGGCGCGATCCCGGTCAGCGTGCGTGCGCGGCCGCGGCGCTCCAACTCGAAGGCCACCCAACCCCCGAGCGAGTTACCGACGATGTGGGCGGTGTCCCAGCCCAGCGCGTCCATCCTGCGTTCGACGTCGTCGGCGAGCTCTTTGGTGTCGAGGAATCGGTGCCCCTTCACCCCGCCGTTGTGCCCGGGCATCGTCGGAGCCAGCACCTCGAAGCGGCCGGTGTCGGCGATGAGCGGGGCGACCTTTTTCCAGACGTTCTGCGACATCATGAACGGGTGTAGCAACACGATGGGCTCGCCTGAGCCGACGTGGAGCGGGTCGCGCGGCGATTTTCTAGCCATCAGCCCGACAGTAAAGGTGATACCGGCGGTACCGCAAGTGCGTCGGTATGGTCTGCCGCTGTGACCTCGCTGATCGTCAGCACCATCAACGTCAACGGCATCCGCGCCGCGGTCAAGGAGCGTTCGCTGCAGAACCGCGGCCTGCTGCCGTGGCTGGCGTCGACCCCGGCCGACGTGATCTGCCTGCAGGAAACCCGCGCCGACGATGCCCAGCTCGCGGCCGCGTTGGCACCCGCCCTGGCCGACGGTTGGCGCCTGGCGTCGGCCGAACCGCACGTCAAGGGTCGCAGCGGCGTGGCCGTGCTGTCGCGCCACCCGATCTCGGCGTCGCGGCTGCTCGAGTCCGACGAGTTCGGCGCGCACGGCCGTTATCTGGAGGTCGACACCGCCGGGGTGACGGTCGCGAGCGTCTACGTCAGGACCGGCGAGGCGGAGACGGACCGCCAGCTCGAAAAGGAACGGTTCATGGCCGAGCTCGCCGCTCGGATGGCGACGCTGACCTACCGCGAGACCGTCGTATGCGGCGACTGGAACATCGCCCACACCACCAACGACATCAAGAACTGGAAGGGAAACCTCAAGAAGTCCGGGTTCCTGCCGGGTGAGCGACAGTGGCTCACCGCGCTGCTCGCCTCGGGTTGGGTGGACGTGGTTCGCGAGTTGCACCCCGACCAGCCGGGTCCGTACGCGTGGTGGTCGTGGCGGGGCCGCGCCTTCGACAACGACGCCGGCTGGCGCATCGACTACCAATTGGCCACCAAGGCGCTGGCGGAGCGGGCCGTCGCTGCCCGGGTGGAGCGCGCCGAGGCGTATGCGCTGCGCTGGTCGGACCACGCGCCGGTGACGGTCGAATACCGGTCGCGTGAAATGATCGGGCGATCATGAGCAGTTCGCCGAAACCCGTCGTCTTCTCCGGTGTCCAACCGACCTCCGACTCGCTGCACCTCGGCAATGCGCTGGGAGCGATCCAGCAGTGGGTCGGCCTCCAGGACGACCACGACGCGTTCTTCTGCGTGGTGGACCTGCACGCGATCACGATCCCGCAAGACCCCGAGCGGCTGAGGCGGCGCACGCTGGTCACGGCCGCGCAGTACCTCGCGCTGGGCATCGACCCGGGCCGGGCCACGGTCTTCGTGCAGAGCCATGTTCCGGCGCACGCCGAATTGGCTTGGGTACTCGGCTGTTTCACCGGTTTCGGGCAGGCGTCGCGGATGACGCAGTTCAAGGACAAATCGCAGAAGGAAGGCAACGAGGCCACCACCGTGGGGTTGTTCACCTATCCGGTGCTGATGGCCGCCGATGTGCTGTTGTACGACACCGAGCTCGTGCCGGTCGGGGAGGACCAACGCCAACATCTGGAGCTGGCACGCGATGTGGCGCAACGGGTCAACTCCCGCTTCCCGGACACCTTCGTCATCCCCGAGCCGATGATCCCGAAGGCGACGGCCAAGATCTACGACCTGCAGGACCCGACGTCCAAGATGAGCAAATCCGCGGGAACCGAGGCCGGCCTGATCGGCCTGCTCGACGATCCGAAGGCGTCGGCCAAAAAGATCCGCTCGGCCGTCACCGACAGCGACCGCGAGGTGCGTTACGACCCCGACGCCAAACCCGGCGTCTCGAACCTGCTGACCATCCAGTCGGCGGTCACCGGCTCCGACATCGACAAGCTTGTCGAGGGTTACGCGGGTCGCGGATACGGCGACCTCAAGGCGGACACCGCGGAGGCCGTCGTCGAGTTCGTGACACCCATCAAGGAACGGGTCGACGAACTGCTCGCCGATCCCGCCGAGTTGGAATCGATTCTGGCGGTGGGCGCCGAACGGGCCCGCGACGTGTCTGCGACGACACTGCGCCGGGTATATGACCGGTTGGGGTTTCTGCGGCCGGGGGGCTGACGTGGGGAGGCTGTTGTGAAACCTCCGGGTGAGCCGGAAGAGCCCGACGAGAAGAAGGGGTTCGTCGACCGGCTGCGCGCGCGGCACGAATGGATCGACCACGTCATGCGGGCGCAGGAGCGCTACAACGACAGCAAGGGCGACTTCTACGCGGCGGGCATCACATACTTCACGGTCTTCGCGATGTTCCCGCTGTTGATGGTCGGATTCGCGATCGGCGGTTTCATCCTGGTGAGCCAGCCCGAACTGCTCGCCGACATTCAGGACCGGATCAGGGCGTCGGTGTCCGGCGACGTCGCCACGCAGCTCGTCGAACTGATGGACTCCGCGATCGAGTCCCGCACCTCGGTCGGGATCATCGGACTGGCCACCGCGGCATGGGCCGGGCTGGGCTGGATGGCCAACCTGCGCGAGGCGCTGAGCCAGATGTGGGGCCTGATGCGACGCGAAACCCCCGGCTTCGTGCGCACGAAGTTGTCGGATCTGACGGCCATCGCCGGCCTGTTCCTGGCGATCGCGGCCACCATCGCACTGACCGTGGTGAGTAGCTCCGGAGTGGCCCGCAAGGCCGTCGAATGGGTTGGGCTGGGCGATGTTCCGGGCATGAGCATCCTGCTGCGGGTGATTTCGCTGGCGTTTTCGGTGTTGATCAGCTGGCTGCTGTTCACCTGGATCATCGCGCGGCTGCCCCGCGAATCGATCAGCTTTCGCTCGGCGATGCGGGCCGGGCTGCTCGCGGCGGTCGCGTTCGAGGTCTTCAAGCAGGTGGCGTCGATCTACCTGCGCTCGGTGGTGACCGGCCCGGCCGGCGCGACATTCGGCCCGGTTCTCGGCCTGATGGTGTTCGCCTACATCACCGCTCGGCTCATCCTCTTCGCCACGGCGTGGGCCGCCACGTCGATCGAGAACATGGAGGCCGCGCCGCTCCCGCCGCCGGGGCTCGTGCAGATCGCCCCCCGGGTGCAGGTGCACGAGGGTGTCGGGGTTGGCGGTGTGCTGACCGCGGCGGCGGCGGGAGCCCTTGGCGCGCTAGGGATTTCGAAGCTCCGACGGCGTCATTGATTCTGGCTGACCAGCTGCAGGCCGACCACGCAACCGATGATGCCGAGCAGCAGTGCCACCTTGATCGGTGACGCGCTCTCCTCGCCGGTGGCCAGCGCATAGACGACGGTGAGCGCGGCGCCCACGCCCACCCACACCGCATACCCGGTGCCGACGGGCAGATCCCGCAGGGCGATACCCAAACCGCCCATCGAGATGATCAGTGCCACAACGAAAACGGTTATCGGAACCGGGCGGGTGAAACCTTCCGACTTGCTCAGGGCGACCGCCCACACAGCTTCGAACGCACCCGAAACTATGAGGATGACCCAGGGCATGAAACAACACCTCCGAAACGCCGTCTTGTCGCTGGCCGGGTACGGCGCCGCTCGTCCGGTGTCGACTGCTGACAGCCCCACCGTAACAAAGCGGTAACGTCGCATCCGTGCCCCTTGCGACGCCGTGGTCCCGCCGCATCGGCCTCGAGGTGCCGATCGTCAACGCGCCGATGGGCGGCACGGCGGGCGGCGTTCTGGCCGCCGCGGTATCCCGGGCGGGCGGCCTCGGCATGGTCGGGATGGGAAGTTCGGCCACCGCCGCGAAGTTGGCGGCCGAACTCCCGCACGTCTCGGAGCTCGGGCGTCCGTTCGGTATCGGGCTCGTGCACTGGGTAACGGCGGCAGAGCCGGAACTGTTGGAGGTGGCGCTCGCCGCGAAGCCCGCGCTGCTGGCCGTCAGCTTCGGCGACGAATGGTCCTGGGTCCGGCGGGCCCACGACGCTGGCGTATCGGTGGCCGCCCAGGTCGCCGATGTGACCGGTGCGCGGCGGGCGGCCGACGCGGGTGTCGACGTGATCGTCGCGCGCGGGTCGGAGGGCGGCGGGCACGGCGAGGCGCGCATCGGTACTCTGCCGTTGCTCGCGGAGGTGCTCGACGCGGTGACGGTGCCAGTGCTGGCCGCCGGGGGTATCGGCACGGGCCGCGGGCTTGCGGCGGTGCTGGCCGCTGGAGCGTCGGGCGCCTGGCTGGGTACGGCGTTCACAACCTGCACCGAAGCGACGACGTCCGATGGTGCGCGCCGGCAGCTGTTGCGCGCATCCGGCGACGATACGGTGACGACCCGCGTCTTCGACATCGCGCTCGAGTACCCCTGGCCGGCAACGCTTTCCGAGCGGGTGCTCCGAAACGAATTCGTCGACCGCTTCGACGATCGCGAGGGGCTCATCGACGCCGACGCCCGCGCCGAACTCGCCGCCGCCGCGACCGCCGAGGACTACCGGGTGGCGCCCGTCAACGCCGGGCAGGGCGTCGGCATGGTCGCAGAGTCGTGCTCCGCGGCGGAGGTGATCGAACGGCTCTGCGCCGATGCGGAATTGTTGTTGCGCCGCTGGTGCTAGTGCTGCGGTCGCCGGTTCATCGACCGTGCGCCCATGATCAACGAGAACACGATCACGCTGCCGACCACCCCGACACCGACCCGCACCGGCATCGCGTCGATGTCCGACATCATCGGGGCCGCGTTGAGCGCGGGGTTGGCGTCGTCGCCGTCCGGGTTGGTTCCCAGCAACGACGGGTCGGGCTCGATCAGTGTGCCGACGCTGGTGCCCGGCGCCGTGGCGAAGCCGTAGTCGAGCAGATGCGCGGCTTGCTCCCACGGTGCGATCGGCTGGCGGGTGCCCTTGAGGAGCACCGCGACGAGCCGACGGCCGTCGCGGTCGGCGGCGCCGACGAACGTCTGCCCGGCGTCGTCGGTGTAGCCGGTCTTACCGCCCATCGCGCCGGGGTA
This sequence comes from Mycobacterium sp. 852002-51152_SCH6134967, assembly GCF_001667105.1. Taxonomy (NCBI): domain Bacteria; kingdom Bacillati; phylum Actinomycetota; class Actinomycetes; order Mycobacteriales; family Mycobacteriaceae; genus Mycobacterium; species Mycobacterium sp. 852002-51152_SCH6134967. The sequence continues at coordinate 161,896 of NZ_LZIK01000068.1, read as the reverse complement.
GTTGAGCAACAGCTTGTTGTCGTTCTCGATCGGGTAGCCGACATCGCCGCGGCCGGGGAAGTCGAATGCGCGGGTCAACACGATGTCGCTGAAAACCGGGTTGCGCCAGGCGTACCGGTAGAACAGCGCCATGTCGTAGGCCGAGGTGCTCATGCCGGGACCGTCGAGCCCGGACGGCGTGGCGACCCGGGTGTCGAGGCCACCCAGCTTGCGGGCCAGGTCGTTGAGCTTGTGCAGCGCGGCGTCCCAGCCGCCCATCTGGCGAGCCAGTGCGAACGCGGCGTCGTTGCCCGAATACATCAGCAGCCCGTGCAGCAGGTCGTTGATCGAGTAGTGGCCGCCCTCGCCGACGCCGACCTTGGTGCCCTCCTGGGCGGCATCCTCGGCGGTGCCGGGCACGACCTTGTGGAGCGGCAGTTCCTTGATCGCCTGCATGGCGGTCAACACTTTGACGATGCTGGCGGGCCGGTGCCTGCCGTGCGGATCCTTGGCCGCGATGACGTCGCCGGAGTCGAGATCGGCGACCACCCATGCCTCGGCGGAGATGTCGTTCGGTAGTGGTGGCGTGCCCGGCGCGGTGATGACGCCGCAGCCGGAGAGCTTCTCGCCGCCCATCGGCGTGGCGGGCACCGGCAGCGGTGCGGGTGGTGCCTGACCGGGTTTGGGGACCTCGGACGCGTCGACCGCGGGTGGTGTCACCTCGCGGTACGGGCATGCGCTCGCCTCCGGGGCAGCCGGCGGCTGCGCGCTTGCCACGGCCGGTCCCGCGGCCACGAACAAGGCCGTGGCCAGTACGGCGGCGCGTTGCAGCGGAATTCGAAACTTCGCCATCGTGACCGCACATTAAGCCGCGAACGGGCCGATCGCGGGTAGGCGCGCTGTGACTGGTGTTACTTGAGTTTCATTTGTGACTTAAGCGGTCAAAGGGACAGCGGCGCCAGGTCGACGTGCGCGACCGCGGGGAAGCCGATGCTGCCCATCCACAGTCGGCCCTCGGACTCGACCAGACCGGTCACCATGCCGAACCGCGGATGCTCGCAGCGGATACCCGCGACGACGTCACCGGTGTCCGGATCGAACGCCACCGCCCACACCTCGGGCTTGATCTGCGGCTGCAGCTTGTCGGGCAGCTTCCACAACAGCTTGCGCAACGCCGGCCAGCGCGGCGCGAGCCATTCGGCAGCGGCGTTGAGCGGTGAGACCATCGCGCACCAGATGCGGCCGTCGGCGCCGGTGGACAGGTTGTCGGGATGGCCGGGCAGGTTTGCGCGAAGCGGCGTCACCGACCCGGCGCGCTCACCGGTGAGCCAGAACTTCGACAACCCGCGCCCCATCGTCTCGGCGAACACCAACGCCGACCCGTCGGCGGTGGGGGTCACACCGTTGGCGAAATACAGCCCGGCAACCGCGGTGAGCACGGTGCCGTCGGCGTCGCGCCGGAACAGGCTGCCGCGCGGGCGCGCCTCCATCACCGCACCCTTGAAATGGGCGTAGTCGAACGCGCTCGTCGACTCGGTGAAATAAATTGTGCCGTCCGGTGATTGGGTGACGTTCGAGCAGAACATCAATCGCCGGTCATCGACCTCGGCCACGAATGTCTCCACCGTGCCGCTGGCCGGGTCGAGCGACAGCAGGCCGCCGGGACTGGTGCAAACCAGGATGCGGCCGTCGTGGGCGACGTGCATGCCCAGCGGCCGGCCCTCGGTGGTGGCGACGACGACCGGGTCCCCACCGCCGGGGGTGATGCGCACGATGCGGCCGTCGTCGACGCCTGCCCAGATGGCGCCGTCCGCGTCGACGACCACGTCCTCGGGCGCGTTGCCCGGGAGCGGGACGACGGTCAGGTCGGCCGCCGGCAGATCCGGAAGGGGATCGACGGGCGGAGGCTGCCAGCGGACGGGATCGATCGGCGGCTTCTTCGGCATCGGCTTGGTGGACACGCCGCCAGTCTCGCCGAAATGGCATTCCAGCAGGCAGTTACTCGTACTTTCGCTGCTGGAATGCAATCTCGCGCAAATTCAGATGCGGCGGCCGGCCTCGGCGAGCACATCGCGCATGATCTGGTAGATCGCGTCGAACTCCTTCTGACCGCTGATCAGTGGCGGGGCCAACTGCACGACCGGATCGCCGCGGTCGTCGGCGCGGCAGTACAGGCCTGCCTCGAACAGCGCCGGGGTCAAGAAGCCGCGCAGCAGCCGCTCGGACTCCTCGTCGTTGAAGGTCTCCTTGGTGGCCTTGTCTTTCACGAGTTCGATGCCGTAGAAGTAGCCCTCGCCGCGAACGTCACCGACGATCGGCAGGTCGTACAACTGCTCGAGGGTGGCCCGGAATCTCGGCGCGTTCTCCTTGACGTGGTCGTTGAGCCCCTCGCGTTCGAAGATGTCGAGGTTGGCCAGCGCCACCGCCGACGACACCGGATGCCCGCCGAAGGTGTAGCCGTGCGCGAACATGGTCTTGCCGTCGTTGAACGGCTCAAACAGCCGGTCGCTGGCGACCATCGCACCGATGGGCGAGTAGCCGGACGTCAAACCCTTTGCGCAGGTGATGATGTCGGGGACGTAGCCGAAGTCGTCACAGGCGAACATCGACCCGATCCGGCCGTATGCGCAGATGACCTCGTCGGACACCAGCAGCACGTCGTACTCGTCGCAGATCTCCCGGACCCGCTCGAAATACCCTGGCGGCGGCGGGAAGCACCCACCCGCGTTCTGAACCGGTTCGAGGAAGACGGCCGCGACGGTGTCGGGGCCCTCGAATTCGATGGCTTCGGCGATGCGGTCGGCGCAGTACTGTCCGAACGCCTTCTCGTCGTCCTGGTACGGCGCGGGGGCGCGGTAGAAGTTCGTGTTGGGCACCCGGAAGCCGCCCGGTGTCAGCGGCTCGAACGGCGCCTTGAACACCGGCAACCCGGTGATGGCCAACGCACCCTGCGGTGTGCCGTGATAGGCGATGGAACGCGAAACCACCTTGTGCTTACCGGGTTTGCCGGTCAGCTTGAAGTAGTTCTTGGCCAGTTTCCACGCCGACTCGACGGCCTCGCCGCCACCGGTGGTGAAGAACACCCGGTTCAGGTCGCCGGGCGCGTAACCGGCGACGCGTTCGGCGAGTTCGATCGCGGTCGGCGTGGCGTAAGACCACAGCGGGAAGAACGCCAACTGCTCGGCCTGTTTGGCGGCGGCCTCGGCCAATTCCTGGCGGCCGTGACCGACCTGGACCACGAAAAGCCCTGACAGCCCGTCGATGTAGCTCTTGCCGTTGCTGTCCCAGATCGTGACACCCTCACCGCGTGTGATGATCGGCGGGGTGATGCCGGCGCCGTGCCGGGCGAAGTGACCCCACAGGTGACGGTTGGCTTTCGCGCCGAGGTCGGCCGAAAGGGTTGTAGTCATCGAGTGCCCCAATTGTATTGCTGCTTGACGAGTTTCAGGTAAACGAGTGTCTCGGTGGATATCACTCCCGGCAGCGCGCGGATCTGGGTGTTGAGCAGGTCGAGCAGGTCGTCGTCGTCCTCGCAGACCACCTCGACGATGGCGTCGAAGGATCCGGCGGTGAGCACCACGTAGTCGACGGACTCGATGGCGGCCAGCTTCTCGGCCACCTTGGTGGTGTCGCCGGTGCAGCGGATGCCGATCATCGCCTGGCGGGCGAAACCCAGTTGCATTGGATCGGTGACGGCGACGATCTGCATGACACCGGCGTCGACCATGCGTTGCACGCGCTGCCGGACGGCGGCTTCGGACAATCCGACCGACTTGCCGATGCCCGCGTACGAGCGGCGGCCGTCCTGCTGGAGCTTCTCGATGATCTGCTTGCTCAAGTCGTCGAGCGGAAACGCGGCGCCGGGACGGGACTGGTTGAGTCGGAACGAAACGGGGCCGAGGCCGTGCGTCGCACCCGGAGTAGGCATGCCAGTGATTGTGCACGGAATTCGTCGTCAGAGGCAACCACAGCCATGAAATCACTCGTTCGGGCCCGGCTCGGCTATGGGAAAGCGTAGGGGTCCGTTAGCGTGTGGCCATGACTGCGACATCCGTTTCCGCCAGTGTGTCGGGCAGCTGGATCGACGGCGCCGCGGTGGCGACCGGCGGGCCCGCCCACCGGGTCACCGACCCCGCGACCGGGCGGGCCGTCGCCGATTACGCGTTGGCCGCCCCCGCCGATGTGGACACCGCGGTGGCCTCGGCCCGCGCGGCGCTGACCGACTGGTCCACCGCCACGCCCGCAGAGCGCTCGGCGGTCCTGTTCAAGCTGGCGCAACTGGCGGGCGAGAGCGCGGATGCATTGGTCGCCGAGGAGGTCAGCCAGACCGGTAAGCCGGTGCGGCTGGCCGCCGAATTCGACGTCCCCGGCAGCGTCGACAACATCGATTTCTTCGCCGGCGCGGCGCGCCACCTGGAAGGCAAGGCGAGTGCCGAGTATTCCGCCGATCACACGTCGAGCATCCGGCGTGAGGCGGTCGGTGTGGTCGCGACGATCACGCCGTGGAACTATCCGTTGCAGATGGCGGTGTGGAAAGTATTGCCCGCGTTGGCCGCCGGCTGTTCGGTGGTGATCAAACCGTGTGAGTTGACACCGTTGACGACGTTGACGCTCGCGCGCCTCGCCAAGGAGGCGGGCGTGCCCGACGGCGTCTTCAATGTGGTCACAGGACTCGGCGGCGATGTCGGCACGGCGCTGGCCGGCCACCGCGACGTCGACGTCGTGACCTTCACCGGGTCGACGCCCGTGGGCCGCAAGGTGATGGCTGCGGCGGCGGTGCACGGCCATCGGGTGCAGCTCGAGCTCGGCGGCAAGGCGCCGTTCGTGGTGTTCGACGACGCAGATCTCGACGCCGCCGTCCAGGGCGCTGCGGCCGGCGCGCTGATCAACACCGGTCAGGACTGCACGGCGGCGACGCGGGCGATCGTCGCGCGCGAGCTCTACGACGATTTCGTCGCGGGCGTCGCCGAGGTGTTCTCCAAGGTCGTCGTCGGCGACCCCCAGGACCCGGACACCGATCTGGGACCTCTGATCTCAATGGCGCACCGGGCGAAGGTGGCCGGCATGGTGGAGCGGGCTCCCGGTCAGGGCGGGCGGATGGTCTGCGGCGGGTCGGCCCCAGACCGGCCGGGTTCTTTCTACCTGCCGACCGTGATTGCCGACGTCGACGAGCAGTCGGAGGTGTATCGCGACGAGATCTTCGGACCGGTCCTCACGGTGCGCTCGTTCACCGACGACGACGACGCGCTGCGGCAGGCCAACGACACCATGTATGGGTTGGCGGCCTCAGCGTGGACCCGCGATGTCTACCGCGCGCAGCGGGCGTCGCGGGAGATCAAGGCCGGCTGCGTGTGGATCAACGACCACATCCCGATCATCAGCGAGATGCCGCACGGCGGCGTCGGGGCCTCCGGGTTCGGCAAGGACATGAGCGACTACTCGCTCGAGGAGTACCTCACCGTCAAGCACGTGATGAGTGACATCACCGGGGTAGCCGAAAAAGAGTGGCACCGCACGGTTTTCGCCAAGCGCTAGAGGAGTAACCTCGAATCCATGACCGCCAGCACGCGGGTTGACGAGTTCGAGGAACTGCGACCGCATCTGCTGTCCGTCGCCTACCGGCTCACGGGCACGATGGCCGACGCCGAGGACATCGTTCAGGACGCCTGGTTGCGCTGGAGCGCCGCCGGGCACGAATCGATCAAGGACCTGCGGGCGTGGCTGACGACGGTGGTCAGCCGGTTGGCCCTGGATCGGCTCCGTTCAGCCGCACATCGACGCGAAACCTATGTGGGCGAATGGCTTCCGGAGCCGGTGGTCACACCTCTGGACAGCGACGACCCGTTGGCCGTGGTGGTCGCGGGCGAGGACGCCCGGTTCGCCGCGATGGTGGTGCTCGAGCGGCTCAACCCGGATCAGCGAGTGGCCTTCGTGCTGCACGACGGCTTCTCGGTGCCGTTCGGCGAGGTCGCCGCCGTGATCGGAGTCAGCGAGGCGGCGGCGCGCCAACTGGCCTCGCGCGCGCGGCGTGCCGTTGCGGATGCCCCGCCGCCGGCGCCCGACGACATACACAACGAAATCGCGGGTGCGCTGATGGCGGCGCTCGCCTCCGGTGACATGGAAGCCGTTGTGCGGCTGCTGCATCCCGCCGTCACCTTCACCGGTGACTCGAACCGCCGGGCGCCGACGGCACCACGTGTCATCCACGGACCGGAGAAGGTGGCCCGCTTCCTGTTCGGCCTGGTCCGGCGGTACGGCCCGGGGTTTCTGTCGTCGAGCCAGCTGGCGAACGTCAACGGTCAGCTGGGCAGTTATCTGCTCGGCTCACCGGCCGGCGATGGCTATCCAGAAGTGATGCCGCGCGTCACCGCGATGACCGTGCGCGACGGCAAGGTCTCCGCGATCTGGGACATCGCCAACCCTGACAAGTTCACTGGTTCACCGCTGAAGGCTTGTCGGTAGCCCACGGAACGCGGCACGAGTCGCCGGACCCGAAGCCCTGTTCGGTGATGCCCAGCGCCGAGTACATCCGAGCCCGCATGTTCTCCACGCCGATTTGATACGTCAGCTCGATGACACCGTCGTCGCCGAACCGCCGCCGAAGACCCTCGACCTGCTCGTCGGTGATGGTGTGCGGGTCGGTGGTCATGGCGTCGGCGTAGGCGATCGCGGCGCGCTCGTCGTCGGTGAACAGCGGCGACGTCGCGTAGTCGTCGATGTGCTTGAGCCGATCGACGTCGAGGCCGTCGAGGCGCTGCAGCATCGCGCCGAAGTCGACGCACCACGAGCATCCGATCGTGCGGGCGGTCCAGAACACCGCGAGCTCACGGACGCTCTTGGGCAGCTTCTTCGACCCGGACTGCAGCATGCCTTCATGCACGACGTTGGCGAGCATCAACCGCGGGTGGTGCGCCGCGACGGCGAAGGGTTCGGGCACCTCGCCGAACCGCCGCTTGGCGACCCGGTACAGGAGCTTGGTGAGCAGCGTCGCGCGCTGCGGGGGCAGGGGTTCGATGCGGGTTTTCTGTCCGTTTTCGGTCATACCCAATAGACGAGACCGCCGCTCGATATGTGACAGCAGCAGGTAACGGCTGATCCACGGAGGCGAAAATCCAGTTGAGATCGATCAAGTCTGTCCAGGCCCGGACTTGGCGGACCGTCGGGGGTTGTCCTTCTCAGTTTCCTGAAATGTGGGGGAGACGAGGAGTCGCAGATGAAGGTCAAGAAAGTCATCGCACACGGCACGATCGCCGTCATACTCAGCGGTGCGGCGCTGGGATCCGGTCTCGGGTCCGCATCCGCCGATCCCGGCCACGGAGGCCGCGATCACGACCACTGGGTCGGTGACGACTGGCAGCCCCAGGGTCGCGATTGGCAGTGGAACCGGTGGAACGACCACGACTGGGACAAGTGGTGGAAGGCCAACAAGTGGCGCAGTGACGACCGTCCCCCGTGGGGTTGGGGCCCGCCACCGGCGGTGCACTGGCGTGGGCATCCGCCGCCGTGGATCGACTACTGGGGTTACCGGGTGCACCCGGTGTGGGACCCGGGCTTCAAGGCGTTCGGCTTCTGGCTGTTCGGCGTGTTCATCCCGGTGGTCATCCTGTAGCGACCAGGCCAAGCCCCCTCAGCCGAATATCCGACGCGCGGTCATCGCTGGTGACAACATATTGACGTGGAGATCGGGCGGGGTGCCGCCGGGGCCGTGACCGCCGCTGAGCTTCGTTGCGCCGGCTGCGAAGCGCCGCTGGCTGCAACCGCGAAGTTCTGCAGTGAGTGTGGCGCCGCGGTGGCACACACCGCCCGAGCCGCCGAGTACAAGCACGTGACCGTGCTGTTCGCCGACGTGGTGCGGTCCATGGACATCGCCGCGGCGGTCGGTGCCGAACGGTTGCGCGAGATCATGACCGACCTCGTCGAGCGCTGCGCCGCGGTGATCCGGCGCTACGACGGCACCGTGGACAAGTTCACGGGGGACGGACTGATGGCGGTGTTCGGCGCGCCCGTGGCGTTGGAGGACCACGCCGCGAGCGCCTGCCTGGCGGCCCTTGGGGTGCAAGAGGAAACCGAACGCCTCGCGGCCGACGTCGCGGGACGCGACGGTGTCGAGCTACGGGTGCGTGTCGGCCTGAACTCGGGCCGGGTCATCACCGGTGACATGGGTTCCGGCGCATTCGGTTACACCGCCATCGGCGAACAGGTCGGCATCGCGCAACGCATGGAGTCGGTCGCCGCGCCCGGCGCGGTGATGCTCAGCGAGTCGACGGCGCGGCTGGTCGACGGCATAGCGGTGCTCGGCGAACCGGAGCGGGTACGGATCAAGGGCGGAGACGAACCGGTGGCGGCGCGCCGACTGATCAGCATCAGCAGGGTCCACCGCCCCGATAGGCGCGAAGAATCGCCGATGGTCGGCCGACGGTGGGAGCTGGCCGCCGTCGAGGGGCTGCTCGAGGGTGCGATCGACGGCCGCGGCGCCGTGGTCGGGTTGGTCGGACCGCCGGGAATCGGTAAGAGCCGGCTCGCTCGCGAAGTCGCGACGCTGGCCGAAGGGCGCGGCATCGAAGTGGTCCGCTCATATTGCGAGGCGCACACCAAACAGGTTCCGTTTCATGCGCTGGCCGCATTCCTTCGGGCCGCGACCGGAGTGGAGCGCCTCGACGCCGCCTCGGCTCGTGCCCGGCTCCGCGCCGGGCTCACCGATTTCGACCCCGAGGACGTTCTTCTGTTCGAGGATCTGTTGGGTATCGGTGAACCCCACGCAGCGTCGGCTGCCATCACTCCTGATGCCAGACGGCGACGCCTGACCGCGTTGGTCAACACCTTCACACTGGCCCGCAAGAGTCCTGCCGTGTACGTCGTCGAGGACGTGCACTGGATGGATGAGGTCAGCGAGTCGATGCTTGCCGACTTCCTCAAGGTGGTGCCCCAAACCCATCTCCTCACGGTGATCACGTATCGCCCTGAGTACCAAGGGATTTTGACCCGGGTGCGAGGTGGTCACACCATCGCACTGGCACCGCTTCGCGATGCGGAGGTGCGCACGCTCGTCGATGGCCTGCTCGGAGCCGCCTATTCGGTCGGCGAGCTGCGAGAGACGATATGCGAACGGGCCGCAGGCAATCCGCTCTTCGCCGAGGAGATGGTGCGTGAACTCGCCGAGCGCGGCGTGCTCGACGGCGAGCCCGGGCGGTTTCGCAACGCGGCAGACGACGCCGGTGTGAGCGTGCCCGCGACTCTGCAGACGACGATCGCGGCGCGCATCGACCGTCTGGACTCGAAAGCGAAGCGCACGCTCTGCGCCGGGGCGGTCGTCGGCGCGGAATTCGGTTTGGATCTCGTGAGTGCGCTCGGGGTCGAACCCGCCGTGGAGGATCTGCTCGATGCGCAGCTCATCGAGCAGATCAGGTTCGGTCGTCGGCCTGAGTTCGTCTTCCGCAATCCGCTGATCCGCACGGTGGCACTCGAGTCGCAGCTGAAATCCGAACGCGCCGAGCTGCATCGGCGCCTGGCGGCCGCAATCGAAGAGCGTAGCCCGGCGGGTGAGAACGCGGCGTTGATCGCCGAACACCTGGAAGCGGCAGGCGATCTGGCAGCGGCGTACAACTGGCACCTGCGAGCGGCCTCCTGGTCGGTACAGCGCGACATCCGAGGCGCGCGGGCGGGTTGGGAGCGCGCCGCGAAAGCCGCCGACGCGTTGCCCGAGGGCGACCCGAACCGCACGGCCCTGCGCATCGTGCCGAAGACGATGCTGTGCATGTCGACCTGGCGAGTCGGCGGTGGCCTGGCCGACACCGGCTTCGAAGAACTCCGGGAACTGTGTGAGGGTTGCGGTGACTACCTGTCGCTGGCGATCGGCATGTACGGCCAGATCGCTTTGCTGAGTTTCCAGCATCGCCACCGCGAAGCTTCCGCGCTGGCGTCCGAGCAATTCGAATTGCTTCAGCGATGCGACGGTGCGGTGAGGGCGCTCGCGTACATCCATGCGGGCGTGATGGCGAAGATACTCGCCGGGGAGGTGCGAGAGGCGCATCACATCGCGGATTGGGCGGCCGGACTGCTCGAGGGTTACACAGGCGCGGACATGAGCGGCGAGCAGGTCAGCTCGGCGCTGGCGACGGCGTTGATCTGGGGTTCGGTCGCCAAATGCGTTCTTGGCGAACCCGATTGGTTGCAGAGCGCACGCCGAAGTGCCACGCTGGAACGTGAAGTTCGCCCGGTTGGGACACTCCTGGTGTTCGTTATCGGAATCGGCTACTCGTTCGGCATGCACACAAAGGCCATCGTTGCCGACAATCGCGTCCTTGCGGACACGGAGGAAGCGGTCCAGAAGGGACGGGAGATCGGCGACGTTCTCGCGCTGGCCACCGCTTGTTCGGCCCTGGGACTGGTTCTCACTTCGCAGCCGACGGAAGCCGAGCGGCGACGCGGATTGGAGGCTCTCCGCGAGTCGTGCGGCCTGTACGAGGGCAGTTCCATTTTCTCGCCCGCGGTCGGCGCCAGAGTTCGCATCGCCGAGATCGCCGCCGCTTCAGGCGACCTCGACGACGCCATCGAGGACCTGAGATCGATTGTCAACACGCTAGTGCGACACGAAGAGAAGCTCTTCTCTGTAGAGGCCATCGCGGTTCTGGTGGAGTCGCTGCTTCGGCGCGGCGGACCCGATGACATCCGGGAGGCGGCCGAGCACATCGACCGGTTCGCGGACGTAACCACCGAACCCGGCGTGGTTGTCAACGAGATCCAGCTGCTGCGCATGCGTGCCCGACTGGCCCGCGCGCAAGGCGACGACAGCGGCTTTCGCGACCTCGTCGAGCGCTATCACGCCCTGGCGGTCGAATTCGGCTTCCAGGGACACGTCCAGCTCGCCGACGCGATGCGTCTTCCTAGCGCGCGAACATCAGCGCGCGCTTGACCTCCTGGATCGCCTGGGTGACCTGGATGCCGCGCGGGCAGGACTCGGTGCAGTTGAACGTCGTGCGGCAGCGCCACACCCCGTCGACCTCGTTGAGGATGTCGAGCCGCTCGGCGGCGGCCTCGTCGCGGCTGTCGAAGATGAACCGGTGCGCGTTGACGATCGCGGCGGGACCGAAGTACGACCCCTCGCTCCAGTAGATCGGACAGCTCGTCGTGCAGCACGCGCACAGGATGCACTTGGTGGTGTCGTCGTAGCGGGCCCGGTCGGTCTGGCTCTGAATCCGTTCGCGCGTAGGCGGATTGCCGCTGGTGATCAGGTACGGCTTGATCGCGCGGTAGGCGTCGAAGAACGGCTCCATGTCCACGACGAGGTCCTTCTCCACGGGCAACCCGCGGATCGGCTCGATGGTGATGGTGAGCTGCTTTTTCGGGTTTTTCGGCAGCATGTCGCGCATCAGCACCTTGCAGGCCAGCCGGTTGACGCCGTTGATCCGCATCGCATCCGAGCCGCACACACCGTGCGCGCACGACCGCCGGAACGTCAGCGTGCCGTCCAGGTACCACTTCACGTAGTGCAGCAGGTTCAATAGCCGGTCGGTGGGTAGGCACGGAACCCGGAAGCTCTGCCAACCGCCCGAATCCGCATAGGCGTCGGGGTCTTCCGGATTGAACCGCGCGATCTTCAGCGTCACCATCACCGCGCCCTCGGGCACGGGCGGCAGTTCGGGATTCTTGGTCTCGACCTCAGGCGCGATAGTCATTTCTCCTCGCACAAGTGCTCGTCGGGAGTCATTGATCAGTACTTCCGTTCCATCGGCTCATAGCGGGTCTGAACCACGGGCTTGTAGTCCAGCCGGATGTCGGACAGCAGATCCGCACCCTCCTTGTAGGCCATGGTGTGGCGCATGTAGTTGGTGTCGTCGCGGTTGGGGTAGTCCTCGCGGGCATGTCCGCCGCGAGATTCCTTGCGGTTCAACGCCCCAACGACGGTGACCTCGGCGAGCTCGAGCAGGAAGCCGAGCTCGATCGCCTCGAGCAGATCGCTGTTGTAGCGCTTGCCCTTGTCGTGCACCGTGATTCGCGAGTACCGCTCCTTGAGTGCGTGGATGTCGGTCAGCGCCTGCTTCAGCGTCTCCTCGGTGCGGAACACCGCGGCGTTGTTGTCCATCGACTGCTGCAGGGCGCCGCGGATGTCGGCGACGCGCTCGTTGCCGTGCTCGGAGAGGATGTCGCCGACCCAGTCGACCACCATGCCCGCCGGATTCTGCGGAAGCGGGACGTGGTCGTGTCCCAGTGCGTAATTGGCCGCGGCGATGCCGGCGCGACGGCCGAACACGTTGATGTCCAGCAGCGAGTTGGTGCCCAGGCGGTTGGCGCCGTGGACGGACACGCACGCGCATTCACCCGCGGCGTAGAGGCCGGGGATGATCGTCGTGTTGTCGCGCAGCACCTGGCCGTTGACGTTGGTCGGGATGCCGCCCATCACGTAGTGGCACGTCGGGTAGACCGGCACCAACTCCTTGACCGGGTCGACGCCCAGGTAGGTGCGGGCGAATTCGGTGATGTCGGGCAGCTTGGCCTCGAGGACGTCCTCGCCGAGGTGGCGCACGTCGATGTAGACGTAGTCCTTGTTGGGCCCCGCGCCACGGCCCTCGAGCACCTCGAGCACCATCGACCTGGCGACGATGTCGCGTGGTGCCAGGTCGACGATCGTCGGCGCGTAGCGCTCCATGAAGCGCTCGCCATCACCGTTCAACAACCGGCCACCCTCGCCGCGCACCGCCTCGGAGATCAGGATGCCGAGGCCGGCCAGACCGGTCGGATGGAACTGGTGAAATTCCATGTCCTCCAGAGGAAGTCCCTTGCGGAAGACGATGCCCAGACCATCCCCGGTCAAGGTGTGCGCGTTGGAGGTCGTCTTGTACATCCGCCCCGAGCCACCGGTGGCGAACACGATGGCCTTGGCGTGGAAGACGTGGATGTCCCCGGTGGCCAGCTCATAGGCGATGACGCCGGTGGCCACCGGCCCGGCCTGGGTCTCGGTGATCGCGATGTCCAGCGCGTAGAACTCGTTGAAGAACTCGACGTCGTGCTTGACGCAGTTCTGATACAGCGTCTGCAGGATCATGTGGCCGGTGCGGTCGGCGGCGTAACACGCCCGGCGCACCGGAGCCTTGCCGTGGTCGCGGGTGTGCCCGCCGAAACGGCGCTGGTCGATGCGGCCCTCGGGGGTCCGGTTGAACGGCATCCCCATCTTCTCGAGGTCCAGCACCGCGTCGATGGCTTCCCTGCACATGATCTCGACCGCGTCCTGGTCGGCGAGGTAGTCGCCGCCCTTGACCGTGTCGAAGGTGTGCCACTCCCAGTTGTCCTCTTCGACGTTGGCCAGCGCGGCGCACATGCCGCCCTGGGCCGCACCGGTGTGGCTGCGCGTCGGGTACAGCTTGGTCAGCACCGCGGTGCGGGCCCGCGGACCCGCCTCCACCGCCGCGCGCATCCCGGCGCCACCCGCGCCGACGATGACGACGTCGTAGCGATGTTCAACAATCATGTGAAGCTCACCCTCATGAGATGTTCGCGTCGAAGGTCACCAGCACGTAGCTACCCAGGACCAGGGTGAACCCCGTCGCCAGCAGCAGCACCGAGTTCAGCCAGAACTTCGTGGTGTTCTTGCGTGCGTAGTCACCGATGATGGTCCGCAGGCCGTTGGCCCCGTGCAGCTGGGCCAGCCACAGCAACGCCATGTCCCAGATCTGCCAGAACGGAGACGCCCAGCGTTCGGCGACGTAGTTGAAGTCGATGCGGTAGACGCCGTCCTCCCACATCAGCATCACGAACAGGTGGCCGAGCGCCAGGAAGACCAGCGCGACGCCCGAGAACCGCATGAACAGCCAGGCGTACTTCTCGAAGTAGGGGATACCGCGCGGACGCCGTGGTGCTCGCGGGTGGTCCAGACCGGCCGGCCTGTCGTGTTCCTTCTGCATCACCGGGGCTACGCGGCCTTCGCGGTGGTGCGGCGTCCAGGCTCCCGAGGACCCGCCGGCCGGCGCGCTCACAGGAACCGCTCCGCCATGTGCATGCCGATGATGCCCAGCGACGGGATGAAAATCGCCAGGAAGACGCCGACCACCACCCAGAGCATCACCCGCTGATAGCGCGCGCCGTGCTGCCAGAAGTCGATGAGAATCACCCGAACGCCGTTGAGGGCGTGGTAGAGCACGGCGACGACCAGCCCGATCTCCATCAGTCCGATCAGCGGAGTCTTGTAGGTCTCGATGACCTCGTTATAGGCCTGCGGGCTGACCCGCACCAGCGCCGTATCGAGCACGTGAACGAACAAGAAGAAGAAGATCGTCGCACCGGTGATGCGGTGTAGGACCCACGACCACATTCCGGGATCCCCGCGGTAGAGGGTTCGCCTGCGCGACGGTCGCGATCGTGGAGCGGCTGGGCTCTCGGGTGTCGCAGTACTCATCTGGCCTCCAACGCCTTCGGTGGACGATTGGGCTTCGGAGCTGCACCGGGTGGCAGGTTCCTTCCTGGCGGTCGGTTCCGGTTGGCGCACTTCACCCAAACCTCAGCGGCGACTCTAAACCCAGTCGTACTGCTAAACGAACTACGGTTTAGCCGTCGATGTCTTGAAAAACGCCGAAGTTAGGGTTGCCTATTCCGATCTCCGGCTCCGAGGAGGGGGCATCGGAATGCATTCAGAACCGGCCTGGCGAGGGTGAGACGATGTCGGAGATCAACTGGAATAGGTTGCGCCGTAAGGCAACACAAGTATCTGAGAACGCCTACGCGCCATATTCGCGCTTCGCGGTGGGCGCGGCCGCCCTGGTCGACGACGGACGTGTGGTGACTGGTTGCAATGTGGAAAATGTCTCATATGGTCTTGGTCTCTGCGCGGAGTGCGCGGTGGTCTGCGACCTGCATTCGAGCGGCGGTGGACGCCTGATCGCGCTGTCGTGCGTCGACGCGGCCGGGGAGCTGCTCATGCCGTGCGGCCGGTGCCGTCAGGTGCTGCTCGAACACGGCGGGCCCGCGATGCTGATCGACCATCCGAGCGGACCGCGGCCGCTGGCCGATCTGCTGCCCGACGCGTTCGGGCCACAGGACCTCGCCCGGCGGGACCGGTCGGGAGGTGAGGAAACTCCGTGACGCAGTTCACATTTGATGCACCGTCGGTGATCCGGACCAAGCGCGACGGCGGGGCGCTCTCGGACGCGGCGATCGACTGGGTGGTCGACGCCTACACCCAGGGCCGCGTGGCCGACGAGCAGATGTCGGCGTTGCTGATGGCGATCTTCCTACGCGGTATGACGCCGGCCGAGATCGCCCGTTGGACGGCGGCGATGGTCGACTCCGGCGAGCGGCTGGACTTCAGCGATCTCCGCCGGGGCGGTAAGCCTCTGGCGTTGGTGGACAAGCACTCCACCGGTGGTGTGGGGGACAAGATCACCATCCCGCTGGTGCCCGTGGTGATGGCCTGCGGCGGGGCGGTGCCGCAGGCCGCCGGCCGCGGACTCGGCCATACCGGCGGCACCCTCGACAAGCTCGAGTCCATTGCGGGGTTCACCGCCGAGATCTCGAAACACCAGATCCGCCAACAGCTTTGCGATCTGGGTGCCGCGATCTTCGCCGCGGGTGAGTTGGCGCCCGCCGACCGGAAGATCTACGCGCTGCGCGACATCACGGCGACCACGGAGTCGCTGCCGCTGATCGCGAGCTCGGTGATGAGCAAGAAGATCGCCGAGGGCGCCGACGCCCTGGTGCTCGACACCAAGGTCGGTTCCGGCGCGTTTCTGAAGAGCGAGGAGGAGTCGCGGGAACTCGCCCGCACGATGGTCGAACTGGGCACCGCACACGGCCTGGCCACCCGGGCGGTGCTGACCGACATGTCCACGCCGCTGGGCCGCGCCGTCGGCAATGCCGTGGAGGTGGCCGAATCGCTGGAGGTGCTCGCCGGTGGCGGCCCGCCCGACGTGGTGGAGCTCACGCTGACGCTGGCAGCCGAGATGCTGGACGCCGCGGGCCTCGACGGTGTGGATCCGGCCCAGACCCTTCAGGACGGCTCGGCGATGGACCGGTTCCGCGAACTCGTCGCCGCGCAGGGCGGTGATCTGGCAGGGGACCTGCCCGTCGGCCGCCACACCGAGACCATCACGGCGCCGCGCGATGGCAGGATGGAGAGCATCGACGCGATGGCGGTGGGTCTGGCGGTGTGGCGGCTCGGAGCGGGCCGCTCCGCTCCTGGTGAGCGGGTCCAGCCGGGCGCCGGGATGTACATCCACCGGCGGGTGGGCGAACCGGTGAGCGCCGGGGAGCCGCTGTTCACGCTCTACACCGAGACCCCCGGCCGTTTCGAGCGGGCGATCGCCGAACTGGACGGCAACTGGGCCGTCGGTGACGCCGCGCCGCCGCCGCGTCCGCTGATCATCGACCGAATCACGAGCGGAGACTAGAACCGGAGAGCGAGATGACGACGCCGCTGACGCTGGACTCGATCAGGCAAGCGCCCAAGGCGCTGCTGCACGACCACCTGGACGGCGGGCTGCGCCCGGCGACCGTCCTCGAGCTGGCCGAGGCGACCGGATACGACGACCTTCCGGCCACCGATGTCGACGAGCTGGCGACGTTCTTCCGCACCGCCGCGCACAGCGGTTCGCTGGTGCGCTATCTGGAGCCGTTCGCCCACACCGTCGGCGTCATGCAGACCCCCGAGGCGCTGCACCGGGTGGCCTACGAATGCGTCGAGGACCTGGCCGCCGACAACGTCGTCTACGCCGAGATCCGCTTCGCTCCCGAACTGCACATCGATGGTGGACTGTCGCTGGACGCGGTCGTCGACGCGGTGATGGCCGGGTTCGCCGACGGTGAGAAGGCGGCCAGCGCCGAAGGGCGGACCATCACCGTGCGCTGTTTGGTGACCGCGATGCGGCACGCGGCGCGCTCCCTGGAGATCGCCGAATTGGCGATCCGCTTTCGCGACAAGGGCGTTGTCGGTTTCGACATCGCGGGCGCAGAAGCCGGCCATCCGCCCACACGGCATCTCGACGCCTTCGAGTACATGCGAGGCAACAACGCGCGCTTCACGATTCACGCGGGGGAGGCCTTCGGTCTGCCGTCGATTCACGAGGCGATCGCCTACTGCGGCGCCGACCGCCTCGGCCACGGTGTGCGCATCGTCGATGACATCACCGTCGCACCCGATGGCACCGCGCAACTGGGCCGGCTCGCGGCGCTGCTGCGCGACAAGCGGATCCCGTTCGAGATGTGTCCCTCGTCCAACGTCCAGACCGGTGCGGTCGCCAGCATCGCCGAGCATCCGTTCGACCTGCTGGCCCGGCTGCGCTTCCGCGTCACCGTCAACACCGACAACCGGTTGATGAGCGACACGACGATGAGCCAGGAGATGCTGCGTTTGGTCGAGACCTTCGGCTACGGCTGGAGCGATCTACAGCGGTTCACGATCAATGCGATGAAGTCGGCATTCATCTCGTTCGACGAGCGCCTGTCGATCATCGACGACGTGATCAAACCGCGCTACGCGGTCCTGATCGGCTGAGTTCCTTTTCGCGCGAGCGACCGTGTTTGCGCACCGACACGCCGCGTGCGCGTGACAGTTTGCGGTCGCTCGCGGCGAAGGCCTGCCCCTATTCGGGGCGAAGCCGGGACTCGACGAACGCCTCCAACGCCTCCCACTGCTCGACGGCCTTGGCGTACGGCGGGCTCGGTGCGCGGACGGTGTCGGGTTCCAGGACGTGGGCGATCAGCCTGCCGAGCGGTTGGTCCGGATCGAGGGTCTGGTCGACGGTCGTGTCTTCCGAGTAGTCGCCGACGTCGCGGAGCAATTCGACGGCGAGCTCGAGTTGGTCGCGGTCGAGCGCGTCGGGCCCGTCTGCGAGGTCGTCGACGATGCCGGTCAACACGTAGACGTTGTCGTCGGTGATTTCGACCTGCAGCGAGCCGTCGGTGGCCGCCGTGCGGATGTCGTCGTAGGTGGCCAGACCGGACAGGTCGTGGTCGTGTTCGTCGGCCAGATAACGCGCCAGCGCCCGCTCGGAGCCGAACACGCTGATGCGCCCATTGCGGCCGAGGAAGACCGGCTGGTCGTCGAGGTAGCAGCGCAGCGTGTAGTAGGTGCCCGCGCTGGTCATCAACCGGACCGGATCGATGCCGACCTTGAGCCAGAAGTCCTCGTCGCTGCCCAGCACCTGGCTCTGCGCCTGGGTGGTCAGGGCGTCGGACTCCTCCTCGGACTCCTCGGTGTCGTCGACCTCGGAGACCGAGTCGATCAGCTCGTCGTCTTCGGGTTCCGGCGCAGGCTCGGCCAGCTCGGCTTCGGCCTTCTGCGAGGCGGCGGCGTCGACGTCGGGGAGTGTGATCACCTCGTCGAGCGCGTCGACGACGTTGTCCCAGGCCCGGGCGATGACCGCCTCGATCTCGCCCCACCGCTTACGTCCGCTGCGGCCGGAGAAGGCCTCGATCCCGCCGCCGAGAGTGCCCAGCACCGGGTTGCCGTTGAAAAACCTTGTGACGACCGGAAGTTCGCACACCGAGCCGAGCGACGAGACGATCACCAGTGTGCGGTGCAGCTGCCGAACCGCGTCCTCGCTGACCTTCTCCGCGACGATCTCCGGCACGCCGATGACGTCGTAGTGGTGCACCTCGGCGGGGTCCAGGCGGTGGGCGTTGGCCTCGGTGATCTTGGTCCATGCGGGGTGATCGACCAGATCGTTGTCCTTGTCGGTCCTGACGAACGCGACCAGGTCGGCGACCGACTCGAACCCGTACAGATCCTCGTCCTTGCCGAGGAACGCCTCCCACTCGTCGCCGCCATCACGCCAGCGTGGAGCCCACAACGTGTAGAGGTCGCCCTTGGTCAAGCCGAGCCGGATCGCCACGATGTCAGCAGCCATGCGGCACAGGATAGCCACTCGACCCGCACGCCCCTACGCAGAGCAGGGCCCAACGGTAGCGAGCCGCTTCGGAGGGTTCGTGTGGTCGGCGCGCGAAATCAGCCCACCTTCGGGAGCACCTAGGGCAGGCTGGCGTGATGACGGAAGCCACCGACCTGGTCGATGCGGTGGTCGACCTGAGCCAGGTGTTGGCACGGACGACATTTCCGCTACCTGCGCCGTCGGCGTGGCCGGCCGAGCGTGACCGCCGCGAGCTGGCCGGGCAGCTGGCCGACTATCTGATTCCTCGGTTGCGCAGTATCGACGCCCCGCTGCTGGCGGTCGTCGGTGGCTCCACGGGCGCCGGGAAGTCGACGCTGATCAACTCATTGGTCGGTGTCGATGTGAGCCCGGCAGGTGTGCTGCGGCCAACCACCCGGGGGCCGGTGATCGTGTGCCATCCCACAGACCTGATGTGGTTCACCGACAATCGGATCCTGCCGCAGTTGCCGCGCTCGTCGGGGCCGGATGGCCTGCGGTTGGCGACGAATCAAGGTATCGGCCCCGGGCTCGCGCTGCTCGACGCTCCGGACATCGACAGCGTGGTGAGCACGAACCGGGAGCTCGCGGCCACCCTGCTGGCCGCCGCCGACCTGTGGATCTTCCTGACGACCGCGGCCCGCTACGCCGACGCGGTGCCCTGGCAGCTGCTGCACACAGCGCGGGACCGGGGGACGGCGATCGCCATCGTGCTCGACCGCTGCCCGCCGGAAGCGGTGAAGGACATCGGTGCGCACCTGTCGGACATGCTCGCAGCCAATGGGTTGGGAGGCGCGCCGCTGTTCGTTATCGCCGAGCAGTCGTTACGAGGCGGGCTGTTGCGGGAGAAGGCGATCGCCCCAATCCGCTCGTGGCTGGCGAGCCTGACCGCGGATGCGGAGCAGCGTGCCGCGGTGGTCCGCTACACCTTGGACGGGGCACTCCGCAGCCTCGCGCCTCGGACGTATGCGTTGGCCGAGGCGGCCGATGAGCAGGCCGCGGTGCGCAAGCAGCTGGAGTCGTGCGTGTCTTCGTCCTATGCGGGCGCGCTGGCGCGGGTGGAAGAGGCGATCCGCGATGGCGCGTTGCTGCGCGGCGAGGTGCTGGCTCGCTGGCAGGACGTCGTCGGAACCGGCGAGTTCCTGCGCAAACTGGAGTCGCGCGTCGGCCGAATCCGCGACCGGGTGGTGGCCGCGGTTAGCGGGCGGCCCACCCCCGTCGAGGAACTGGGTTCAGCATTGGAGTCCGGCATCGCGACGGTTGTTCAGGCCGCAGTGGAGGACGCCACCGAGACGGCGTACGGCTGCTGGGCCCGGCACCAGGCCGGAGCAAGCCTGCTGACCGACGCATTGGCCCGTCCCGCTGCCGGGCTGGCCGAGGCCGTGGAGCGGATGGTCCGTGACTGGCAGGAGTTTGTGCTCGAACTTGTGCGTACGGAGGGCGCGTCGAAGCGGACGGGGGCACGACTGGCCTCCTACGGCGTCAATGGTGCGGGACTGGTGGTCATGTTGGCGGTGTTCAGCCAGACGGCCGGGCTGACTGGCGCGGAGATAGCGGTGGCGGGCGGCACGACGGTGGCCAGCCAGAAGGTCCTCGAGGCGATCTTCGG
Source organism: Mycobacterium sp. 852002-51152_SCH6134967 (assembly GCF_001667105.1). Lineage (NCBI taxonomy): Bacteria > Bacillati > Actinomycetota > Actinomycetes > Mycobacteriales > Mycobacteriaceae > Mycobacterium > Mycobacterium sp. 852002-51152_SCH6134967. Next base: position 141,457 of record NZ_LZIK01000068.1, on the reverse strand, counting down.
CGAGCAAGCGGTCCGCGGCTTGGCCCGGCGGGCCCGCGAGGAGCTGCTGGTCCGTGTCGACGGGCTGTTGCACCAGGACGCCGCTCGGTACGACGAGGTGCTCGGGGCGGCGTCGACGATGATCTCCGGTGACCAGTTGCGAGCGGCCGCCGATCGCATGGCGGCGGTGCTGCGGTGACGCTGACCGATCGCCTGGCGGCGTTGTCGGCGATCACCGCGCTGGGCGACGGTCGCCTTCCCGACGAGCTGCTCGCCGAACTGCGAAACCTGGACCAGCGTGCCGGAACTCGGTTACGGCTGTCGGGCGAGAACACCGTGGTTGCGTTGGCCGGCGCGACCGGCAGCGGGAAGTCGTCGTTGTTCAACGCCATCGTCGGCGCGCCTTTGGCCGCGGTCGGGGTACGCCGGCCGACGACGTCGGCGACCCAGGCCGTTGTGTTCGGGCGTTCGGGCGCAACGGAACTGTTGGATTGGTTGGAGATCGGGACTCGACAGTACAGCGATGCGTCGGCGGCCCCGGAGTGGTCCGGCCTGGTGCTGCTCGACCTGCCGGATCACGACTCCACCGAGTTGTCCCATCGGGCCGAGGTGGACCGGCTGGTGCGCCTTGTCGACGCCTTTGTCTGGGTGCTCGATCCGCAGAAGTACGCAGACGCGGTGCTACACGACTCCTATCTGCGACCGCTGGCCGCGCACCGAGATGTCATGGCGGTAGTGCTCAACCAGTCCGACCGGCTCTTGTCTTCCGATGTGGACGCGTGTGTGCGCGACCTCCACCGGCTGCTGGCCGACGACGGGTTGGCCGGGGTGCCCGTGCTGGCGACGTCGGCGGTCACACCCGACGGGGTGGCCCCCCTGCACGACTTCTTGGCCGCCACCGTGGCCAACCATCGAGCCCGGACCGCGCGGGTCAGCGCGGATCTGGATGCGACAGCCGCCCGCCTTGCCCCGCTGATACCGGAGCGGCGGTCCGATCCCGCGCTGCGCGACGGCGGACGACGGCTGCAGAGCGCGCTGGCGGCCGCGGCCGGTGTTCCCACCGTCGTGGCCGCGGTCGGCCGGGCCTATGATCGACGCGGGTTGGCCGCGGTCGGTTGGCCACCGCTGCGCTGGCTGGCCAAAGTGCGGCCAGATCCGTTGCGGCGGTTAGGAATAAGTCAGCTCGACGGGCATGACAAAGTACTTCGTCGCACGTCGTTACCGTCGGCGTCTGCGGCCTCGCGCGCGGCAGTTGACACCGCCGTCCGCTCGCTGGCCGACGTCGCGTCGGCTGGGCTGCCGGCACCGTGGCCTCGTAAAATGTTGGAGGCAGCCAAGTCTCGGACGCCAGACGTGCCCGATGCGCTCGACCGAGTCGTCGGCGGAACCAACCTCGGCCTGGACCGTGCGCCGCGGTGGTGGGCGTTGGTCGGCGCGCTCCAGTGGGCGTTGCTCGCCGCGGCGGTTGTGGGCGGAGCGTCACTTGGGGTGATTGCCGTGTTGGCCTACCTGCAGATCGATGTCGAGGCCCCGTCACTCGGACCATTCGCCTGGCCCACAGTGCTTCTCGTCGGCGGACTCGCCCTCGGCATGGCGCTGCGGGTGATCATTCGGCCCTTCGTTGCGGTGGGTGCGGCGCGGCGCAGGCGACGAGCGGCAGCGGAACTGCGGCGGCGGGTGGACGCGGTGGGAGAGGAGCTCATCCTGGCACCGCTGCGGGCGGAACTGGCCGTGTACGAGCAACTGTCGGCGGCTGTCCACCGCCTCGGCAGTCGCTGAGGCGCCCCAAAGCTACGCGGAAAACCGTGGTGCTGCGGTTAAGCCGTCGGCCGCCAGAACCCCTGGAAGCCCTGCCCGGCGTTCGTCGTCCGGATCGGCGACAACTTCACCGGGTCGCCGGCCTCGATCATCTGGCCGTTGCCGACCACCATCGCCACGTGGCCGTCCCAGACCGCGAGGTCACCAGGCCTCAGGTCGCCCGGCGACACGGGCGCGCCGACATCCTGTTCCTGCGCCAACCGTGGCAGGGCCAAACCGGCTTCGGAGTAGGCCCACTGCGTCAAGCCGCTGCAGTCCAGTCCGACGCCCGGCGTGGTGCCGCCCCAGTCGTACGGGACCCCCAGTTGGGTCAGGGCATACCTGACGGCGCTCGCCGCCGTCGCGTTCGGTGCGGTCGCCGTGCTGCCATCGGGTAACCGCACCGCCACACCGTCGCCGAAGGTCGCCGCGTCCGGGGTCGGAGCCTCGGGACGGGACAACTCGGCGACGTCGCGCACCAGCGAGGCCAGCCCCGCCGGGTTCGCACCGAACCCGCCTGACGGCGAACCCAGCCCTCCGGCGCCGGTCGGCAGTCCCGCACCACCACCGCCGAAACCCGGCGACGGCGCCGACGGGCCGGTGAACCCCGCCGGCGCGGTCGGTGCCAACCCGGCAGCCGGCGTCGACGCTGCAGCGGGAAGACCTGCGGCATACCCGTCCAGTTCGGCGCGCAATTCCTCGACGACCGCCAGGGCCTCATCTAGTGATCGCCGCGCCTCGGCGACCAGCTCCTCCGTCACCCCCGGCGAGTCGAGGAACGGCTCGAGCGCGGCCGCCCGCGCCTCGAAGCTGTCCACGATGTCGCTCAGGCGCTCACGAGCCCGCGCCACCGCGGCGCCGGCTGCCTCAGCCGCCGTGCCGAGCCGCCCCACCCGCTGCGCGAGCTCGTCGGTTTGTGCGACGGCGGCGTTGAACACGCCCGCGGCCGCATCAGCACCCGCGCCCGCCCAGTGCTGCGCCGCGCGGCCCCACGCCTGGCCGACTGACGCCGACACCTCCCGCAGTGCGTTGTGCGCATCGCGCAGTGCGGTCGTGAGCTCGGCATGCGATCCCGACCCGACCAGCGACTGGACGTTCCGCAGGGGCGCCGCCAGCCCCGCGACCAAGGCGTTGGGCATCGTCAGAGGCCAAGGACCCTGGCGCCCACGCGGTCGTCGGCGTCGTCATAGGCGAGCGCGGTCCGGTATGCGGCCTGACCGCTCGCCGACGCGTGATCGCGCAGCGAAGCCACCATGCGGGCCTCACACTCGACGGCGGCGGCCAGCGCCGCGAGGAACCGCCGGCCTACGGGTCCGAATGCAGCAGCGGATGTGGTGAGGGCGGCGAGCTTCGAGGCGATGGCGGACAGTTCGTCGGCATGCGCGGCGGTGGTCGCGGCCAATGCTCGGACCGCGTCGGTGTCAGCGTGCATATGGAGTAGGACGCGGCGCGGCGACCCTCGGTTCCCGCTATGGTCGCCCCATGGATGTGCGCGTGGTCGATCACCCGCTGGCGGCCGCGCGACTGACCACTCTGCGCGACGAGAACACCAACAACGCCGCCTTCCGGGCGGCACTGCGCGATCTCACGCTGATGCTGGTGTACGAGGCCACCCGCGACGCCGCGGTCGAAACCGTGCCGGTGCGCACCCCCCTCACCGAGACGACCGGCTGCCGACTAGCCAATCCGCCGCTGCTCGTGCCGGTGTTGCGCGCCGGCCTCGGCATGGTGGACCAGGCGCACGCGCTGATACCCGAGGCGCGCGTCGGCTTCGTCGGCGTGGCACGCAACGAGGAAACGCATCAGCCGACACCGTATTTGGAGTCCCTGCCCGAGGATTTGAGCACGCAGCCGGTGATCGTGCTGGACCCGATGCTCGCGACGGGCGGATCGATGGTGCACACCGTCGAACTGCTGTATTCGCGCGGGGCCGTTGACGTCACGGCGGTCTGCGTCGTCGTGGCCCCCGAAGGCCTTGCCGCACTGGAGAAGGCGGCTCCGGACATCCGGCTGGTCACCGCGACGATCGACGAATGCCTCAACGACATCGCCTACATCGTGCCGGGCCTCGGCGACGCGGGGGACCGCCAGTTCGGTCCGCGTTAGTGCCTGACGGTCACCAACGCTCGGCGACCCCCCGCAGCTCGTCCTGCAGGCCCCGGGCCCGCTGCTGGGCCCCGACCAGATCGTTGACGTCGCTACAGCGAACCTCGATGTAGGACTTCACCTTCGGTTCGGTACCGGAGGGCCGCACGACGATGCGCACCGAGACGTCGTCATCGCCTCCGGACATGACCAATGCGTCGGTGCCCTCTTCGGGCAGCAGGTCGGTGACGGTCACGTCGTATCCGGCGATGCTCTCGGGTGGTGTCTCCCGCAGACGTTTCATCACCTCGGCGGTCTCGTGGGTGTCCTCGACGAGTCGCGACACCGCGGTCGTGGTGTGCACACCGTGGCGGCGGGCCAGGTCCTCGAGTGCATCGAGCAGTGTGTGCCCGCGGTCGCGCAGCGCGACGATCAGATCGCAGATCAACACCGCCGCGCTGATGCCGTCCTTGTCCCGGACCGCGGACGGATCGACGCAGTGCCCGATCGCTTCTTCATAGGCGTACACCAGCGTGCTGCCGGGCAGGTCGACGTCGGCTCGGGACAGCCACTTGAAGCCGGTGGGCGTCTCGACGTGCTGTGCACCGCGCTCGCGCGCGATCGCCGCGAGCATGCGCGACGACACCAGGGTGCTGGCCACGACCGTCGTCTCCATCACCGGTCCCGGCTCGATCTGCGAGAGGATGTAATCGCCGAGCAGCCAACCCGTTTCGTCGCCGGAGAGCATCCGCCACCCGTCGGACGTGGGAACGCCGACCGCACATCGGTCGGCGTCGGGGTCCAGTGCTATCGCGACTTCTGCGTCGACTTCGCGGGCCAATCTCAGGACCGCTTCGACCGCCTCGGGTTCTTCGGGGTTGGCCGTGGAGACGGTGGGGAAGTCGGGGTCGGGTGCGAACTGCGCATCGACGACGTGCACGTCGGGCAGCCCGGCGCGGACGAACGCGTCGAGCGCAAGTTCCCCGCCCACACCGTGCAGCGGGGTGAACGCAATGCGGACCGCTCCGTGGGTGTGCCGGACACTCGCGGCGCGTTCGACGTAGCGCTGCACTTCGTCGACGCCGCCCGGGGTGACCTCCTGCCGGGGAATCTCGTCGGCGTGCGGCGCCTCGGCCATGGCCGCCTCGATTTCACGGTCGGTGGGCGAGTTGATCGGGAACCCGCCGCCGAAGAACACCTTGAAGCCGTTGTCGGACGGCGGATTGTGCGAAGCGGTGATCTGGATACCCGCAGCCGCGGGGCGATGGCGCACCGCGAACGCGAGGGTCGGCGTGGGCACGGCGGTGAAGAACAAGGTCACAGGAAAGCCCTGCGCGGCAAGCACTTCGGCGGCCGCCAGCGCGAAGTCGTCGGACCCGTGCCGGGCGTCGCGCCCCACGATCACGTCCTGGCCGGCCAGGCCTCGGTCCTTGAGCACCTTGGCCACCGCCCAGCTGGCACGCAGCACGACGGCGAGGTTCATTCCGCCGGGGCCCCCGCGCAACGGCCCGCGCAGACCGGCGGTGCCGAACGTCAAGGGGTGTGCGAACAGCTGCTCGAGCTCTTCATCAGAACACTCCGAGAGCTCGGCGGCCGTCTTGGGATCCGGGTCATGAGAGATCCACTCCTGCGCAGTACTTGTGGCCGGCGACGCAGTCATGCGGTTAGTGTGCCCAGTTTCACGGCCGCATATTCCGGCGACTTCGACCTCAAAGCCGGGCGATGACCGCCGCCAGCAGGGTGCCCATCCGCGTCGCCGACTGACGGCCGGCCTCTAGCACCTCTTCGTGGTTCAACGGCTGCCCGGTCATGCCCGCCGCGAGGTTCGTGACCAGCGAGACTCCCAGCACCTGCGCGCCGGCTTCGCGGGCCGCGATGGTCTCGTGCACGGTCGACATCCCGACGAGGTCGGCGCCCACGGTGCGCAGCATCCGGATCTCGGCGGGCGTCTCGTACTGCGGCCCCGGCAGGCCGGCGTAGACGCCGTCGACCAGCGTCGGGTCGATCTCCCTGGCGAGCTCGCGCAGGCGCGGGGCGTACGCGTCGACCATGTTGACGAACCGAGCACCCACCAGCGGTGACCGTCCGGTCAGGTTGAGGTGGTCGCTGATCAGCACCGGCTGTCCGACGGTGAAGTCCTCGCGCAGCCCACCCGCGGCGTTGGTCAACACGATCGTGTGCACTCCGGAAGCGCAGGCGGCGCGGACCTGATGCACGACGTGGCGCAGGTCGTGGCCCTCGTAGGGGTGGATGCGGCCCACGAAGACCAGCACTCGGTGATCGGCGATGCGCATCGACAACACCTGGCCGCCGTGTCCCTCGGCCGTCGGTGGCGCGAACCGTGGCAACTCCGCGACCGGCACGACGGCGACCGGATCGCCCAGTGGTTCCACCGCAGGCGCCCAGCCCGAACCGAGCACGACGGCGACGTCGTGGCGGTCGACGCCGGTGCGCTCGGCCAGCGCTTCGGCCGATTCGACGGCCACTGCCTGGGCATCGGTCACAGTGGGCGAGCTTATCTGTCGAACCCGGCGCTCGGCCGCAGTGAGATACTGCCAAGATGCCAGCACCCACCGCGTCGGACGTCGTTGAGGACGCCGTCCGCCGACGCCGTGACGACCTGGTCGAACTTTCGCATTCCATCCACGCCGAGCCCGAACTCGCGTTCGCCGAACACCGCAGCTGCGCCAAGACCCAGACGCTGGTCGCTGAGTACGGATTCGAGGTGACACGGGCGCCCGCGGGGCTCGAGACGGCGTTTCGCGCCGAATACGGCAGCGGGCCGCTCGTCGTGGGCATCTGTGCCGAGTACGACGCGCTGCCCGGTATCGGGCACGCCTGTGGGCACAACATCATTGCGGCCTCAGCCGTCGGCGCCGCCTTGGCCTTGGCGGACGTGGCCGACCGGCTGGGATTGACGGTGGTGCTTCTCGGCACGCCTGCCGAGGAGGCGGGCGGCGGGAAGGTGCTGATGCTGAACGCGGGCACGTTCGACGACGTCGCCGCCTCGGTGATGCTGCACCCCGGTCCGCTCGACATCGCGGCCGCGCGCTCGCTGGCACTGTCGCAGGTTGCGGTCCGGTACGAGGGCAGGGAAGCCCACGCCGCGGTGGCGCCGTACCTCGGCATTAACGCCGCCGATGCGATCACCGTCGCGCAGGTGGCGATCGGGCTGCTGCGCCAGCAGATGGCGCCGGGCCAGATGGCGCACGGCATCGTCACCGACGGCGGCCAGGCCACCAACGTCATCCCGGCGCGCGCCGAGATGCAGTACACGATGCGGGCCAACGACGCGACGTCTCTGCGCGACCTCGAACAGCGGATGGCGGACTGCTTCCTGGCCGGGGCGGTGGCCACCGGTTGCGGCCACGACGTCGCCGAGACCGAACCCAGCTACCACGAACTGACCCCGGACACCTGGCTGGCCGAGACGTTCCGCGCCGAGATGCAGCGGATGGGCCGCGAGCCGGTTTCTCCCGAACTGGAGGCGGCGTTGCCGCTGGGCAGCACCGATATGGGCAACGTCACGCAGATGATGCCCGGAATCCACCCGATCGTGGGCATCGATGCGGGCGGTGCGTCGGTACACCAGCCCGCGTTCACCGAGGCCGCGGCGAGCCCGAGCGCCGACAAGGCGGTCGTCGAGGGCGCGGTCATGCTGGCCCGCACGGTTGTGCGGTTGGCCGAGACGCCCCACGAACGCGACCGGGTACTGGAACTGCAAGCGAGGCGGGCATCGTGAGCGTGCTGCCCCACGCCGCCGCCCGGTGGCTCTCGGCCCACTTCGACGATCTCGTCGAGTGGCGCCGCCACATCCACATGCATCCGGAGTTGGGGCGCCAGGAGTTCGCGACCACGCAGTTCGTCGCATCCCGGCTGGCCGACGCGGGCCTGAACCCGAAGGTGCTGCCCGGTGGCACCGGCTTGACGTGCGACTTCGGGCCCGAGCACGGGCCGCGGATCGCTTTGCGTGCCGATATGGACGCGTTGCCGATGGCCGACCGCACCGGCGCGCCCTACGCGTCGCTGGTGCCGGGCGTCTCGCACGCCTGCGGGCACGACGCGCACACCGCGATCCTGCTGGGCGCGGCGCTGGCGCTGGCGTCGGTGCCCGAACTTCCCGTCGGGGTGCGGCTGATCTTCCAGGCCGCCGAGGAGCTGATGCCGGGCGGCGCGATCGACGCGATCGCCGCGGGCGCGCTGTCGGGGGTGTCGCGGATCTTCGCGTTGCACTGTGACCCGCGGCTGGCGGTCGGAAAGGTGGCGATGCGGCCCGGCCCCATCACGTCGGCCGCCGATCAGCTCGAGGTGACGTTGCATTCGCCCGGCGGTCACACCTCGCGACCGCATCTCACCGGCGACCTCGTCTACGGGCTCGGCACGTTGATCACCGGCGTGCCTGGCGTGCTGTCGCGTCGCATCGATCCGCGCAACAGCACCGTGATGGTGTGGGGTGCGGTGAACGCGGGCGTCGCCGCGAACGCGATCCCGCAGACGGGGACGTTGGCGGGCACCATCCGGACCGCGAGCCGCGACACCTGGGAAACGCTCGAAGCGATTGTGCGGGAGATCATTTCGTCTTTGTTGGCGCCGCTGCACGTCGAGCATACGGTGCAGTACCGTCGCGGTGTGCCGCCGGTGGTCAACGAGGAGATCTCGACACGCATCCTCACCCATGCGATCGAGGCGATCGGCCCCGACGTGCTGGCCGACACCCGGCAGTCCGGTGGCGGCGAGGATTTCTCGTGGTACCTGGAGGAAGTGCCGGGCGCCATGGCCCGGCTGGGTGTGTGGACGGGTCGAGGACCCCAGTTGGATTTGCATCAGCCGACGTTCGACCTCGACGAGCGCGCGCTCGCGGTGGGCGTGCGGGTGCTCGTCAACATCATCGACCACGCCGCCGCGTTCTAGGCCCTGCCCTCTGCCCCGCGAGCGACCGTGTCTGCCCCGCGACACGCCGCTATGAGCGGACAGTAAGCGGTCGCTCGCGGCGGTTGATCGTCCCCAAAGCGCGCTTCATCCACATTCGCGTGCGACACCCGCGGCCGATGAGCGTTCCTCGTTGACGATCGGCGGGTGAACCCAGAGTTGCTGCGACTCTTCAGCGCCCAGGCAGGACTGGCGTCCAGCGGCCAGATTCTGCAGCACATGACCAGACGGAGTTTCGAGAAAGCGCTCGAAACCGGTCCGCTGCAACGACTTTGGCCGGGCGTCTACTGTCTGGACGAACCCGACGACATGTTGCGGTTGCGGGGGCTCGACTTCCGCTGCGGAAGGCCGGTCGCGGCGTGCCTGCACACGGCCGCGGCGTTGTACGGCTTCGATACCGAGGAGCCGGCCGACCTCCACGTGCTCAGCCCGCCGGGCTCACGGTTGCGGTCGAGCGACGGCTTGGTCGTTCATCGTCGTGAGGGTGCGCCGCTGGGTGTCGTCAGCGGCAGACGGGCAACGACGCCGGCGTGGACCGCCGTGGAAGTCGCCCGCTCCCAACGCCGCCCGAGGGCACTGGCCACCTTGGACGCGGCTCTGCGCAGCGGCACCTGCAATCGGACCGAGTTGTGGCGGGCCGCGGTCGCCCAGGCGGGGCGACGCGGCATCGTCGCCGTGCGGGAGTTGATCGCCCTGGCCGACGCGCGTTCGGAGTCGCCGATGGAGAGCGAAGCGCGCCTCGCGATGATCGACGGTGGCCTGCCGACACCCGAGCTTCAGTACGGGGTCGCTGACGGTAACGGTGAGCTGCGGCGCCTGGACTTCGCGTGGCCCGACGTGCACGTAGCCGTCGAATACGACGGCGTCGATTGGCACAGCGACCCCGAGGCCATGCGGCGCGACCGCAGGCGGAGTGCAGCGCTGCTCGACGTCGGCTGGACGGTGATTGCGATTGTTTTCGACGACGTCCGCCACCGGCAGTGGCAGTTGGTCGACCGCATCGACAGACAGCTTCGGCGCGCTCGCGCGGCGTGAGCGACCGCGAATTGTCCGCGAAGTACGGCGTGTCGCGGGACAGACACGGTCGCTCGCGGCACAGGGACTAGGAGCCCGGGCCGATGTTGAGTGCGGGTCGGGTCCGCAGATGGTGCACGTATTCGGCTGGCGCGCCTGCGATTTCGGCGGCGTCGGCCATCACGCCGAGATAGCGCGCCGACGGCAGACCACCCTCCCACGCGTCCACCACGTACAGCCAGGCGAGCACGGGCTCGAAGTCGGTGTCCGACGAGATGCGATGCACCCGGCAGCGGATCTTCTTGTGGAACCCGAGTTCCGAGCCTTCCCAGCGATCCAGGTTGGACTCGTCGTCCTTGGTCATGTCGTAGAGCACGACGAAGACCTTCGACGTCGGATCCTCGACGACGGTGGCGAGCGCACCCTCCCAGCCGATGTCCGCCCCGCCGAACGTCAGACGCCAGCCGTACAGCCAGCCCGTTCCCGCCATCGGAGAATGAGGTGCGCGCTGCAACATCTGCTCCGGATGCATGTTCGATCCGTAAGCGGCATAGAGCGGCACCAGGAAAGACTAAGGGTTCGCGCGCCGCGCGGGCGATCAACCTCCCGCTTCGTTAGGTTGGGGACGTGGCAACCCGCATCGTGATCATCGGCGGCGGGCCCGCCGGCTATGAGGCCGCACTGGTCGCCGCGGCCCGTGGACCCGAAGTTGCCGAGGTCACCGTCATCGACTCCGACGGCATCGGCGGCGCCTGCGTGCTGTGGGACTGTGTCCCGTCGAAGACGTTCATCGCGTCCACCGGTGTGCGCACCGAACTGCGTCGGGCCCCCGACCTCGGGTATGCGCTGGAGTTCTCCGACGCCGAGATCGCGCTGTCCAAGCTCAACGAGCGGGTCAAGACGCTGGCCGCCGCGCAGTCCGCCGACATCGCCGAACGGCTGCGCAACGACGGCGTCACGCTGATCGCCGGCCGCGGTGAACTGGTCGACGACATGGCGGGGATGGCGACCCACACGGTCAAGGTGACCGAGCACGACGGCACCGTCAGCACGATCAAGGCCGACGTCGTGCTGATCGCCACCGGCGCCAGCCCCCGCGTGCTGCCCGGCGCCGAACCCGACGGCGAACGCATCCTCAACTGGCGCCAGCTCTACGACCTCGACGAACTGCCCGAACACCTCGTCGTCGTCGGCTCCGGTGTCACCGGCGCGGAGTTCGTCAACGCCTACACCGAACTCGGGGTCAAGGTGACGGTGGTCGCCAGCCGCGACCAGATCCTGCCGCACGAGGACTCCGACGCCGCCGCCGTGCTCGAGGACGCGCTGAGCGATCGCGGTGTGACGTTGGTCAAGAACGCGCGCGCCCAGTCGGTCACGCGCAACGGCTCCGGCGTGCTGGTCACGATGACCGACGGGCGCACCGTGGAGGGCAGCCACGCGTTGATGACGGTCGGGTCGGTGCCCAACACCAGCGGCCTTGGCCTCGAACGGGTGGGCATCGAGCTCGGTGAGGGCGACTATCTGAAGGTCGACCGGGTGTCGCGCACGGGGGTGCCCGGCATCTACGCCGCCGGTGACTGCACGGGCCTGATGCTGCTGGCGTCGGTGGCCGCCATGCAGGGCCGCATCGCGATGTACCACGTGCTGGGCGAGGGGCTCGAACCGATCCGGTTGCGGACGGTCGCCGCGGCGGTGTTCACCCGGCCCGAGATCGCCGCGGTGGGGGTGCCGCAGTCCAGAATCGACGACGGATCGGTGGCGGCGCGAACGATCACGCTGCCGCTCAACACCAACGCCCGCGCCAAGATGTCGAGCCTGCGGCGCGGTTTCGTCAAGATCTTCTGCCGCCCGGCGACCGGAGTGGTGATCGGCGGTGTGGTGGTCGCGCCGATCGCATCGGAGCTGATCATGCCGATCGCGCTGGCCGTGCAGAACGGCAACGACGTCGAGGATCTGGCGCAGACGTTCTCGGTCTACCCGTCGCTGTCCGGGTCGATCACCGAAGCAGGCCGCCGCCTGATGGCGCACGACGATCTGGACTGAGTCCACGTAGCCTGGACGGGCGAGCGTACCCACGAGTAACTAGGAGCCAATCCGGTGAGTGACCCGATCCCGGCGAACGGGCAGACGCTTCTGGGTCCCCAGCAACGGGCCGAGGCCTGGGAGCGGCTCGGCAGCGAGCAGTTCGATGCCGTCGTGATCGGCGGGGGAGTCGTCGGGGCCGGTGCGGCACTGGATGCGGCCACGCGCGGTCTGAAGGTCGCGCTTGTCGAGGCGCGCGACTTCGCGTCGGGCACCTCGAGCCGCTCGTCGAAGATGTTCCACGGCGGACTGCGTTATCTCGAGCAGTTGGAGTTCGGGTTGGTGCGCGAGGCGTTGCACGAACGCGAACTGTCGCTGACGACGTTGGCGCCGCATCTGGTCAAACCGCTGCCGTTTCTGTTTCCGCTGACCAATCGGTGGTGGGAGCGTCCGTACGTCGCGGCGGGCATCTTCCTCTACGACCAGTTGGGCGGCGCGAAATCGGTCCCGGCGCAAAAGCATCTGACGAAGTCCGGAGCGCTGCGGCTGGCACCGGGACTCAAGCGGTCGTCGTTGATCGGCGGCATCCGGTATTACGACACGGTGGTCGACGACGCACGCCACACGATGACGGTGGCGCGCACGGCCGCGCACTACGGCGCCGTGGTGCGGACCTCGACACAGGTGGTCGCGTTGCTGCGGGAGGGTGACCGCGTCACCGGCGTGGAGGTCCGCGACTCCGAGAACGGCGCCGTGACCGAGGTGCACGGGCACGTCGTCGTGAACGCCACCGGCGTGTGGACCGACGAGATCCAGGCATTGTCCAAGCAGCGCGGGCGATTTCGGGTGCGCGCCTCCAAGGGCGTGCACATCGTGGTGCCGCGCGACCGGATCGTCAGCGAGGTGGCGATCATTCTGCGCACCGAGAAGTCGGTGCTGTTCGTGATTCCGTGGGGCACGCACTGGATCATCGGGACCACCGACACCGACTGGAATCTGGACCTGGCGCACCCCGCGGCCACCAAGGTCGACATCGACTACCTCCTCGAAACGGTCAACACGGTGTTGGCGACGCCGCTGACCCACGACGACATCGACGGCGTTTACGCCGGGCTGCGACCGCTGCTGGCCGGCGAGAGCGAGGAGACCTCGAAGCTGTCGCGCGAGCATGCCGTCGCGGTGCCCGCCCCGGGATTGGTCGCGATCGCCGGCGGCAAGTACACGACCTATCGGGTGATGGGTGAGGACGCCATCGACGCTGCGGCCGAGTACATCCCGGCGCGGGTGGCGCGCTCGATCACCGAAAAGGTTCCCCTGATGGGCGCCGACGGCTACTTCGCCTTGATCAACCAAACCCAAAGCGTCGGAAAGCATTACGACCTGCATCCGTACCGGGTGCGCCACCTGTTGGACCGGTACGGCTCGCTGATCGGCGAGGTGCTGCAGATGGCCGAGGGCAATCCCGAACTGCTGACCCCCATCACCGAGGCGCCTGTCTACCTGAAGGTCGAGGCTTTCTACGCCGCGGCCGCCGAGGGCGCGTTGCATCTGGAGGACATCCTGGCCCGGCGGATGCGGATCTCGATCGAGTACCCGCACCGCGGCGTGGACTGCGCGCGCGAGGTCGCCGAAGTGGTTGCGCCAGTGTTGGGTTGGAGCGACGAGGACATCGACCGCGAGGTCAACACCTACCTGGCGCGGGTGGATGCGGAGATCCGCTCGCAGCAGGAACCCGACGACGAGTGCGCCGATGAGTTACGGGCGGCGGCGCCGGAGGCGCGCGCCGAGATCCTCGAACCCGTTCCGCTCAATTGAGGCGCAGGCGTTGAGGCGCCCGGCGCCGCTGCCCGTGCGGGACGGGTTGGGTCCGGCACGGGTGCGGCTGCGTGGCGGCGCGGTCCTGGTCGAGCTGGCCGACCGGTTCGGTGAGGCAGCCGCGGCCAAAGTGCTTGCGGGCGAGGTGGTGACCGCCGACGGCGACGTCGTGACCGCGGGGACCGTACTGCCGCCCGGTGCGTTCGTGTACCTGTACCGCGAACTGCGCGAAGAGGTTCCGGTGCCGTTCGACATCCCCGTCCTGCACCGCGACGACGACATCGTGGTGGTCGACAAACCGCACTTCCTGGCGACGATGCCGCGCGGTCGCCATGTCGCGCAGACGGCGCTGGTGCGGCTGCGCCGCGAACTGGACCTGCCGGAGTTGTCGCCGGCGCATCGCCTGGACCGGCTGACTGCCGGTGTGCTGCTGTTCACGACGCGGAGTGAGGTGCGCGCGGCATATCAGACCATGTTCGCGCGCGGTGGGGTGCGCAAGACGTATCTCGCGCGGGCCGCAAAAGATCCGGCGCTGGAGTTCCCACTCGTAGTGCGCAACCGGATCGTCAAGCGGCGCGGACAGTTACAGGCGGTGGAGGAGCCGGGCGAGCCGAACGCCGAGACGCTGGTCGACCATCTCGGCGACGGGCTGTACCGGTTGATGCCGCGGACCGGAAGGACGCATCAGCTTCGGGTGCACATGGCCTCGCTGGGCCTGCCGATCGTCAACGATCCGCTATATCCGGACGTGACCGACGTCGCGCCGGAAGACTTTTCGCGCCCGCTGCAGCTTCTGGCACAACGCCTCGAGTTCACCGACCCGCTGAGCGGAGGTCAGTGCGACTTCGTCAGCACCCGGACCTTGTGACTCAGCGACGCTCGACCGGCTCGTCGACCTTTGCCCCCGCGGCGATCACGGCGCGGTTGCGTTCGGCGACCGTCCGCAGCGACATCTTGACCAGCCAGCGGTCGTAGGTCATGTACCCGTTGACCTCGTTCTCGACGTCGGTGGTCTGGGTGTAGATGGCGCCGGACAGGCCGCCCTTTCGGACCTCGTCCTCGAGGTCGCGGCTCACCTGGACGTAGCGCTCGGTCAATCGTGCTCGGCTGTCGGTCATTTCGTAGGCCTGCGGCCTGCCGGGCCAGCGGTTGCCGTGGGGGATCAGCCCGAGGCCGCCGTACTCGCCGTTCACCACGACCCGGTGCTCCAGCGGAATCGGGCGGTTGCCCAGCATCGTGCGCTCGTCGCGCGGGGTGGCCGGGTTGTCGTGCAGGACCGGGCGACCGGGCCCGACGTACGTGTGGTCGTCGTACACGTCGCCGGCCCTGCTGTCGGGCCGCGACTTGCAACAGTTCACCCCGCTGTTGGCGTTCACCATCCGGGTCGGGTCGGCGGCCTTGGCCACGCCTGCGATCCGCGCGGTGTCGAACTCGCCCCACCCTTCGTTGAAGGGGACCCAGCCGACGATCGAAGTGACGCTTCGCAACTGATCGATCATCTCGACGAGTTCACGTTCGAAGTTGACCTTCGCCGCAGGCGACGGATCCGGTGCGGGACCGACCGGGACGTCGAGGGACACGTCCAGCGACGGCATGTCCTGCCACACCAGCAGCCCGAGCTTGTCCGTCCAGTAGTACCAGCGCGCCGGTTCCACCTTCGCGTGCTTGCGCACGAAATTCATGCCGAGCGCCTTGGTGCGTTCGAGGTCGAACCTCAGCGCGTCGTCGGTGGGAGCGGTGAAGATGCCGTCGGGCCAGTAGCCCTGGTCCAGCGGGCCGTGCAGGAACGTGATCTTGTCGTTCAACGCGATTCGCGGACGGCCCTGCGGGTCTCTGACCGTGCTGATGGTGCGCAGACCGCCGTAGCTGGCGACCTCGTCGACGACTTTGCCTTCGGGCGCGACCAGTCGCACCTGCAGGTCGTAGAGGTACGGGTCGTCCGGTGTCCACAGGCGTGGGTCCGGAACCTGCACGCGCACCGGCTTGCCCGGTTCCCCGTAGTTGCGGGCCAACGTCGGACCGTCGGGCGCCGACACGATCACCTCGGCGCGTTCGTCGGTCGTCCCCGTGGAGCGCGTTGTGACGGTGAAACCCTTTAAATCCGCTGTGACGTCGAGCTTCTCAACGTGGGCGGCGCGCACGGGTTCGATCCACACCGTCTGCCAGATGCCGGACGCGCCGGTGTAGAAGAGACCCTCGGGATCGTTGCGCTGCTTGCCGACGGCGAACGGTGCGGCTTCGTTGCGGTCCTCGGCGCGCACGACGATCTCCTGGGTGCCCGACCAGCGCAGCGCGTCGGTGATGTCGGCGCTGAACGCGGTGAACCCGCCTTCGTGGTGGGCGACACGCTTGTTGTTGACCCACACCGTCGCGGTCTGGTCGACCGCGCCGAAGTGCAGCAGTACCCGCTGTCCGCGCCAGGTGCCCGGCACCTGAAAGTTCTTGCGGTACCACATCTGGTCGTCATGACGCTTGATCCCCGACAGCGCCGACTCCGTGGGGTAGGGGACCAGGATCTTCTCGTCGAACTCCTTGGCCGACGGCGGCGTCGTCACCGCGGTGTCCTGCGAGCGCCCGGTGTAGGCCCAGACCCCGTTCAGATTCAGCCAGCGCGCCCGCGCCATCTGCGGACGGGGGTATTCCGGCAGGGCGTTGTTGGGTCCGACGAGATGCGTCCACGGCGTCGACAGCGGCGGGCTCTGCCGCTGCCACGCCTCGGCCGCGTTCGCCGGGGCCGCGCAGATCGCGAAACCCGCCGCCAAGGCCAGCGGTACGGCCGCCATCCGGCTGAGTATCTTGCGCACACGGTGCCGGTTGTTCGACAGCTCGGTGTTCACGGCCACGACTGCTAGTCCCCCCTGCTGGAAACCATCGACGGAAATGCGGTTCGGGTGCTGCGCACCGGACGCCATAGCAAACCTAGTCAGGAGCAGGCCGCGAGGAATCAGGTGTTTCCCTATGCTTTGCATCGGCATGGACGAACCAACCGGTTCGGGCAGGTATCGCGCACCGATCGTGGAAACGATCAAGCTCGCGTGAGT
This sequence comes from Mycobacterium sp. 852002-51152_SCH6134967, assembly GCF_001667105.1. Classification (NCBI taxonomy): domain Bacteria; kingdom Bacillati; phylum Actinomycetota; class Actinomycetes; order Mycobacteriales; family Mycobacteriaceae; genus Mycobacterium; species Mycobacterium sp. 852002-51152_SCH6134967. Next base: position 124,775 of record NZ_LZIK01000068.1, on the reverse strand, counting down.
GCGTGAGAGTTGGTGTGCCACACCATAAATGCAAAGTCAAGACGCGCGTCTAGCCTAGCATCGATCCATCGCCGGTGCCACGGGTCGCGCGGCTGTGCGCTGCCTTCCGGACCGAGTGTGTCTCGTCGCTGCGCTGAGGCCGGACACCAAGATATAGCAAATGGTGAATAGGTGAGCTAGATGTACGGCTGGGTATCCTGTTCGGAGCCGGATGCGGCCACCATACAGGAAGGAATGGTTCGGGCATCGCAGTAGACATCGAAGACGCTGAGGGCGTCGTTACGGCGACTCGCCGATCGCGCATTCGGCCCCCTGACGCGAGCGTCACTGCCACAATCGGGTCGGGCGACGGCGCTTGGCACGTCGCCGGAGGGAGGAGATGTGCGCAAGGTAGTGCTGTGCGCTGCTGCGGCCTTGTTCGCCGGGGGATTGGTGACCGTGAACCCGCCGAGCGCCGAGGCAACGCTCTGCGGTTCGGTCGGCGGCAGGTTCGTCGATGTGACCGGCTGCGCGGACCCGCTTTCGTATCTCAACGAGTTGCCGCCACCGCCTCCACCGCCGCCACCACCACCGGTGTACGTCCCGCCACCACCGGCGCCGAACGTCAACGTGTGCGCGAACGTCGGACGACGGATCAGCGTGAGCGGTTGCATCTGAGGTCAGGCCCATCTGCTTGACTGACGGCCGTGGACCGCGCTTCGTTCGACCGTCTCTTCGACATGACCGACCGCACCGTGATCGTCACGGGCGGAACCAGGGGCATCGGCCTCGCGCTGGCCGAGGGCTTCGTCCTCGCCGGCGCCCGCGTCGTCGTGGCCAGCCGCAAACCCGACGCCTGTGAGCGGGCCGCGGAACATCTGCGCGGACTCGGCGGCTGGGCCGTCGGCGTGCCGACCCACCTGGGTGAGGTCGACGCCCTCGAGGCGCTGGTGCAGCGCACCGTCGACGAGTACGGCGGCGTCGACGTCGTGGTCAACAACGCCGCCAACGCCCTGGCGCAACCACTGGGTGAGATGACGCCCGATGCGTTGACGAAATCCTTCGAGGTCAACCTGCGCGGGCCGGTGTTCCTGGTGCAGGCGGCCCTGCCCTACCTGAAGGCCAGCGCGAAAGCCAGTGTGATCAACATGGTTTCGGTCGGGGCGTTCAACTTCTCGGCGTTGACCTCGATCTACTCTGCCAACAAGGCCGCACTGATGTCGTTCACCCGATCGATGGCCGCCGAGTTCGCGCCCTCGGGCATCCGGGTGAACGCGATCGCCCCCGGACCGGTGGACACCGACATGATGCGCAACAACCCGCAAGAGGTCGTCGACGGGATGGCGCGCAGCACCTTCCTCAAACGGCTCGCATCGCCCGACGAGATGGTCGGCACCGCCCTGCTGTTGGCCTCGGATGCCGGCAGCTACATCACCGGAACGGTCATGATCGTGGACGGCGGCGGAACGCCTCGCTAGCCTCGCGCATCTCACCGCTGGTCGAGGCCAGGATCTGGCTGCGGTTCTCCAAGTGCAGGGCGGCTTCCAGGCTCGACGCCTCCAAGTTCGCACACAGCACCTGCTTCGTCGACTCGAGGCCGAACTTGCCATAGCCACAGAGTGTCTCGGCGATCGCCATGGCGTCGAAAACGATCGCTTCGTCGGTCGACACCCGCGACACCAGGCCGAGCCTCAGCGCTTCCGGGGCGTCGACGGCGCGCGCGGTGAGGATGAGGTCGAACGCCGGTCCGGCGCCGATGATCCGCGGAAGCGTGTAGCTGACCCCGATGTCGCAGCCACCGAGACCCAGCTTGATGAACTGGGTGCAGAAGCGCGCCGACTCCGAGGCGATGCGGATGTCGCAGGCCAGCGCGATGCCCATTCCGCCGCCGTATGCGACCCCGTTCACCGCGGCGATCACGGGTTGGCGCAGCCGGTGGATGCGTGCGGTCAGGTCGGCGATGCGCTCCTGCCAACGCATTCCCGAACGCGGGAACTCCGTTCCTTGGCCTGTCTTCTCCGGGTTGGGATCGGTCAGGTCCAGACCCGAGCAGAACCCCCGTCCGGCTCCGGTGAGCACGACGACGCGGCACTCGTTGTTGGAGTCGATCTGCGCCAGCGTCGCGTGGAGGTCCTCGACCAGTTCGTAAGACAGCGCGTTGAGCTTCTCGGGGCGGTTCAGCGTGAGGACGGCGATGTCGGGACGGGGGTAGGCCAATTCGAGGTGCGGCATGCAGCACACGCTAACCCGCGCCTGGTTTCACCCGCTGCTGCGCCATCCCGCGACACCGACTGCGATCATGCGCAGCTGTTTGACCGCCACTCGTTTGATCTCGTTGAGCGCGGCCTGGTCGTGGGCGTCCTCGATGGCCTCGGCGATCACGATCATCGCGTTGACGAACAGGCTCGCCAGGATGTTGAGATCTTCGCTGCTCCACGTGTTCAGGTTCGGGAAACGGGCCAGGTCGATCGCGAGCTCGGAGGTGATCAGCCGGATCTCGGTGCGGATGGCGTAGCGCAGAACGGTGACGCCGCTGTTCCGTTCGCGGCCGATGAACCGCCAGTGCTCGCGCCGTTCGTTCACGCCGTCGATGAGGATGTCGACGCTGGACTCGATGACCCGCTTCGGGTCGAGCCTCCCCGCGCGGGCCCCGCGCAGCATGTCGCGCAGGCTGCGGAATGACTCGTCGATGAGGACGAGACCCAGGGCTTCCATCGACTCGAAATGCCGGTAGAACGCCGCGGGCACGATGCCCGCTTCGCGGGTCACCTCCCGCAGGCTCAGCGCGGAGAAGCTGCGGTCCTCGAGCAACTTGAGGCCCGCCGCGACGATCGCCTGCCGGGTGGCCTCCTTGCGCTCCTCGCGGGACATGGTCGTGCGCGGGTGCTCGCGCGAACGTGACCGTCCCGACCGGCTCGACCGTGAGCCAGGCGTACGACTGTTCACTGTGTGAAACATACCACAACCTGGGTGAATGGGTTGACGAGGTGCTGTACATGCAGGGACGGTGTACATATGTTCACTCAAACGTTGACGCGTGGTCTCCGGGACAGAGTGCTCGGGTCACCGCTGGTCGACCTGCTCACCGGCCCCCATGGCGTGGACCGATACACCGAGCTTGTCGCGCCCACGTGGACGCGCTCAGATGCTCGCGCGGAAGTCGTCGCGGTGCGGCGGCAGACGCCGCGCAGCGTCACCCTCACGCTGGAGCCGAATCAGGCGTTCACCGGTTTTCGCGCCGGACAGCACATCAACCTCACGGTCGAGATCGACGGTCGTCGTCGCACCCGGCCGTACTCTCCGGCCAACGCCGAGGGGGACCCTTACCTCGAGCTGACGGTGGGACGCCATGACGGCGGGCTGGTCTCCGCGCACCTGTGCGAGAACGCCCACCCCGGCATGATCGTGGGATTGGATTCGGTCGGCGGCGACTTCGTGCTCCCCGACGACGCACCGCGCCGCATCCTGTTCGTGTCCGGCGGCAGCGGCATCACACCGGTGATGTCGATGGCGCGGACGCTGCGAGCCCGCGGGTACGGCGGCGAGGTGGCATTCATCCACTACGCCCGCTCGGCCGAGGACGCGTGCTACCGCGCCGAGCTCGACACCATGACCGGCGTGCGGGTACTGCACGGCTATACGCGGTCGACGGCCGGCTCCGACCTGACCGGTCGCTTCGGCCCCGCGCATGTGGAGGCGGCGATGCCCGACCCCGATGCGGTGTTCGTCTGCGGCCCGCCCGAACTCGCGTCGGCCGTGCGCGAGCACTGCACGAACGTGCACTCGGAAAGCTTTGTGCCCCCGACGTACACCGCGCCCGCCGAACCCTCGGGCGGCACGATCACGTTCGCCGATAGCGGGGTGGCAGTGACCGACGACGGCCGCCCGCTGCTGGAGCAGGCCGAAAACGCCGGCCTGACCCCCGAAAGCGGATGCCGAATGGGCATCTGCCACAGCTGCACCCGTCGCAAGACGCGCGGCGTGGTGAAGAACCTGGTCACCGGCGCGGTGTCGACCGCGGAGGACGAAGACGTGCAAATCTGCGTCTCGGCCCCTGTCGGCGACGTCGACCTCGCGTTGTAGAAACCGAAAGGAGTTCGACATGACCGTCATCACCGACATCACTTCGAAACCGCACACCCTCGAAAAGACGGTGGCGGGCAAGAAGATCAGTCTGACCGCCGAGCAGGCCGAGGCCTTCGGCCGCGAACTCGACGCGCTCAAGGAACGCGTGATCGCCGACCTCGGCGAGCGCGACGCCACCTACATCCGTCGAATCATCAAGACGCAGCGCGCATTCGAGATCGGCGGGCGGGCCCTGCTGTTCGGCGGAGTGTTCCCGCCGTTCTGGCTGGCGGGCACCGCGCTGCTGGGACTGTCGAAGATCCTCGACAACATGGAGATCGGCCACAACGTCATGCACGGTCAATACGACTGGATGGGCGATCCGAACATCTCCAGCCGGGGCTTCGAGTGGGACACCGCCTGCCCGGGCGAGCAGTGGCGCCACTCGCACAACTACATGCACCACACCTACACCAACATCGTCGGGATGGACCGCGACGTCGGTTACGGCATCCTGCGGATGAGCAAGGACCAGAAGTGGACGCCGTACTTCCTCGGCAACCCCGTCTACGCCTTCCTGCTGATGGTGCTGTTCCAGTACGGCGTCGCGCTGCACGAACTCGAAACCGAGCGCATCCGCGCCGGCGAGATCACGATCGCCGACAAGCGAGAAATCCTCGAGGGCATCTGGCGCAAGACCAAACGCCAGACGCTCAAGGATTACGTGGCGTTCCCGCTGCTGGCCGGGCCGTTCGCGCCGTGGGTGGTCGCGGGGAACCTGACCGCGAACCTGATGCGCAACGTGTGGGCGTACATGATCATCTTCTGCGGCCACTTTCCCGACGACGTGCAGGAGTTCTCCGTCGAGGAGACCAAGGCCGAGACGCGCGGTCAGTGGTATTTCCGGCAGGTGTTGGGCTCGGCGAACCTGACGGGCGGAAAGCTGTTCCACATCCTGAGCGGTAACCTGTCGTTCCAGATCGAGCACCATCTGTTCCCCGACATCCCCGCGCATCGCCTGGCCGAGATCTCCACCGAGGTCAAGGACATCTGCACCCGCTACGGGATCCCGTACAACGCGGGGTCGCTGCCGAGCCAGTTCGCGACGGTGGTGCGCAAGATCGTCCGACTGGCGCTGCCCTAGCGCCTCCGGGCGCCGGCGAGACTGCGGTTTCTGATGGAAATCGGCCGAAACCCGTCATAAACCGCAGTCTCGGCGCGGCTCAGGTCTGACAGACCGGACACCAGTAGGACACCCGATCGCCCGGCTTGTCGGGACGCGCCGAGTCCGACTCGATGGGCGTGCCACACCGTCGGCACGGTCGGCCACGCCGGCCATAGACCCACAGGTCGCGACCGCCGCGGGTGTCGCCGGTCGTGGTCCGGTTAACGCGGGACCTATTCAGCCACAGCATGTCTCGGGCCCGCTGCACCATCCGCAGCGGGTCTCTGACCTTGCCGACCGGGGTGGTGGGCAGGTAGCCGGTGACGAAGCAGAGCTCGTTGGCGTAGACGTTGCCGACGCCCGCCATCACGCGCTGGTCCAGCAGCGCCTCGGCCAGCGGCCGTTCCTGGTCCTCGACGAGGTTGGCCCTGGCGACGCGCGGTTCCCAGTCGTCGCCGAGCAGGTCGGGGCCGAGGTGTGCGACGGCTTCCATATCGTGGTCACGCTGCAGGATCTCCAGCACGCCGAGGTCGACACCGGCAGCTCGGGAGTCGCTGGTGTGCAACAGGATCCGGATCTTGTACTCCGGCACCCGCCTGATTTGGCCGCCGACCAGCCAGGCGCCCTCCATCTTCAGATGTGAGTGGATGCTGGCGTCCTCGACGCGGATGAAGAGGTGCTTACCGCGGCTGATCACCTCGTCGACGACGCAGCCCGTCAGGTCGACCGTCGCGAACTTCGGCACCCGCACGTCACAACGGGTGAGCTGCTTGCCCACCAACGCCTCGCGCAGCTTGGTGGCGGTGCGGTAGACCGTGTCGCCTTCGGGCATCCGTCAGCGCCTTCTGTTCGTCGCGCAGGCTCTCATCACCGTAACCGCAGGCCGCGCGGTGTACGGGCGAACCCAGCGCCCAGCAGGGCGTCGTGGACCGCGGCGCGCTCACCTTCTGCACCCGGTTCGAGAACGGGGACCCCGTTGACCTTCTCGATGAGAAATGATCCCACCCGACCGCTGCTGACCAGATCGGCCAGGGCCGCAGCGACGGCGACGTGCGCGTCGGTGTCCTCGGTGAAGCTCAACAGCGAGCGCCCGCCACGTTCGAGGAACCACACCAGTTCGCCGTCGACCATCGCGACCAGTGCACCGGCTTTGCGACCGGGGCGGTGTGAGACGTCGTCATCGGATCGCCGCGTCGGCCACGGGAGTGCGGCGCCGTAGGGGTTGGCCGGATCGGCGGCCGCCAGGACGACCGCGTGGTACTCGCGGTGGTCCTGGTCGACGCTGTCCAGATAGGTCCGCAAGCGGTCCACCGTGGATGCGACGGCGAACTGGGCGCCGCCGAGTGACTCGACGAAATAGCCCCGCTGGCATCGGCCGGCGTCCTCGAACGCCGTCAGCACCTTGTAGAGCATCGCGAAACCGCCGGGCACGCCCTCCGCGCCGACGGCTCCCTTGGTCAAGACCCCGTGCCTGCCGAGCAGCAGTTCGGCCTGGAAGTGCGCGCGCACAGTCGATTCCGGTTCGGGCATCGGCAGCGCCGACCACCGTCCAGCCACCGTGGGGTCGGCGTTGCGGGTTTGGGCGTGCGCGACGCTGTAGCGGCTCAACCGCGGCGCCCGCTGCCGCTGCCGGTGTGCTGGTGCGCTGCGCCGCCCCGACGATCCACGGGCGCCCATCAACTTCGCGCGCACCGGCGCGAACGTGTCGCCGGTGATCCAGCCCGCCCAGACCAGATCCCACACCGCGTTCTTGTGGTCTTCGGTCGGATTGTCCGCGAGCTGACGAAAAAAGAAAGCGCCGCCGCGGCCGAGCGCGTCGAGGATCGCCCGGTGGGTGTCGGTGAACTCGATCTCGGTGGGGGCGGTCAACGTCAACGGCGCCGACTCGGCGGCATGGAAGGCGATCCACCCGTCGCCACCACCGATCTGGCCGGCTCCCGACCAGGTGACCTCACCGGAGGCCAGCAGTTCGTCGAGCATGGCGGGCTGGTAGTCGCGGACGCGCTGACCGAACACCAGCGGCTCGACGGCCGAAGCCGGAATCGGCACGCCCGCAAGCTGATCGATCACGGCAGCGAGCCCGTCGACGCCGCTGTTGTGCGCCGAGCCAACCGACTGCCACGCGGGCAGGAAGCGTCCGTACGCCGCGGTGCTCACCGGCTCGATCTGCGCGCGCAGCGCCGCCAGCGACCGGCGCCGCAAAATCTTGAGCACGTCGCTGTCGCACCACTGCTCAGCAGCGCCCGGGTCGGCGACCGGCAGATCGGTGAACTCACCGCGAATCAGCTTGCCGTCGATGGCCATCCGGCCCAGCACGTCGGCGGTGACGCGCAACCCCAGGCCGAACCGCGCGGCCGCATCGTGTGTGGTGAACGGCCCTCGGGTGCGGGCGTAGCGGCCGAGCAGCTCACCCAGCGGGTCATCGACCGACTCGGTGAACGCCGTCGGCACCCCGACCGGCACGGCCACACCCACGCCGTCGCGCAACAGGCCGATGTCCTCGATCGCGGCCCACCAAGTCTGGTCGGCGAACGACACGGTCAACGCGCGCTTGGCAGCGCGCAGGCCCTCGAGCCAGCCGCCGATGTCGGAAGTCGTGCAGCGGTCGGCGATCTCGGTTTCGGTCAACGGGCCCAGCAGCCGCAGCAGGTCGGCGATGCCCTCGGCGTCACGGGCCCGCCGGTCCTCGCTCAGATGCTGCAGTTGTCGCGTCGTACTCGTGATCACCTGCGGGTCGAGCAGCTCGCGCAGCTCGACCCGGCCCAGCAGTTCGGCGAGCAGGACACTGTCCAGCGACAGTGCCGCCGCGCGGCGTTCGGCCAGCGGACTGTCGCCCTCGTACATGAAGGCGCCGACATAGCCGAACAGCAGCGAGGCGGCGAACGGCGACGGCGTGGTGGTCTCCACCTCGACGATGCGCAACCGGCGCTGGGCGACCCGGTGCATCAGCTCTGTCAGCGCAGGCACGTCGTAGACGTCCTGCAGGCACTCCCGCACGGCCTCCAACACGATCGGGAAGTCGGGGTACTTGCGCGCGACGTCGAGCAATTGCGCGGCGCGCTGACGCTGATGCCACAGCGGGGATCGCTTGCCCGGATGGCGTCGCGGCAGCAGCAACGCGCGGGCAGCACACTCGCGGAAACGGGACGCGAACAGCGCCGAGCCTCCGACCTCGGCGGTGACGATCGGCTCGATCTCGTCGGCGTCGAAGACGAACAGGTCTGCGCCAGGAGGCGCGTCCTCGGTGTCGGGCAGCCGCACGATGATGCCATCGTCGGACGCGGTGGGCTTCTCCTCGATGCCGTACCGCTCACGCAGCCGTCGCGACACCGCCAGCGCGAGCGGGCCGTGCACCCGCAGTCCGTAGGGCGAGTGCAGGATGACGCGCCAGTCGCCGAGTTCGTCGCGGAACCGTTCGACGACGAATGTGGCGTCCGAAGGGACAACGCCCGTGGCTTGGCGTTGGTCGTCGATCAGCTGCCACAGGTTGTCGGCGGCGAACTGGTCGAAACCCATTGAGCGGCAACGCTGGTCGAATTCGTCCTTACCGAGGCGGGCCAGCTCGCCGGTGTATGCCCCGACCGCAGCGCCCAACTCTGCTGGGCGGCCGACGCCGTCGCCGCGCCAGAACGGGAGTCGCGCCGGCTGACCGGGCGCGGGGATCACCAGGACGCGGTCGTGGGTTATCTCGGTGATCCGCCAACTCGTCGCGCCCAGCGAGATGACGTCACCCGGGCGTGATTCGTACACCATCTCCTCGTCGAGTTCCCCGACGCGGGAGGGCTTTTCGGAATCGGTGGCCAGATAGACCGTGAACAACCCGCGGTCGGGGATCGCGCCGCCGCTGGTGACCGCCAGCCGCTGTGCGCCGGGCCGAGCCGTCAGCGTGCCGGTATCGCGGTCGTACACCAGGCGAGGTCGCAGCTCGGCGAACTCCGTCGACGGGTACTTACCCGACAGCAGGTCCAGCGTCGCCTCGAACGCGCTGCGCGGCAGGGTGGTGAACGGGGCGCTGCGCCGCACCGCGTCGAACCAGCGGTCGGCGTCGAGCGGCTCGAGCGCACACGCGGCGACCGTGTGCTGCGCGAGCACGTCGAGCGGGTTGGTCGGCACCCGCATGGTCTCGATCTCACCGGAGAGCATCCGTTTCACCGTCACCGCGCAGCCGATCAGGTCGGTGCGGTGCTTGGGGAACAGCACGCCCTGCGAGATCTCGCCGACCTGGTGGCCGGCGCGGCCGATGCGCTGCAGCCCGCTGGCCACCGAGGGCGGGGCCTCCACCTGGATCACCAGATCGACTGCGCCCATGTCGATCCCGAGTTCCAGGCTCGAGGTCGCGACGACGGCCTTGAGCCGGCCGCTTTTCAGGTCGTCCTCGACGATCGCCCGCTGTTCCTTGCTGACCGAACCATGGTGCGCACGCGCCAGCAGCGTGGGCGCACCCGACGCCTGCCCACTGCCCATGATGTGGGCGGGTGAACCGCCGGCGACGCCGGTGTTGGGTCCCGTCTCGAGCTCCTGGCCGGTGCGTTCGGCGTGGATCTCGTTGAGCCGCGACGTGAGTCGTTCGGCGAGCCGTCGCGAGTTGGCGAACACGATCGACGAGTTGTGCGATTCGACCAGGTCGACGATGCGTTCCTCGACGTCCGGCCAGATGGTGTTGTTCTCGAGGTTCGCCATATCGGGCACCGGCACCTGGACCGACAGGTCGAACGTCTTGGCGGCGGGCGGCGCCACAATCGTCGTGCGGGCCTGACCCGACAGGAACCGCGCCACCTCCTCTGGGGGTCGGACGGTGGCCGACAACCCGATCCGCTGCGCGGCTGTGTCCAGAAGTTGGTCCAGCCGCTCGAGCGACAGCGCGAGGTGGGCGCCGCGTTTGGTGGCCGCCACGGCGTGCACCTCGTCGACGATGACGGTCTGGACGTTCGCCAGGGTGTCGCGCGCCGCCGAGGTCAACATCAAAAACAGCGACTCGGGCGTAGTGATCAGAATGTCGGGCGGCCGGGCGATCAGTTCGCGCCGTTGCGCGGGGGAGGTGTCGCCGGAGCGCACGCCGACGCTGATCTCCGGGGCTGGCACGCGGCGCCGTTCGGCCACCCGGGCGATGCCGGTCAGCGGGGTGCGCAGGTTGCGCTCCACGTCGACGGCGAGCGCCTTCAGCGGCGAGACGTAGAGCACTTTGGTGCCGGCCCGCGGTTCGGCGGGAACGGATGCCAGTTGGTCGATCGCCCACAGGAACGCGGCGAGCGTCTTACCGGATCCGGTCGGCGCGATGACGAGTGTGTTGTCCCCATCCGCGATCGCCGCCCATGCTTGGGCCTGGGCGGGCGTCGGCTCGGCGAATGTGCCGGTGAACCACTCCCGGGTCAGCTCGCTGAACCGGGCGAGGGAGGATTCGCTCATCGACATCCATGGTGCACCCCACCACCGACAACTCTCCGGCGGTTTGGGTGCACTAGGTATCGCCCAGCGATAGTTAGTGCACCGAAATCACAGGTCAGCGGTGTTTCGGCGAGACCGCTTCACGGAGGGTAGAAGGGATGCCCGGTACCCGTCCGACGGCGTCGAACAGGGCGTGTGCGCACGCGTCGGCGACCAGACCGGCCTCGATGGACGGGTCCATCAGCCGTTGTCTGCACATCTCGAAGGTGAAGGCCAGCCAGCCGTAGACGGTGACGCGTAGATCGCGCTCCACCTTGGAGTCCAGGTCGTCGCCCACGGCGGCGTGGATGCGGCCGAGGATGCGGTTGGCCTGGCGATCGTTGTCGGTGTCCTCGATGCCGCGCAGCACGGCGTCGGAGCGGCCCGATCCCACGTAGGCGGCCCAAGCACCGTGTGGGTGCTCGTCGTCATAGCGCAGATAGGCGAGCACACCCTCGCGCACCTGGTCGAAAAGGCTCTGCCCGGGCCGCGGCGGCACGTTGGTGGCCTCGAACAACCGCTCGCCCTCCGCGCGGATCACCGCGGCGAAAAACGCCCGCTTGTCCGGGAAGTAGTGGTACATCAGCGCCCGGGACACTCCGGCGCGCTCGGCGATCTCGTCGATGCGGACCTCGTCGTAGGGCCGCTGACCGAACACCTCGGCACCGAGCGTCAGCAGTTCGCTGCGTCGGTCGGCGGGGGAGAGCCGCCGTCGTGAGTCGGCCATGCCGCCATCGTAGTGAACACATGTCAAACAGCGGCACTTCCGACATGCGGCCGGAGTATTCGGACAGCTCCGGGGTAACCCCTGGGGCGAGACATTCCGCGACCACGAGAGGCCATCGATGAGTTTCCCAGAACAACAGCAGTCCCCGCCCGGCGTGCAGAGCGAGATGACCCCAATCCCTGACTGCGGCGAGACGAGCTACCAGGGGTCCGGTCGGCTGACGGGTAAACGCGCGGTCATCACCGGAGGCGACAGCGGAATCGGCCGCGCGGTCGCGATCGCCTACGCGCGCGAGGGTGCCGACGTGCTGATCGCTTACCTGAACGAGGACGGCGACGCCAAGGAAGTGCAGAAGTACGTCGGGGAGGCCGGGCGCAAATGCGTGTTGATGCCGGGTGATCTCGCCGACCCGGCGCACTGCCGCGCCGTCGTCGACCGCGCCGTCGAGGAATTCGGCGGCATCGATGTGCTCGTCAACAACGCCGCCTACCAGATGACGCACGACACGCTCGACGAGATCAGCGACGAGGAGTGGGATTACACGTTCCGGCTCAACGTCGGGGCGTACTTCTACCTCGTGAAGGCCGCGCTTCCGCACATGGGCGCCGGTGCGTCGATCATCGGCAGTTCATCGGTGAACTCCGACATGCCGAACCCGAAACTGGCGCCGTACGCGGCCACCAAGGCGGCGATCGCCAACTTCTCCGCGAGCTTGGCGGAGATGCTGGGCGAGAGGGGCATTCGCGCCAACAGCGTTGCACCGGGCCCGATCTGGACGCCGTTGATCCCGTCGACGATGCCGCCGGAGAAGGTCAAGCAGTTCGGGGAGAACACGCCGCTGGGCCGTGCTGGTCAGCCGGTCGAGTTGGCGCCGGTCTACGTGATGCTGGCCTCTGACGAGGCGAGCTACGTGACGGGCGCGCGGATCGCGGTGACCGGCGGCAGGCCGATCCTGTAGCGTGCTGCGACCGGTCGATCGGGCGGTTTCACCCGCTTCTCGCGGCGTGTCGCGTATGAAACGGCACGTTCGGGCATCAGGGCGCCGACGGCTCCAGAAGTCGCCGGATCGTCGACCGTAACCGCGGGAGGTCGGCGCCGCCGACCAGCTCACATCCGTGAAGTTCGGCGAGTTTGCGTGCGGCGGCGGTGAATTCGTGGTTCGTGACGACCATCGTCCTGGTGCAGTCCTGCATGGGCGCACCGGCCACCACTTCCTGCACGGCGCTCGCGCCGACGGGGCGCGACTGTCGTTTGCACTGGATGGCAAGGCGATCCGGTCGCTTGCCGACGATGATGTCGACCCCCCAGTCTCCGGTGATCGCGGTCATGATCACCGGCGCCCCGCAGGACCGGGCCACCCGCGCCACATGATCCTCGAACTCCGCACCCGACATCGCCGCGGTGAGGTCCTCGCGTGCGCCGGGAGTGGTGACACCGACGAGCGTGCCTGCGAGGAAGCGCGGAAGCGCGGCGAGCACCACCGGCACGACAAGCCCGAGCGCGAGGCTCCACTGCGGGGCGACCCCGAGAAGCCACGCCCCGACGCCCGCCGCCGAGGCCGAAGCCAGGTACAGCTTTACGCTCACGTGACGGATCGTAAGGCGCGACCCCGACATACCCGCTTCGGCCGATCCGGTGCTTGTCAGAGAAACCAGTGGACGATCGTGCTGGAATACACGTGTGCGATCACCGGAGTTAGCCTGCGATCATGACTGACGAGTTGCCCGATACCGACGGGCAGACACCCGTCGAGCAGGCGCTTGCCGGTGGCGACCCGCATCGGGTGGGCTGGTTCCGGTTCTACTTCGCCGACGAACGCTGGGAGTGGTCGCCGCAAGTCGAACGGATGCACGGCTACGAAGCGGGTACGACGGAGCCGACGACCGAGCTGGTGTTGTCACACAAACATCCCGACGACTACCGCCAGGTGGCGGCGACGCTGGATGAGATCCGCCGTACGTCGGGCGCGTTCTCCACCCGCCACCGGATCATCGACACCCACGGCAAGGTGCACCACGTGGTCGTGGTCGGCGACCAACTCTTCGACGACAACGATCAGGTCGTCGGAACCCACGGGTTCTATGTCGACGTCACCCCGTCCACGCTGCAGCGGCGCGACAGGGCCTTCAGTGCGGCGGTCACCGAGATGGCGGAGGCCCGCGGTCCGATCGAGCAGGCCAAAGGGATGCTGATGCTGATCTACCGGATCTCCGCCGATTCGGCGTTCGAGTTGCTCCTGTGGCGGTCGCAGGAAACCAACACCAAGCTGCGAATCCTGGCCGAGCAAATCGCCAGGGATTTCCTCGGGCTGTCCTACGAGGAGGAGTTGCCGCCGCGGTCGACCTACGACAGGCTGCTGCTCACCGCACACTATCGCGTCGAAAACTGAGGTTTATCGGGCCCAGCAGCCGGGAACACCCTCTGCGTCTAATTCACATCGCTGATTGCGCAGCAAATTCGGGAGTTCTCGTCGTGTACCACGGTCCCAGCGAGCTGAGGCATTTCGACATCGGCATCCGCGACGCGGTGCGGTTCGCCATCGGTATCGGCGCCACCGGCGCCATCTTCCTGCTCGGCGCGATGGTGTGGGTGAGCACCTGCCAGGGCGCGACGGCTGACACCCTGGCCTGCGGCGCGCCTCAACGGACCCTGCTGGCGCTCGCTGCGCCCACAGTCCTGCTCCTGGGCGGGGCCCGCGCCTTCTTCCGCGCCTACCAGAACTGGCGAAAGGGCGAGATGTCGACCGCGTGGCAGGGTGCGGGATGGTTCTTGGTGACGTCGATGCTGTTGGTGCTCACGACGAGCATGCCCGCCCTCACCGGTTCCGCGGTGCTCGGCGGATGAGCACACCGGCGAACGCCGACCGCCCGTTGGCCGCCGTAGCGCTGGTCTGCAGCCTCAAACCCAGCCCCGCCGAGTCGAGCAGCGCATTGATGGCCGAACACATCTGCGAGAACCTGCGAGGTGCGGGTGTCGAGACGGAGGTGCTGCGCTGTGTCGATTACGCGATCGCACCGGGCGTCGAGGCCGACATGGGCGACGGTGACGAGTGGCCGCAGATCCGCGAAAAGCTCTTGGGCGCTGACATCTTGGTGTTGTGCACCCCGATCTGGTTGGGGCATCCGTCCAGCGTCACGCAGCGTGTGCTGGAACGCCTCGATGCCGAACTGTCGAGCACCGACGACGCCGGCCGGCCGATCATGGTCGGCAAGGTCGCCGTGGTCGGTGTCGTCGGCAACGAGGACGGCGCTCACAAAGTGATCGCCGACTGCTTTCAAGGCCTCAACGACATCGGCTACACCATCTCGGCCCAGGGCGGCACCTACTGGACCGGCGAAGCGATGCAGAGCAAGGACTACAAGGACCTCGACGAAGTGCCCGAGCCCGTCGCGTCGACGACTGCCGCGTTGGCCCGCAACGCCGCTCATCTCGCAAGGGCACTGGGGGCCGACCAGTACCCGCCGTATGAGTGAAGGCCGGCGTTCGGCCGGTTTCTGCCCCACTGCGGTCGGGTAGTTCTAGCGTTGTCAATAGCCCATACCCCGGGCGGAGGTATGCCGAGAGAGGAGTACCGATGAAAAGCCCGAAGGATCCCGTCGACCACGCGAGGACGACGCGTCCCCACGCCGGCGAGTCGATGAAGGACACCAAGAACATGCCGGGGCTGATCCTCATCGGTATTGCCCTGGTGCTGTTCGTCTCGGCGCTGGCGGCTCACGGCGCTGACGAACACGGCGTCGGCGTCGGATTGGGCAGCGGGTCGGCTGCGCTGTTCATCATCGGCGGTGGCTGGCTGCTCGTCGAGCATCTGCGGGTACGTAAGATCGAAGATCGTTGGTACGCAGAACATCCCGAAGCGCAACGGCAGAAACCGAGTAGCTGACGCACTGAAAACTGAAAAGAGAAAAGCCCAGCCGGTTCGGCTGGGCTTTTCCCGATTTAGATCGGTTACTGCTCGTTCTCCTGGCGCTTTTCGGCAGCCTCGGCGCCTGCGCGCGCGGATTCCGCTTCGGCTTCCTTCTTGGCGGCGTCCTGCTGGGCATCGGCCTTGTCCTGCTGGGCCTTGCCTTCGCGAACCATGTCATCGCGGCCGGTGACGGTGCCAACCGTTTCCTTGGTCTTGCCCTTCACGTCCTCGACGACGCCCTTGATGCCTTCTTCAGGGCCACTGTTCTTCTCGGTCATGTTCACCTTCCGCAGTGCAGTGGATCAGTCCAACCACGAGGAACTTCCTCGCGCAGGTGTCGGGTTCCCGAGGGCCTGATCGACTAAACGCTCGCCAGAGCAGGGTCACTCCGTCGCCGCATCGTCCTCGGGGTCGATCTCCACCGCCTCCAGCTGCTCCTGCCAGTCGGCCGGCGAGGCCTCCAAAGGCGGATTCGGTTGCGAATCAACGCCCGCCTCCTCGTCGAGAACCGGTTCGCTGGCGGCGCGCTGTTGTTCCACCGCGTCGGCCACGGGAACGTCGTCGGGCAGGCCTTCGCTGTCTGACATGCCCGCTGGTGTACCCCCGGCCCACATAGCGAAACGGTGTCGCGCCGCACCCCGTCGGCGCGGTGATCTGGATGTCCGGTACAAATCGAGGCTTGTCCGTGATGCGAAAGTCGTGGGGGAATCGTCTTACAAGTCAAGGGCTCGGGTAGGCGGGGCACATGTCGGTCGTCTCGACTCCACGTTCGGTGCTGCTTTGACATGTACACCGGACCTGGACGGGATTGTCCACGCGCGCAAGGTGTTTCGTGGGCAAACTGTATGACGAGCCGATCGATCTGGGGTGTTGAAGCTTACGAAGAGATCGAGCTGACGAGCCGATGGCGGGACGGCGACCCGGTCTGGACATACCCGCCGTCTACGTGGAGCACAATGCTCCGCGGTTCGTTTCGCGGTCGACAGCGTCTATCCGGTTGCCGAACGGAGCGACATCGCCGAGCACGCGCCCGGAGCCATTGTCGTCGACACCCGCAACCTGCTCGATGCGGCGTTGCTCGAGCCCGGGATGACCTATCTGGGCAACGGAACCCCGTCGGGTTACTGACCTTTGGCAACTTTGCGGATGAGTCGGGCCGTGCCGCGGTCGAGCACCTCCTGCCGTTCGGCCAGGGTCTTCATCTTCGCGGCGCGTCGGGCGGCCGAGGCGATGGTGAGCTCGGACTCGTAGGCCTGCACGACTCGCGGGTCGACGTAGGAACCTCGGGCCACCGCGGGTGTGTTGCCGAGTTCCTCGGCGACCTCCTTCATCACCGCGGACTCGACGCGCTTGATCACAGTCTTGTTGACCGGCGGGTCGGCCTCGACGAACGCGGCAGCCGCCAGCACGGTGCCGTGCCAGGTCCGCAGGTCCTTTACCGTGTACCGATCCCCGACGAGCTCCTTGAACCGCGTGTTCAGGTCGTCGGCGTGAATGTCGATCCAGCTCGAACCGTTGCGGCACACCAGCAGCCGCTCGGTGCGCTCCGGGCGGCGCAACAGCGCGCGGATCGAGCGGACCGCTTCGGGGTCGTCGATCAGCAGCGTGCGCCGCACGCCGCTCTTGGCGGGAAAGTCGAATTCGATGGCGTCGCGCTGCAGGGTCACGTGCTCGCAAAGCAGCGTCGCGATGCCGTACGAGTTGTTCTCCTCGGCGTACTGCTCAGAGCCCGCCCGGAAGTATCCGAGATCGGCCAGGTGCAGTGCGAGGGCCAGCACCCGGTCGCGGTGCAGCCCGCGGCGGCGCAGGTCCGCGGCGATGCGCCTGCGCATCTCGGGCAGCGCGGCCGACATCTCCAGGACCCGGTCGAACTTCTCCTCGTTGCGCTCCTCCTGCCACCTCTGGTGGTAGAGGTACTGGCGCCGGCCCGCGGCGTCCGTGCCCACCGCCTGGATGTGACCGTTGGGGTAGGGGCAGATCCACACCTTCTTCCAGGCGGGCGGGATGACCAGATCCTTGATGCGCTGCAGGGTCTTCTCGTCGGTGACCGGGGTGCCGTCGGGATGTTCGTAGGAGAACCCGCGACCGCGACGCACCCTCCGCAGGCCGGGGCCGCTGACGACGCTACGGCGAAGTCGCATGTTTGGCCCCTGGATGCAGGGGGGTATTGAACCCCCACCATGGAGAAGTCTTACTTTGTCGCGCCGTCAAAACGCCGCTGCTCACAGTCGTGTTCACCGTTTGCTCGGTCGCGTTCGGGGTGGGAGCTTCGCCATGACCGGATAAATACCCGCGCCGGCGTGCGGCACACGTCGCCGTTCGCGGGTCACCGGAGTACTCGTGGTTAGGTGGGATCCGACCTGGGGTAATCTCGCTTCGACATTGCCGGGAGGTCAAATGGCCGACGTCGCCAACAAGAACAATGGGCACGGGCACGGCGCGCGGTCGGTGGAACTCCGGGTCGCCGCCGAACTCGAGAACCTTGCGGTTCTGCGCACCCTGGTCGCCGCGGTGGCGACCTTCGAAGACCTGGACTTCGATGCCGTCGCCGACCTGCGTCTCGCGGTCGACGAGGCCTGCACCAGGCTGATCCGATCCGCAGTACCCAACTCTGTGCTGCTGCTCGTCATCGACCCACGCGACGACGCCGTCGTCATCGATGCGTCCACCACGTGTAAGAGTTCCGACATCCTGGCGCCCGGTAGCTTCAGCTGGCACGTGCTGAGTTCACTGACCGACGAGGTGACAACCTTCGAGAACGGGCACGGGCCCGAGAACGCCCAGGTGTTCGGGATCTCCATGACGACGAGACGAGCGACGCTGCAGTGACGCCGTCGACGTCACAGGGTTCGTCGTCGCGTTCGAACTCTGAGTACGCGGATGTCGCCGACATGTTCCGCGAGCTGAAGAACGTGCCGGAGGACTCGCCGAAGTTCCAGCGGCAGCGCGACCGCATCGTCGAGCGCTGCCTTCCGTTGGCCGACCACATCGCGCGGCGCTTCGACGGGCGCGGTGAGCCACGTGAGGATCTCGTGCAGGTGGCCCGTGTCGGGCTGGTGAATGCGGTGATCCGCTTCGACGTCGAGGCCGGCTCGGACTTCGTCTCGTTCGCGGTGCCCACCATCATGGGCGAGGTCCGACGGCACTTTCGCGACAACAGTTGGTCGGTCAAGGTGCCGCGGCGGCTCAAGGAGCTCCATCTGCGACTCGGCGCCGCCACCGCGGAGTTGTCGCAGCGGCTCGGCCGCGCCCCGACGGCGTCGGAGCTGGCGGCCGAGCTGGGCATGGACCGCGACGAGGTCGTCGAGGGCCTGGTGGCCGGGAGCTCCTACAACACGCTGTCGATCGACAGCGGCGGCAGCGGAACCGAGGACGCCCCCGCGATCGCCGACACACTGGGCGACGTCGACCTGGGCCTCGACCAGATCGAGAATCGGGAAGCGTTGCGGCCCTTGCTCGCTGCGCTGCCCGAACGCGAACGCACCGTGTTGCTGCTGCGCTTCTTCGAGTCACTCACCCAGACGCAAATCGCTGAGCGCGTTGGTATCTCGCAGATGCACGTGTCGCGCCTGCTCGCGAAATCCCTAGCTCGACTCCGGGACCAGTTGCAGTAGGGGCTTGGTGCTCTTGCCATCCGCGAGCGCTGTCTCGATGCTGTCGCAGACTGGCAATGCAGCATCCGGATCGCAGATGCGCAACAAGCGGCTGACCGACGCACTCGGCAACAGCGCCCACTCGATCTTCTCGCCTGCGGTGCGTACGTTGAGCGTGTGCAGCGCGGAGAAACCTGCGGTGCCGAAGAATTCGACGCCCGACAGGTCGACGACGATGCGCTCGAGCTCTGCGGCGTGGCGCATCGCGTAGTCGACGAACTCCTGGGAGTTCGCGGCGTCGATCTCACCGTGGGCGCTGACGATCGCGGTGTCCGGCTGCACCCGGCGGGTCACGAAGTGCGCGGTGTGGCAGTCGCGAGTCTCGTCGGACTGCGCTTGTACAGCGACTGATAAATCGGGATTAGACATGTGTGACTCCATCAGTGAATGTCTCATTCGTACTGTGGTTCACGTCAAAAATTTGGGCCCTGCGTATTCAAAGCCGTCGCAGCAGAGGCGGGGAGTTCTGCCCTTGCACGTCGATGACGTTCCAGCTCGGCTGTGAACTCAACCTGGACTGAACCCTACGCTGCTAACTGACCATGCACAATCGCTATCAAGACCGCCGCCGTAACCGCTGGTCACAGCGGTCAAAACCCCTGACTTCATGACAAATTTGACGAAACTAGAGTCACATCGGAGAGTGGGTGCGCGATGACGCTGAAGGTCACCGGTGTGGTGCTGGCCGCAGGCGCGGGCACCCGCTACGGGATGCCCAAAGTGCTTGCAGCTCAAGGTGAATGGCTCAGAGCCGCGGTCAACGCCTTGAGGGACGGCGGATGTGGCGATGTGGTGGTGGTGCTGGGTGCGGCGGTGGTCGAGGTTCCCCGGCCTGCGCGCGCTGTGTTCGCCGAGGCCTGGGCGGACGGGTTGTCGGCATCGCTGCGGGCCGGGCTCTCGGCGGTCGAGGCCGATTACGCCGTGCTGCACACCGTCGACACACCCGATGTCGGAGCGGACGTCGTGGGTCGGGTGGTGGACGCGGCGGTGGCGTCGGAGTCGGGTATCGCGCGCGCACGCTACGGGCAATCGCCTGGCCACCCCGTGGTGATCGCGCGCAGGCACTGGGCCGCGCTGCTCGAAGAGGTCCACGGCGACGAGGGCGCGCGCTCGTTTCTGGCAGCGCGCGACGACGTCGTTGCGGTCGATTGTGCCGATCTGGCGACGGGTCGCGACATCGACGTCAGGTGATGTCAGGTCACGCCGGCGAGCCGGCAATCAGGTGACCGTGAGGCCCAGCATCGCCGTCGCGAAGCGGCGTACGGAGTGCTCGGCGATCGCGGCCGCATCGGCGTAGCCGTCGCGAAATCGCGTGTGCACCACCGCGGCCTGCGGGTCGATCCTGATCTCGGCCAGCATCTCGCCGGTGGTCGGTTCACACACCGCCCAGGTGTATGCGGTGTCGGACAACCACTGCGCGCGGCAACGAGCGATGTAACCGGGATCGGTCTCACCCATCTCGGCGAGCGCGGGGGCGTCGTCGATCAGCTCGTCATCGCGCGGCGCGCGCAAATACCATGCGCCGGCGTTGATTTCGACGGGCTCCATGGCGATTTCGGTGCGCTAACGCTCGCTGCGCGATCGGTTGCGCACCGAAATCACTTGATCTCGGCGAGGACGGTGCCCTGGGTGATCGCCGCGCCGGGCTCGACCGCCAAGCCGGTGATCGTGCCGTCCTTGTGCGCGGTGACCGGGTTCTCCATCTTCATCGCCTCGAGCACCACGACGAGGTCACCGGCGGAGACCTCCTGGCCCTCCTCGACAGCGACCTTGACCACGGTGCCCTGCATCGGCGCGGTCACGGCGTCGCCGGAGGCCGCCGCTCCGCCGCCACCGCCACGCTTGCGGGCCTTCGGCTTCTTCCGCACGACATTGGAACCGGCGCCGCCCGCACCGCCGCCGCCACCGAGCGCGAGATCGCCGGGCAGCGACACCTCCAGCCGGCGGCCGCCGACCTCGACCACCACGGTCTGCCGCGGGACGGTGTCCTCTTCCTCGATCGGATCGCCGCCGGTGAACGGTTCGATCGTGTTGTCCCACTCGGTTTCGATCCAGCGGGTGTGCACGGTGAAGCCGTTGTCGTCGCCGATGAACGCGGGGTCGGATACGACCGCCCGGTGGAACGGGATGACCGTGGCCAGCCCTTCGACGGTGAACTCGTCCAGCGCGCGACGGGACCGCTCGAGGGCCTCTTGGCGGTTGGCGCCGGTGACGATCAGCTTGGCCAGCATCGAGTCGAACTGGCCGCCGATGACCGAACCGCTCTCGACGCCGGAGTCCAGGCGCACACCGGGGCCGGTGGGCGGCACGAACGTCGTGACCGGGCCGGGGGCGGGCAGGAAGCCACGTCCCGCGTCCTCACCGTTGATGCGGAACTCGATGGAGTGGCCGCGAGGCGTCGGGTCCTCGGTGATGTCGAGCGGTTCGCCGTTGGCGATGCGGAACTGCTGGCGCACCAGGTCGATGCCCGAGGTCTCCTCGGTCACCGGGTGCTCCACCTGCAGGCGGGTGTTCACCTCGAGGAACGAGATCAGCCCGTCCTGGCCGACGAGGTACTCGACGGTGCCTGCGCCGTAGTAGCCGGCCTCCTTGCAGATGCGCTTGGCCGACTCGTGGATCTCCTTGCGCTGAGCGTCGGTCAGGAACGGCGCGGGCGCTTCCTCGACGAGCTTCTGGAAGCGGCGCTGCAGCGAGCAATCGCGGGTGCCCGCCACGACCACGTTGCCGTGCTGGTCGGCGATCACCTGAGCCTCGACGTGGCGGGGCTTGTCGAGGTAGCGCTCGACGAAGCACTCACCGCGACCGAACGCCGCGACGGCCTCGCGGACCGCCGAGTCGTACAGCTCGGGGATCTCTTCGATGGTGCGGGCCACCTTCATGCCGCGGCCGCCGCCGCCGAACGCGGCCTTGATCGCGACCGGCACGCCGTACTCCTTGGCGAACGCGACGACCTCGTCGGCGTCCTTGACCGGATCCGAGGTGCCGGGCACCAGCGGCGCCTGGGCGCGCGCGGCGATGTGTCGAGCGGTCACCTTGTCACCGAGGTCGCGGATCGACTGCGGGCTGGGGCCGATCCAGATCAGGCCGGCGTCGATGACCGCCTGCGCGAAATCAGCGTTCTCGGAAAGGAACCCGTAGCCCGGGTGAATCGCGTTGGCGCCGGACTTGGCCGCCGCGTCGAGCAGCTTCTCGAACACCAGGTACGACTCCGCGGAGGTCTGCCCGCCCAGGGCGAAGGCCTCGTCGGCGAGTCGTACGTGAGGAGCGTCGGCGTCGGGTTCGGCGTACACCGCCACGCTCTGCAGCCCGGCGTCCTTGGCGGCCCTGATCACCCGGACCGCGATCTCCCCGCGGTTGGCGACCAGCACCTTGGAGATCTTCGAGCTGGCGTGACTGGGCACTGCGCCTCCTGGTGGCATGTCTAAGAAACGTCTTTAAGAATGTAACGGAGGGAGTTTATGCGGCCCTGCTGAGGTCTCGGCGAGCCGGTCCCTTACCCGCGAGTAATAAGCCGGAGTTGCTGGCACGGCTCGACGAGCGCTCATCGAGGTACGGGAAATTCTGTACACCAGTGATCGCTCGGCCCGAGAACTCTCAGCGCAGCCGCTTCTTGATGCGGGCCAGCATCGCCGACATCCCGCGCAACCGCAGCGGGCTGATCAGGGCAGCGAGCCCCAATTCAGAGTAGAAGTCATCGGGTACGGCCAGGATCTCGTCGGCAGAGAGGTCGTCGAGCCCCACGGCCAGGATCGCGGCGAACCCACGCGTGGTCGGCGCTTCTGCCGGCGCGCTGAAGTACAGCCGGACATGCTCGCGGTTGTCGGCGTCGACGTGCAGGAACAGCGGCGACTGGCATTCGGGCACCGGTTCCATCGCGGCCTCTTCGAGGTCGGCGGGCAGCGAAGGCAACTCGTTGGCGAACTCCAGGAGCAGTTGCAGCTTGTCCTGCCCCTGCACCTCCTTGAAGTCCGTCACCACCTCCGCCAGCGCGGCCGGCATTGCACTCATGAGGAGCCCGGCACATCCCCTGGTTCGGACCCGGCCACGACAGGCACCCGAACGGCGTTGCCCCATTCGGTCCACGAACCGTCGTAATTGCGGACGCCGGGCAGCCCCAGCAGGTGGGTCAGCACGAACCAGGTGTGGCTCGAACGCTCACCGATGCGGCAGTAGACGATCGTCTCGTCGTCGGGGGTCAAAAAGCCGTACAAATCCTCGAGCTCGGCACGGCTGCGGAACCGGCCACTGTCGTCAGCAGCCTTGGCCCACGGAATCGACCGAGCGGTCGGTATGTGGCCGCCCCGGAGCGCGCCCTCCTCGGGGTAGTCGGGCATGTGGGTGCGTTCCCCGGTGTACTCCTGCGGCGAGCGGACGTCGATCAGAGGCGCCTTTCCGAGCGCGTCGAGAACGTCCTCCTTGAACGCGCGGATCGGCGCGTCGTCGCGCTCCACGACGGGGTAGCCGGTGCTGGTCTTGCTCGGCACGTCGAGCGTGGTTTCCCGGCCGTCGGAGATCCACAGGTCGCGGCCCCCGTTGAGGAGCCGGACGTCCGGGTGGCCGAACAGCGTGAACACCCAGAGGGCATATGCCGCCCACCAGTTGCTCTTGTCGCCGTAGATCACCACGGTGTCGTCGCGGGCGATGCCCTTGCGGTTCATCAGGTCGGCGAACTGTTCGCCGGTGATGTAGTCGCGCACGTGCGGGTCGTTTAGGTCGGTGTGCCAGTCGATCTTGACCGCACCCGGTATGTGACCGGTGTCGTAGAGCAGCACGTCCTCGTCGGACTCCACGATGGCCAGTCCCGGCCTGCCCAGGTTGGCCGACAACCAATCGGCGGTGACCAGGCGTTCGGGATGGGCGTATGACTGCAGGGCAGGGTCTGGATCGGCAGGTAGAGGCACGAACCCGAGCCTACCGAGGCAGGCGTGCCCCGTGGGGTCAGGTGACCGGGTTATCGCGCCAGAGGTCGGCCAGCGACAGCCCGGCGCGCTCGAACATGCCGCGGACCAGGGGCAGTCCGATGCCGATCACCGATGACGGGTCGCCGTCCACGCCCTCGATGAACCAGCCGCCCAAACCGTCGAGGGTGAAGCCGCCCGCCACCGCCGTCGGCTCGCCGCTGGCGACGTAGGCCTCGAGATCGGCCCTCGACGGCACCGCGAAGTGCACGGTGGTGGCCTCGGCTTCGGCCAGCCGGCACACAATGCCGTTGTCCTGCAAGCGGATCATGCAGTGACCCGTGTGGAGCCGACCGGAGGAGCCGGCCATCTGCTGCCAGCCGGCGAGTGCGGCCTCGGCAGAGGCGGGTTTGCCCGCCAATGTCCCGTCGCGGAAAAGCATGGAATCGCAGCCGATCACGACGCAGTCGGCACGGACTGCCGGATCGAGTCCGGCGACGACGGCGTCGGCCTTGGCCGTGGCGAGGGCGACCGTCACTTGCGCGGGTGTCGCCGCGGCGTCGAGCCCGGCGACGACGGCGTCCTCGTCGACGCCGGACACCACGATCAGCGGATCGATTCCGGCCTGCCGCAAGACTTTTCGACGGCCGGAGGACGCCGAGGCGAGGACGACGCGCGTCATCGACGGCGCATGTGTGCCCGTTCCACGAGCGTCACCCGCTGCCAGCTGAACGGCGTGTACCGCAGCCGGTCGACGGGATGACCCCAGAGGTTCTCTTCCTGCTCGCGCGGCTCGGACGGCACGCTCGACGCGGCGGCCAGCACCGCGATCAGCGCGGCGAGCTCGTCCTGGCTCGGCTCACCCCTGACAACCTGGATGTGCGCCTCGTGATCCTGCTTGGCGGCGCTCTGCTCGTCCGTCACCGTCACTTCGGCCTCTCCGTCGCCTGCGGGTGCTGAGCCGTTGTTTGGGCTCACAGGGGGATGTTCCCGTGCTTCTTGGGCGGAATCTGCGTGATCTTGCGTTCCAGCAACCGCAGCGCGTTCGCGACGTAACCGCGTGTGTGCGACGGCGGGATCACCGCGTCGACGTAGCCGCGTTCAGCCGCGATGTAGGGGTTGACCAGGGTGTCCTCGTACTCCTGCTGCAGCTCCAGGCGCAGCGCGTCGACGTCCTCGCCGTTCTTCGCCGCTTCCTTGAGCTTGCTGCGGTACACGAAGCCGACGGCGCCCGAGGCGCCCATCACCGCGATCTGCGCGGTCGGCCATGCGACGTTCACGTCGGCGCCCATCTCCTTGGACCCCATGACGCAGTAGGCACCCCCGTAGGCCTTGCGGGTGATCACGGTGATCTTGGCGACGGTGGCCTCCCCGTAGGCGTAGAGCAGCTTGGCCCCGCGCCGGATGATGCCGTTGTACTCCTGGCCGGTACCCGGCAAGAAGCCCGGCACGTCGACCAGCATCACGATCGGGACGTTGAAGCAGTCGCAGGTCCGGATGAACCGGGCGGCCTTCTCCGAGGCGTTGATGTCCAGGCAGCCGGCGAACTGTGTCGGTTGGTTGGCCACGATGCCGACCGGGCGGCCCTCGATGCGGCCGAACCCGACGATGATGTTCTGCGCGTAACCGGCCTGCACCTCGAGGAACTCGTCCTCGTCGAGGATGCGGGTGATGACCTCGTGCATGTCGTAGGGCTGGTTCGGGGAGTCCGGAATCAGCGTGTCCAGCTCAATGTCCTCGTCGGTGAGGTTGTCCTCGATCGGCCCCTCGGGAACCGCCTCCGGATAGCGCGGCGGGTCGGCGTAGTTGTTGCTCGGCAGGTACGAGAGCAGTTCGCGCACGTAGTCGAACGCGTCCTGCTCGCCGGAGGCCACGTAGTGCGCCAGCCCCGACTTCGACATGTGGGTGTGCGCGCCGCCGAGTTCCTCCATCGTCACCTCTTCACCGGTGACGGTCTTGATGACGTCGGGTCCGGTGATGAACATCTGGCTGGTCTGGTCGACCATGATCACGAAGTCGGTCAGCGCGGGGGAGTACACGTGGCCGCCCGCCGCGGCGCCCATGATCAGTGAGATCTGCGGGATCACGCCGGAGGCCAGGATGTTGTTGTGGAAGATGTTGCTGTACAAGCCAAGTGAGACCACGCCCTCTTGGATGCGCGCGCCCGCACCGTCGTTGATGCCGATCAACGGCCTGCCGGTCTTGATCGCCAATTCCTGCACCTTGACGATCTTCTCGCCGTACACCTCGCCGAGGCTGCCGCCGAAGACTGTCGCGTCCTGACTGAAGATGCACACCTCACGGCCGTCGATGGTGCCGTAACCGGTCACCACGCCGTCGCCGAGCGGGCGGTTGGCCTCCATCCCGAAGTTGGTGCTGCGGTGGCGGGCCAGCGCGTCCAGTTCGACGAACGAGCCCTCGTCGAGCAGCGCCAGGATGCGTTCACGAGCGGTGAGCTTGCCCTTGGCGTGTGTCTTCTCGATCGCTTCCTCGCCGACCGGGTGCAAGGTCTCCTCGGCGCGCCTGCGCAGATCGGCCAGCTTGCCCGCGGTGGTGTGGATGTCGATCTCGTGTTCGCCTGACGGCTCGACCGACGGCTTCTGAACGGAGGTCATGGTGGTCGATGCTAACGAACGACCGGCGCGCGACCGACGGCGCGTCCTTAAGGTCCCCTTAAGGACGCCTTGCGCACCGCGCGCAGACCCGCCGGTGGTAGTAGTGAGGGCCGAACGCGTCTTCAGATGGGAGTCCGATTCCGATGACCGCGCGCCCGGCTCCGCTCGACGTCGAGGTGCTGCGCGAGCAGGTGTTCGCGGGTTCGCGCGCGTGGCGGCGTATCGACGTGGTGGCCGAGACCGGGTCGACCAACGCCGACCTGATCGCACGTGCCGGGGGTGGCGAGGACATCGCCGGCGCGGTGCTGATCGCCGAGAACCAGACCGCGGGCCGTGGCCGCCGGGGTCGCAGCTGGTCGGCGGTGCCGTTCGCGCAGATCACGATGTCGGTGGGCATCGACGCGACCGGGGTGCCCAGCTCCGCCTGGGGCTGGCTGCCGCTGGCGACCGGCGTGGCCGTCGTCGACGCGGTCGCCGACACCGGTGTCACGGCCGGCCTGAAGTGGCCCAACGACGTACTGGCCGGGGGCGGCAAGCTGGCCGGAATCCTGGCCGAGGTCGCGGGTGGTCAACAGGCCGTCGTGCTCGGCGTCGGGCTCAACGTCTCGCTGCGCGGTGAGGACGTCGGCGTCGAGGGGGCCACCTCGCTGGTGGACCTGGATGTCCCGGCACCCGATCGGCAACGCCTGGTCGTGCGGCTGCTGCACGAACTGGGCAACCGCGTCGAGTCGTGGACTCGCGCCGTAGGCGCCGACGCCGGCCTTGCCGCCGACTACCGCGCCCGCAGCCTCACGCTGGGCCGGCGGGTCCGCGCCCTGCTGCCCGGCGATCAGCAGGTCATCGGCGTGGCGCAAGACGTCGACGAGCAGGGTCGGCTGGTCATCGATGCCGACGGCCGGTCGATGACCGTCTCCGCAGGAGACATCGTCCATCTACGGCCCGACCAGTGATTTCGGTGTAATTCGTCGCGCTCATCGCGACTAACGACACCGAAATCGCTTTAAGGTCATCGCATGGGTTACCCCGACAACGTGCTCGCCTCCGACGAGCAGGTGGTCTTGCACCGCCATCCGCATTGGAAGCGGCTGATTGGTCCGGTCCTGGTGTTGCTGCTGGTGACCGCGCTAGCCGCGTTCGGCGCCGGCTACGTCAACACCATGGAGTGGGATCAGACCGCCCGCAACGTCGTGCTGATCGTGATCGGCGCGATCTGGCTGGTGATCATCGGGTGGCTGACGATCTGGCCGTTCCTGAGCTGGTGGACGACGCACTTCGTGATCACCGATCGCCGGGTGATGTTTCGGCACGGGGTGCTGACCCGGTCGGGAATCGACATCCCGCTGGCGCGGATCAACAGCGTCGAGTTCCGGCACGCACTGCTGGACCGCATGCTGCGGACCGGCACGTTGATCATCGAGTCAGCGGCCCAAGACCCGATCGCATTCGACGACATCCCGCGGGTGGAACGGGTCCACTCGCTGCTGTATCACGAGGTCTTCGACACCCTGGGCTCGGAGGAGTCGCCGAGCTGAGCGGCGTGTCCGGCGCGTCGGCCGGGGCGGCGCAGCGGTGTGACGTTGCCCTCGGCGTGCTCGGCGGCGACACCTTCGTGGTGGTCCTCGAGGAGTTCGGCGAGCCCGCCCGCGGTGAGCGACTCCATCGCCCGGTCGGGGTTGCGGCCGAACTCGTCGGGGAACACCCAGCGCCGGAACGCCCAGAACCGGAACGCCATCTGCAGCAGGTTGCCGATGATGTAGGCCGAGATGAAGTCGGCGATGTTCTCCACGGTCAGGCTGACTTCGGGCACCCGCAGCATCAGCACGTAGCTCGAGATCCACAGCGGGGCCATGCTCAACAGCACGCCGACCCCGCTGACGCCGAAGAACAGCAGCGCTTCGTGATGACGCTCGCGGCCGCCGCGGTCGCGGAAGCTCCACTCGCGGTTGAGGATGTAGGACGCGATCACCGCGACGATGCCCGCGATGATCTTCGCCGTGACCGGCTTGGGCTCGAGCACCGTCAGCTTGAGCGTGTAAAAGACCGATGTGTCGATGAGGAACGTCGTCGCGCCGACGATCGCGAACTTGATCAGTTCGTGATGCCGCTCGAAGTACGGCCGTACCGGACGGGGCAGCCGTGCGATCGTCGCATCGGTAAAGGACACAACAGGGCAGTGTACGGAAATACCGCACTCTACGTGTACTCATGCAGGTCGCAGCCGGTGCATCGGAACCGACCCCGCGGCGTGGTCATGACACCATGAAGACGTGTCACAGAACCCCAAGGGGCCGCCGGTGGTGGCCATGGTCGGCGGTGGTCAGCTGGCCAGGATGACCCATCAGGCCGCGATCGCGCTCGGCCAGACGCTGCGCGTCCTCGCCGTCGACGCCGGCGACCCGGCCGCGCAGGTGAGCCCGGATGTGGTGTTGGGCACACACACCGATCTCGAGGCGTTGCGCCGTGCCGCCTCCGGCGCCGATGTGCTGACCTTCGACCACGAGCACGTGCCCGCCGAACTGCTGGAGAAGCTGCTGGCCGACGGCGTCAACGTGGCTCCTCCACCGGCGGCGCTGATTCACGCCCAGGACAAGCTGGTGATGCGCCGCAGGCTCGAGGCGCTGGGCGCGCCGGTACCGCGGTTCGCGGCGGTCGACGACCTGTCCGACATCGACGCGTTCGCCGCACGGATCGACGGTCCCCTCGTCGTCAAGACGGTGCGCGGCGGTTACGACGGCCGCGGGGTCACGCTGGCCGGCGACGTCGCCGAGGCGCGCGAGGCCGCGCAGCGCTACCTACACGGCGGGGCGGAAGTGATGGTGGAGGAGAGGGTCGCGATGCGGCGCGAACTGGCGGCCCTGGTGGCGCGTTCGCCGTTCGGGCAAGGTGCGGCGTGGCCGGTGGTGGAAACCGTGCAACGCGACGGCATCTGCGTCGAGGTGATCGCGCCGGCGCCGGGCCTCGATGACGAGTTACGCTCAGCGGCTGGACAATTGGGCTTGCGGCTGGCCTCCGAACTGGGGGTCGTCGGGGTGCTGGCCGTCGAATTGTTCGAGACGGTGGACGGCGCCCTGCTCGTCAACGAGCTCGCCATGCGCCCGCACAACTCCGGGCACTGGACCATGGACGGTGCGCAGACCAGCCAGTTCGAACAGCACCTGCGTGCGGTCCTCGACTATCCGCTCGGCGACACCGCCCAGATCGTCCCGGTCACGGTGATGGCCAATGTGCTTGGCGCACAACAGACACCGGCGATGGCGATGGACGAGCGGCTGCACCACCTGTTCGCCAGGATGCCTGACGCGAAGGTGCACCTGTACGGCAAGGCCGAGCGGCCCGGTCGAAAGATCGGTCACGTCAACCTCCTCGGCGCGCCCTCCGGTTCTCTTGACGACGACGCGTTCGTGGCCGATGTACGCGAACGCGCGGCCAGGGCGGCACACTGGTTGTCGCACGCGGAATGGACGGATGGATGGGATCCACATGAGTAGTGCTGCTGCGCCGCGGGTCGGCCTGATCATGGGCAGCGACAGCGACTGGTCGGTGATGGAGGACGCCGCCCACGCGCTGGCCGAGTTCGATGTGCCCTTCGAGGTCGGCGTCGTCTCCGCACACCGCACGCCGGTCCGCATGCTCGAGTACGCCCAGAGCGCCGCGGACCGCGGCATCGAGGTGATCATCGCCGGGGCGGGCGGGGCGGCGCATCTGCCGGGCATGGTGGCCTCGGCGACCCCGCTGCCTGTCATCGGCGTGCCGGTGCCGCTGGCCAAGCTCGACGGGCTGGACTCGCTGCTGTCGATCGCGCAGATGCCCGCGGGCGTGCCGGTGGCCACGGTGTCGATCGGCGGCGCCCGCAACGCGGGCTTGCTGGCGGTGCGGATCCTCGGGTCGGCGGACGCGGCGCTGCGCAAGCGGGTCGTACAGTTCCAGGCCGACCTGCACGACACGGTGCTGCAGAAGGACGCGGCGCTGCGCGACCGCCTCCTCGGCGAATAGGGTGCCGGACCCGCGGGAGTAGGGTTACCGGCGAGTAGCAAGGAGTTTTTCATGGCCATCGGCAACCCGTCATTCGACCTCTTTCAGCTCTCCGACGAGCACAACGAACTGCGTGCGGTGCTGCGCGATCTCTGTGAGAAGGAGATCGCCCCGCACGCGGCCGACGTCGACGAGAAGGCGCGCTACACCGACGAGGCGCTGGCGGCGCTGACTGCGTCGGGGATGGCCGCCATCCACATCCCCGAGGAGTACGGCGGTCAGGGCGGCGACTCCATCGCGGCCTGCATCGTGATCGAAGAGGTCGCGCGGGTGTGCGCATCGTCGTCGCTGATCCCGATCTGCAACAAGCTGGGCACCATGGGACTGCTGCTGCGCGGCAGCGAGGAGCTCAAGAAGCAGGTGCTGCCGTCGATCGCCGCCGGTGAGGCCGTCGCGTCGTACGCGCTGTCCGAGCGCGAGGCCGGCAGCGACGCCGCATCGATGCGAACCAGGGCCCGACGTGAGGGCGACGAGTGGGTGCTCAACGGCGCCAAGTGCTGGATCTCCAACGGCGGCCAGTCGACGTGGTACACGGTGATGGCGGTGACCGATCCGGACAAGAGGGCCAACGGCATATCGGCGTTCGTCGTGCACAAGGACGATCCCGGCTTCTCCATCGGCGCCAAGGAGAAGAAGATGGGCATCAAGGGATCGCCCACCACAGAGTTGTACTTCGAGGACTGCCGGATCCCCGCCGACCGGATCATCGGCGAGGAGGGCACCGGTTTCAAGACCGCGCTGGCCACCTTGGACCACACTCGGCCGACGATCGGCGCCCAGGCGGTCGGCATCGCTCAGGGCGCACTCGACGCGTCGATCGTATATGTCAAGGAGCGCAAGCAGTTTGGCAAGCCGATCGCTGACTTCCAGGCGGTGCAGTTCATGCTCGCCGACATGGCGATGAAGATCGAGGCCGCGCGGTTGACGGTGTACTCCGCCGCGGCCAGGGCCGAACGCGGTGAGTCCGAACTCGGGTTCATCTCCTCGGCCTCGAAGTGCTTCGCCTCCGATGTCGCGATGGAGGTCACCACCGACGCGGTCCAACTGTTCGGCGGTTACGGCTACACCACCGACTTCCCGGTCGAGCGAATGATGCGCGACGCCAAGATCACCCAGATCTACGAGGGCACCAACCAGATTCAGCGCGTGGTGATGTCCCGCGCACTGCTGAAGTAGTCACCGCTCAGGTGTACTCGATGAAGGTGGCCATCCCCGCCTCGAGGTGATACGTGTTGTGGCAGTGGGTGATCCACCGCCCGGGGTTGTCGGTGTCGAAGTCGATGTCGACGGTGCGCAGCGGCGCGACGAGCACCGTGTCCTTGCGGGCCCGCGGGCCGTCGGCCCCCATCACCTGGAACGTGTGCCCGTGTAAGTGCATGGGGTGGAACATCTTCGACTCGTTGACATAGCGGATGCGCACGCGTTGGTCGCGCGTGACCGCGTATCCGTCGCGGGGCGGGTCGTAGCGCTTTTGATTGATCGTCCAGGTGTAGCCGTTGACCGGACCGGCCAACCGCATGTCGATGACCTGCTGGGCGGCGCGGCCGGGCAGGTTCACCTCGGGTGCGGCCGCCAGCGTCGCGGTGTCGAGCGGAGGTTGGGTCCGCAGCGTCGCGACATAGTCGTCGATGTTGCCGGCGCCGGCCTTGTTGTCGACCCGCATGTCGAGGCGCGCGTAGCCGTCCTTGCGGTACGCCGCGGCCACGACGGGCGCCGACGCCTGCAGGGTGACAATCGCATCGGCCCGTTCTCCCATCCCGAGGATGACCGAATCGGCCTGCCGGGACTCGACCGGGAACCCGTCGGTCGCGATCACCCGCAGCGGGTGGCCGGGCACGCCGACCTGAAACGCGGTGTCCGAAGCGGCGTTGATGATTCGCAGCCGGATACGTTGTCCGGCACGGTAATCGACGATCTGCGGATCGGCGGTCACGCGTCCGTTGATGACGTAGTAGGGGTAGGTGACGTCACCGCCGTCGTCGCCGAGCGGGGTGGCCGGGGTGATGCCGGCGTCCGGGATGTTCGGCATGGCCGGCATGCCCGCCTTGTTCAGTTCGGCTAGGACCTGGTCGGGGGTGCGGCCGGTGCCGTCGACCCAATCGTCGAGCACGACGACGAGTTCGTCGTCGTAGTCGGCGCCGTCGGCGGGGTCTTCGATGATCAGTGGGCCGTACAGCCCGCGGTCGAGTTGGGTGCCCTCATGGGAGTGGTACCAGTACGTCCCGGCGTCGGGCACGACGAAGTCGTAGGTGAACGACTGGCCCGCGGGCACGGCGGGCTGCGTCAACACCGGCACGCCGTCCATCGCGTTGGGGATGGCCAAACCGTGCCAGTGGATGGTGGTCGGGGCGGGCAGCCTGTTGTCCAGCTGTGCGCGCATCCTCTCGCCTTTGCGGAGGCGGATCTCCGGGCCGGGCACCCGGTCGCCGTACGCCCACGTGCGCAGCGTGACCCCGCCGAGGTCGACGTCCATCTCCGCCGGGGTGAACGTGATGTCGAATCCCGGGTCCGAGGCCCGATCGGCCGACGCCGGCTCGGGCGTCCGCGAAGAACACCCGCCCACGACGGCGGCCGCCACGCCCGCCGACAGCACGAAGAATTCGCGCCGGTCGATCACGCCCTCCAGCGTGGCACTGCGGGGGCATCAGCGTCGGCGAAAGCCCGATTCCGCCGAAATGGCTCCTCAGCCCTTGGTGACCTTCTCGGTGGCCCTGCGACGGTCGGCCAGCGCGGCATCGGGATTGGCCACCTGCACGAGCGAGGCGCCGACGGCGAAGACGGCCAGCATGT
Organism: Mycobacterium sp. 852002-51152_SCH6134967; assembly: GCF_001667105.1. NCBI lineage: Bacteria > Bacillati > Actinomycetota > Actinomycetes > Mycobacteriales > Mycobacteriaceae > Mycobacterium > Mycobacterium sp. 852002-51152_SCH6134967. The sequence goes on along the minus strand of NZ_LZIK01000068.1, from coordinate 91,520 downwards.
GGTCGACGAGCTCGTCGGCGCTATCCCATCCGGCGCTGGACAGCACCCGGTCGGATGCGGTGAAACCCTGTGCTGAGGCGGATTGGCGAACCGCGGCGAGCACCTCGTCGACGCCGCGGCCGTTGAGCGCGGGGCCGGGCATGCGCTCCGGTGAGATCTGGTCGCCGTGTACCCGCACCGCGGTGGCGTAGTCGGTGACACCGACAGGCAGATCGGCCGCGGGCTTGCCGAACGGGTCCAGCGACAGCACCGCGACCTCACCTATTCCGCTGCCCATCCCGACGGCCTCGTCGGCCTCGGCCAACCGGTCCGCGGTGCACAGCGCGACGTCGGCGGAGTCCACCGATGCGTCCCCGAGCACCACCTCGGCGCCGATCCACCAGATACCGAAGAACACGGCGGCGCTCTGCCAGTGCGCGGGCAGCAGAACCGCGATGCGAGACGACGGGCCTGCGCCCAACTCGTCGCGTAACAGGTTGGCGGTCTTGGCGGCCCAGTTCGCGAGCGTGGCGGTGGACAACTCGATGCGCTCGCCGGTCGCGTCGTCGTAGTAGGTGATGCGGGGGCCCGCGGGGTCGGAGGCCATGAGCGGGTCGAGGATTGCCCCACTGAGGGTCGTCACGCTCGTCGACGTTAGTTGACGCACTCCGGGTCGTCGGATCCGGCGGTCAGGATCGGCGAGGGCGGCGGAGCGGTCTCGGTCGACCCGACGGCCACCGAATCGGTGGTCAGCGTCGGAACGTTGCTGCCGTCCAGGCCCGAACCCGGACCGGTGTAGTCGTCGGCCAGCACCACGCGCACGTGCCCCGGGGCCACCGACGGGTCCTCGACGATCGCCAACTCGCCCAGATCCTTCGAGACAGCCTGTGCGCCAAGGTCATCGGCCTTGTTGGCGCGCACCTGGCTGCTGGCCACCGGGTCGCCCTCGTGGTTGCCCGTCGCGCCGGGGGTGAACCCCTTGTTGGTCAGCACCTGCGACACCGCGGCGGCCAGGCCGTTGACCTCGGTGGCATTGACCACCTCGACGGTGGTCTTGTCGGGCGTGTAGGCGATCTGCTCGGTCTTACCTTCGTCCTGCTCGTCCAGCAGGCCTTCGATCCAGCTCTTGACCTCACTGGGGTCCACGCGCACGACGCTCTGCATCCCGTCGTCGCTCCAACCGTTCTCCTGCAGCACTGGAATGGTGGCGAACGCGACGTTGCCCGCGGCCAGCTTCTGCAGTTGCTCGGCGAATTGCATGACGTCCCAACCGTCGGAGAGTACGACGGAGCGCTGCACGGCATCCTGCAGGCGGTTCAAGGTGGCCGGACTCGACAGCGTCTTGCCGGAGATCACCTCGTGCGCAAGGGAAGCCATCACCGCCTGCTGACGCGTCACCCGGTCGAGGTCGCCGCGTGGCAGATCGTGGCGCTGCCGGACGAAGCTCAGCGCCTGCGGGCCGTTGAGCTTCTGCCAGCCGGCAGGAAAGTCGGCTCCCGAAAGCGGTTCGTACACGGGCTCTTTCAAACACACGTTGACGCCGCCGAGGGCGTCGGTGATCAACGCGAAGCCCAGCAACCCGATCTCGGCGTAGTGGTCGACGGTGACGCCGGTGAGGTTGGCCACGGTCTTGATCAGGGCCTCGCGCCCGGCTTCCTTGGCCTGCGGCTCGGCTTCGGTCGGGTCCACGCCCTTCTGCTCGACGAGTTCGGTCATCTTCTCGAGGTGTTCCGAGCCGTACACGCCGTTGATCTTCATCTTGCCGATTCCCGGTGCCTCGACATAGGAGTCGCGGGGGATCGAGATGGCGGTCGCGGATTTTCCGTTGTTGGGGACGCGGATCAGGATGATCGTGTCCGTGTTGGTGGCTTCGTCGTCGCCTGCCCGCAGCGTCGCCAGCTCCTCCTGGGACAGGGGATTGCCGTGCGCGTCGGTGCGGCTGTCCATTCCCACGAGCAGGATGTCGATCGCGCCGTCTTCGCCGCCCTCGCCCAGCGCGATCGACGAGATGTGGTTGATACCGGATTCGAACGAGCGGATCTTGCCCCACGCGACGCCCGTACCGACCACGATCGCCAAGGCCGCGGACACGGCGATGACACGGAGCATTCGACCGGGCATCAGCCCAGGCTACTGGCGAGACGGGCACGAAGCGGGTAGCGCGCCTCGGCGTGCCAGACTCGTGACCATGACTTCTCGCGAGCCGGCCCGGATCGTCATTCCCGGCGCAGGCGGCATGGTCGGTCGGGTTCTCGCAGCTCAGGCCCGTCAGCAAGGTCGCGAGGTGCTGGCGCTGACGTCGTCGGAGCTCGACATCACCGGTGCGGCGGCCGCCCAGCGTGTCATCGAATCCGGTGACGTGGTGATCAACTGCGCCGCGTACACCAACGTGGACGTGGCCGAGACCGAACAGGACCGTGCGCACGCGGTCAACGCCGACGGGCCGGCTCACCTCGCGCGGGCGTGCGCCGCCGTCGGCGCCCGCCTGATCCACATCTCGACCGACTACGTGTTTCCCGGCACAGCGCGGCGCCCGTATGAGATCGACGACGAGACCGCGCCGGTGAACGTCTACGGCCGCACCAAACTCGCCGGGGAGCGGGCCGTGTTGGCCGCCCTGCCCGGCGCGCACGTCGTGCGCACGTCGTGGGTGTACGAAGGCGGCGACGGTACGGACTTCGTCGTGACCATGCGCCGAAAAGCCGCCGGCGACGACACGGTCGAGGCGGTGGCCGACCAGACCGCATCCCCGACCTACGCCGGTGACCTCGCCGCGGCGCTGCTGGAGATCGCCGACAGCGCGATCAGCGCACCGGTGCTACACGCCGCCAACGACGGGCAGGCCAGCCGCTACGACCAGGCGCGCGCGATCTTCGAGGCCGTCGGCGCAGACCCCGGGCGGGTGCGGCCCGTCGCGGGCGCCGAAAACCCACGGCCCGCGCAGCGCCCGACGTACACCGCGCTGTCGGGCCGGGGGTCCGCCGATGCCGGCCTCACCCCGCTGCGACCGTGGCGCGAGGCGCTCGCGGATGCGCTGTCGCGGTACGGGCGTGGCGGCCCGATACCCTCGACGCCGTGAGTTCGGAACGGGTGGCACATGAGTGACGAGTTGGTCGTCGTCACGGTGACGTACTCGCCGGGTCCACACCTCAACCGCTTCCTGGCGACGCTGTCGCACGCCACCGACCGGCCGATGACAGTGGTGATGGCCGACAACGGCTCGACCGACGGCGCACCCGAAGAGGCGCTCGCACGCTATCCCAACGTCCGATTGCTGCCCACCGGCGGCAATCTCGGATACGGCAGCGCGGTGAACCGCGCGGTCGCGGAGTACCTGACGGACTCGGACAACAACGACTTCTTCATCGTGGCCAACCCCGATGTGCAGTGGGGTCCGCGGAGCATCGACATCCTTCTGGAGGCCGCTGCCCGCTGGCCGCATGCGGGTTCGCTCGGCCCGCTGATCCGCGACCCGGACGGTTCGGTGTATCCATCGGCGCGGCACCAGCCCAGCCTCGTGCGCGGCGGGATGCACGCCGTCGTGGGACCGTTCTGGAAGTCCAACCCGTGGACCGCCGAATACCGCCAGGAGCGCCGGGAGCCCAGCGAACGCGCCGTCGGCTGGCTATCGGGATCGTGTCTGTTGCTGCGCCGGTCGGCGTTCGAGGAGATCTCGGGCTTCGACGAGCGCTACTTCATGTACATGGAGGACGTCGACCTCGGTGATCGGCTGTCGCGGGCGGGCTGGCAGAACGTGTATGTGCCGGCCGCCGAGGTTTTGCACGACAAGGGGCACGCGACCGGCAAGGACCCCGCGCGCAACTTGGCCGCCCATCACACCAGCACCTACACTTTCCTCGCGGATCGGTACCCCAGGTGGTGGCAGGGTCCGCTGCGGTGGACGATCCGAAGCTCGCTCGCCGCGCGTGCGGGCCTGGTGGTCCGCAGCTCACGACGCAACCGGGCGAAAGGACGGCGCAAGTGAATCCCGCACACGTCGATGCCGTCATCCTCGTCGGTGGTTTGGGCACCCGGCTGCGGCCGCTGACCCTGTCCGCGCCCAAGCCGATGCTGCCGACGGCCGGCTTGCCGTTTCTGACGCACCTGTTGTCGCGCATCGCAGAGGCCGGTATCGAGCACGTCGTGCTGGGCACGTCGTACAAGGCCGCGGTGTTCGAGTCCGAATTCGGCGACGGATCCAAGTTCGGCCTGCAGATCGAATACGTCGTCGAGACCGAACCGCTGGGCACCGGCGGCGGCATCGCCAACGTCACGGGCAAGCTGCGCCACGACACCGCGCTGGTGTTCAACGGCGACGTGTTGTCGGGTGCCGACCTTCGCGCGCTGCTGAACTCGCACGAGGACAACGCCGCCGACGTGACGCTGCACCTGGTGCGCGTCGGTGACCCTCGGGCATTCGGTTGCGTGCCAACCGATTCCGACGGCATGGTGACCGCCTTCCTCGAAAAGACCCAGGACCCCCCAACCGATCAGATCAACGCGGGCTGCTACGTGTTCAAGCGCGAGGTGATCGAGCGCATCCCCAAGGGCCGGGCGCTTTCGGTCGAACGCGAGGTGTTCCCGGGTCTGCTCTCCGACGGGCTTCGGGTATGCGGCTACGTCGACTCCACCTACTGGCGCGACATGGGCACACCGGAGGATTTCGTGCGAGGGTCGGCGGATCTGGTGCGCGGTATCGCGCCGTCACCCGCGCTGGGCGGGCACCGCGGTGAAAAGCTGGTGCACGACGGCGCCAGCGTCGCACCGGGGGCGCTGCTGATCGGCGGCGCGGTGGTCGGTCGAGGTGCCGAGATCGCCGGGGGCGCACGGTTGGACGGCGCGGTCATCTTCGACGGCGCGCGGGTGGGCGCCGGCGCGGTGATCGAACGCTCGATCGTCGGGTTCGGGGCCCGCATCGGCCCGCGCGCGCTGATCCGCGACGGCGTGATCGGCGACGGCGCCGACATCGGTGCCCGCTGCGAACTGTTGCGCGGTGCACGCGTGTGGCCGGGCGTGACGATCCCAGACGGCGGGATCCGGTTCTCGACCGACGTCTAGCCCGCGATTTCGGTGTCGTTGGTTGCGCTGAGCGCAACGGATGACACCGAAATCACCTGGCGCGGGCGGCCGCCGCCAGTTGGGTGAGACCGAAGTCGCAATCCTCGGGCAGCGCGTCCAGCGGCCACCACCGCAAGTCCAAAGACTCGTCGCTGATGGCGGTTTCGGCGTCGACGGGCGCGTGGACGATGAACTGCATGTCGAGGTGACGGGTCGGCACCCCCAGCGAGCACGTGACGGGGTGGACGTGCAGCGCGGCCATGGTCGGGTCGATCGTGAGACCACCGATGCCGGACTCCTCGGTGGCCTCTCGCAGTGCGGCCGTCACGACATCGGGATCGGTCGGCTCGCAATGCCCGCCGAGTTGCAGCCATCGCCCGAACCGGGGGTGCAGTGTCAGCAGTGCGTGGGTCCCGGCGTGGTCGAGCACGAGGGCCGACCCGGTGACGTGGCCCGCGACGCATTCACGCAGGCAACCGTCGGGTCGGGCCGCCAAGAACGCCAGCACCGCGTGCCGCAGGGTGTCCTGTGCGGGATCCGGTGCGCGCCAACGGCTCAGCACCTCCACCGCTGATGCGTGCAGGCTCACTTGCGCACCAGCAGTTCGTCGGTCGGCACGGGAGGCCGCGGGCCGGACGGCCCGTCCTGCGCGTAGCCGATCGCGATCGCGCCCAACGGTTCCCAGTCGTGGGGCAGGTCGAGCTCCTCACGGACGATGTCGGGGGCGAAGATCGTCGACCCGATCCAGCAGCTCCCGACACCCCGCACCGCCAACGCCACCAGAAGCGCCTGCACCGCCGCGCCGACCGCGACGGTGAACATCGTGTGCTCCGCGGCCGTGCGGTCGGCGTCCGGATAGTCGTGCGCGCCGTCGGGCACCAAAAATGGGATGACGACCTCTGGTGCGTCATAGAGGATCCGGCCGCGTTCGACGCGACGCTCGACGGCGTCGGCGGCGCGCCCGTCGGCGGTGAGGTCGGCGCGCCACTTGTCTTTCATCCGATCCAGCAGGACCTCCCGTCGGGCGGGATCCTGTAGCCACACGAACCGCACCGGTCGGGTGTGATGCGGCGCCGGCGCAGTGAGGGCCTCGGCGACAGCGGATTCCACGAGCTCGGCGTCCACGGGCTCGGCCGTGAACTGCCGCACCGACCGGCGCAGCAGCTGCGCCTGACTCCTGCCGAGCGCGATCGCCTCCTCGGTGCCGAGCCAGAACAGGTCCTCCTCGCCCGCCCGAACCAGCCGGCGCGCGGTGGAACCGTCGTCGGGCAGCCGCAACCCGCGCACCACCGCGACCGGGATGTCGGTCAGCTTGCCCTTCACCAGATCCGCTGCCGCGGCGATCTCGTCGGCGACCGCGATCTCAGTGACGATCAGTTCGTTGCCGTGCCGGTCGACCGAACCGCCGTAACCGTGCAGCACGGTCACGCCGGCCGCGCCGATCGCCACGTCGGTCTGCCCGTTGCGCCAGGCCCGGCCCATGGTGTCGGTGACGACGACGCCGACCGTCACGCCGAGCCGCTCGCGCAGCGCCGACGCCAGTGCCGCGGCGCTGGCATCGGGATCGGTTGGAAGCAGCGCGAGTTCGGCGGAGTCGACGTTGGAGCCGTCGACACCCGCGGCGGCCTGAACGAGGCCGATCGCGTTCTCGGTGATCAGCGTGCGTCCCTTACGCGCCAGCACGCGGACCGCCTCGGCGTCGATGAGCCTGCGCCGCAGCACGTCGCGCTCCTCGGGGTCGATCGGCGCGTCGACGATGCGGCCCTCGCACTTCGACATCACCTTGCTGGTGACCACGACGATGTCGTCGTCGCGCAGCCACGGCGCGGCCTCGGCGATCGCCGAGGCGAGGTCGTCGCCGGGGCGGAACTCGGGCAACCCCGCAATGGGCAGCAGCGCCACCGCGGCGGCCGAGCCATGGTCGCCGCTCGGCGGCGCCGTTGAGCCGGGGTCGCCGCTCGGCGGCGCCGTTGAGCCATGGTCGCCGCTCATGGCTTCACGCCTGCCAAATCCATTCCGGCGCGAACCATCTCGGCGGTGACCTCAGGATCGGTCATGAGCAGTGGCACCGCACGCACCTCGACACCGTCGACCGCCGCGCCGTCTCCCTCGTGCACCAACCAGCCGTCGAGAATGCCGACACCGGAGCGCGCGCCGTAGTGCCTGCCGACGGCTTCGGACGTGCTCGGCACGCCGATCACCGACAGGCATTCATCGGCCATGCCGCGCAACGGCTTTCCGCCGATGATCGGGGAGTAGCCGATGACCGGCGCCGGTGTCGAACGCAGCGCGCCGCGGATACCGGGTACGGCCAGGATCGCGCCGATGCTCACCACCGGGTTGGACGGCGCGATGAGCACGACGTCGGCGGCTTCGATGGCCTCGGCGACGCCGGGTCCGGCAGTGGCTTTTTCGGCGCCGACGAAAGCGAAGCTGTGCGTTGGTACTTTCGCCCGGTATCGCACCCACCACTCCTGAAAGTGGATGGCACGTTTCTCGCCGGCGTACTCGCCGGGTCCGGGATCGGTGATGACGACGTGGGTTTCGCTGCGGTCGTCACTGGCGGGCAGCAGCCTGGCCCCGGGGGCCCATCGCGCGCACAGCGCCTCGGTCACCTGCGACAGCGGATAGCCCGCGCGCAACATCTGGCTGCGGACGAGATGTGTCGCCAGGTCCCGGTCGCCGAGGCCGAACCAATCGGGCTGCACGCCGTAGGCCGCGAGTTCCTCCTTGGCATGCCAGGTTTCGTTGCGATGTCCCCAGCCGCGTTCGGGATCGATACCTCCGCCGAGGGTGTACATGCAGGTGTCGAGGTCCGGACAGATCCGCACGCCGAACATCCACGCGTCGTCACCCACATTGACCACTGCAGCCAGTTCGTGCTCAGCAGTATCATCAGTCCCAGCAGTACCTTTAGCGCCACCAAACTGCCCAAGCCCCAACAGATGTTGCACGCCAAGTAGGAAGCGGGCGCCGCCGACGCCGCCGACCAGTACGGTGACCTTCACATCGACCGAGCGTAGGCCGTCCAACCGAATTCGGTACGGGCAGGAGTGGCGGCCCGGGCCGGTGGGCGGGAGTGTGATGGACACGCCGAGGTCACGACTCGCCGTATTTCGATCACGGAATGGTATGAATTCCTGTTCTAGAGCTTGACCAGGGCGACTGACGCGTGTGTAATCACAGCAGTGTCATTTCCCGGTAGGCCATCCGGTTCCGGTGCCGCAGACCGAGATTCGATCACTTGTTCGAATTGGAAGTGTTCCGCATCTCTGCGGGCCACTTATAGGGGATCAACGAGACCAGGTGAGGAGGCGGAAGATGTCTTTTGAGTACGGCGATTTCGATCGTCTGGTTCGGTTCGACAGCCGAGTCTTCGGCTCAGTAGACAGCGCGCCGCACGCCCATTCGGAACCGGCACCGGTTGAGACGCCCCGGCGTCCCCAGCTGAGTTTGGTGCCCGACCCGATCGATGTGGCGCCGGCACTGACACCGGAGGACGAACTCTGGCAGGAGAAGGCGCTGTGCGCCCAAACCGACCCCGAGGCGTTCTTTCCGGAGAAGGGCGGCTCGACGCGCGAAGCCAAGCGCATCTGCCAGGGCTGCGAGGTGCGCGACGCCTGCCTGGATTACGCGTTGGCGCATGACGAGCGCTTCGGGATCTGGGGCGGCCTGTCAGAGCGCGAGCGTCGCCGCCTCAAGCGCGGAATCATCTGAGCCGCGAGATCAGTCGTCGTCGATCGTCGGGTCGATGACGGAAGGCTCGACGCCCAGATATGTGGCGACCTGAGCCACCAGGATTTCATGCAGCAGCTCCTCGAGCTCGACTGAATCCTTGGCCCGCCGCTCGATTGGCTTGCGAAACAGCACAATTCGCGCGCGTGTTGCGTTCCCCCTGACGTCCACGCCCGCCGGGATCAGCCGGGCCAGCGCGATCGGCCCGTCGGCGATCACTTCCGGCGGCCACTGCACACTGTCGGGATCCTTGGGCGCAATGCGTGGTATCTCGTCCACCGCGACGTCCAGTGTCGCCAGCCGGTCCTGCCAACGCCGCTCGATCGGCTCGTAGGCCTCCAGCACCGCCATGTCGAACCTCTCGGCGCGACTGCGCCAGCCCGGCACGGTCGGGGGGAGTAACGGCCCGCGCATCCCGCGACCCCGGCGCGCGCGCATGTGTCCACGCTTGGCCACCGCTTGGGTGCTCCTTTCGTGCGCGATGAACTGGATCGTAACGGTTCGAGATCGGCCGTCGGCAGGCTGCGCGTGTCCGGCGGCATGCGGAGTGCGGCCACGATAGCCTTCCGCTGTGAACGTTCCCCGTCGCTGCTGCCGGCCCGGGTGTCCGCACTATGCGGTCGCGACGCTGACATTCGTCTACGCCGACTCCACGGCGGTCGTCGGCCCCCTCGCGACGGTGGCCGAACCGCATTCATGGGACCTGTGCGTCGTGCACGCCGGCCGCGTCACCGCGCCCCGCGGCTGGGAACTGGTGCGTCACGCCGGCCCGCTGCCCTCACACCCCGACGAGGACGACCTCGTCGCGCTGGCCGATGCGGTCCGGGAGGGGCGCGACGTCGCTCCGCCGATCAACCGGATGGCGACCGGGTTCTCCGACCCCGTCACCGGTGCACCTGGAGGCTCGCTGATGGCGCCGCCTGCCAGGCGACCCGAGTCCAACGGCCGCCGCCGAGGCCATCTGCGGGTGCTGCCGGACCCCACCGACTAGCCGACGTGCACGTCTGGCCGGACCGTTAGGCTGGCGCCAGTAGTAGTCCGTGTCACAAGGAGTCCTAATGTCCCGGCCCGCCGCGGCGGTTCATCGCGTCATCAAGGCTTATGACGTGCGCGGCCTGGTCGGTACGGAACTCGACGAGTCGTTCGTCGCCGAAGTGGGCGGCGCCTTCGCCCGCCTCGTCCGAGACAGCGCCTCGCAGGTCGTCGTCGGCTACGACATGCGGGCCAGCTCACCCGCACTGGCGGACGCGTTCGCCGACGGCGTGACCGCCCAGGGCCTCGACGTGGTGCGGATCGGACTCGCCTCGACCGACCAGCTGTACTTCGCGTCGGGCCTCATGGACTGCCCCGGCGCGATGTTCACCGCCAGCCACAACCCGGCCGCCTACAACGGCATCAAGCTCTGTCGCGCCGGCGCCAAACCCGTGGGCAAGGACACCGGCTTGTCGACCATCGCCGAAGAGGTCATCGCCGGCGTCCCCGGCTACGACGGTGCGCACGGCACGATCAGCGACCGCGACGTGTTGGCCGACTACGGCGAGTTCCTGCGCTCGCTGGTGAGCCTTGCCGACCTGCGACCGCTCAAGGTCGCCGTCGACGCGGGCAACGGCATGGCAGGCCACACCACGCCCGCGGTGCTCGGACCGATCTCGGGTATCACGCTGGAGCCGCTGTACTTCGAACTCGACGGCACGTTCCCCAATCACGAAGCCAATCCGCTGGATCCGGCGAACCTGACCGATCTTCAGGCCTTCGTCCTGCAGACGGGCGCCGATATCGGCCTGGCGTTCGACGGCGACGCCGACCGGTGTTTCGTCGTCGACGAGAAAGGGCATCCGGTCTCGCCGTCAGCGGTGACCGCGTTGGTCGCCGCGCGGGAACTCGGCAGGGAGATCGGCGCCACGGTGATTCACAACCTGATCACCTCGCGGGCAGTGCCCGAACTGGTGACGGAGCGCGGCGGTACGCCGGTTCGCAGCCGCGTCGGGCACTCCTATATCAAGGCGCTGATGGCCGAGACCGGTGCGATCTTCGGCGGAGAACATTCGGCGCACTACTACTTCCGCGATTTCTGGGGCGCCGACTCCGGAATGCTGGCCGCCCTGCACGTGTTGGCCGCGCTCGGCGAACAACACCGGCCGCTGTCGGAGATCATGGCCGACTACCAGCGCTACGAGGCGTCCGGCGAGATCAACTTCACCGTCACCGACGCCGAGCGCTGCGTCGACGAGGTGCTCAAGGCGTTCGGCAACCGGATCCACTCCATCGACCACCTCGACGGTGTGACCGTCGACCTCGGTGAAGGCGCCTGGTTCAACCTGCGGATGTCCAACACCGAACCGCTGCTGCGACTCAACGTCGAAGCCCGCACCACCGACGAGGTCGACCGGATCGTCGGACAGGTTTCCGACACCGTCCGTGGGCGACTCCCGTCCAACTCCGAGGTGGTCACGTGACCACCGGGCCGTCTCCTTCGGCCGCGATCATCGACCTCGACGACGTCGACGCACTGCTCGGCGCCGACCGCGACGGGCTGCTGCGCGCCGCGTCGATGGCGGGCGCCCAGGTGCGTGCCACCGCCGCCGCGCTCGCGGAGGGCGAACTCGATTCGCTGCGCACCGACGGGACACCGCGGACCGTGATCTGGGTCGCCGGTCGCGGCAATGCGGAGACGGCCGGATCGCTGCTCGCTTCGGCATGGGGCGGATCGGTGGCCGCGCCCATCGTCGTCGCCTCCGAGGTGCCGCCGTGGATCGGCCCATTGGATGTCTTGGTCGTCGCGGGCGACGACCCGGGCGATCCCGCTCTGGTGAACGCGGCCGCCACCGGAGTGCGCCGCGGGGCGCGCATCGTGGTCGCCGCGCCGTATGAAGGGCCGCTGCGCGACGTCGCGGCCGGGCGGGCGGCGGTGCTGTCGCCCAGGGTGTGGGTGCCCGACGACTTCGGGTTCGTGCGCTACCTCGCCGCAGGCCTGGCCACCCTCGACGTCGTCGACCCCACCATGCACGTCGATCTCCACGCGATGGCCGACGAACTCGACGCCGAGGCGCTTCGCAACAGCGCGAACCGAGAGCTGTTCACCAATCCGGCCAAGACACTGGCCGAACGGATGTCGGAGCGCGAAGTGGTGCTGGCCGGCGACAGCGCGGCGACGCTGGCGCTGGCCCGGCACTGCGCGGCCACCATGTTGCGCGTCGCCCATCGGGTCGTGGCCGCCGCCGGCTTCGCCGATGCGCTCGTCGTGCTGCGCGGCGGCATGGGGGGCACGTCGGCGGCGGACCGGGAGCGGTCGATGTTCCACGACGAACAGATCGACGGTCCGCTTCCCCGGCGGATGCGCACATTCGTGCTCACCACCGATGCCGAGCAGCCGATCGTCGCCGCCCGGGCCGCGGATCTGGACGATGTCGATGTGATCAGCGCCCAGGACGTGCCGGAACTGCCGGAGGCAGCAGCCGTGCCGGACGCGTCGACGGCGGCGGGCAGCATGGAACAACAGTTGGCCATGCTCGCCGTCCGCTTGGAGATGACCGCCGTCTACCTGAAACTAGTTCGAGGTTAGCCAAGTGCACTTGCTACGCGGAGCGGTGCGGACCTATGCCTGGGGTTCGCGCACGGACATTGCCGAGTTCACTGGAAAGCCCAGTCCCACAGCACATCCCGAAGCCGAGCTCTGGTTCGGCGCCCATCCCGGTGACCCGGCCATGTTGGAGACCGAAGCCGGTGAGCTTTCGCTACTGGATGCGCTGCGTGACGATCCCGAGGGGCAGTTGGGCGCGGCGGTCTGCGCGCGCTTCGGCGAGGCGCTGCCGTTTCTGGTCAAGGTGCTGGCCGCTGACGAGCCGCTCTCGCTGCAGGCGCATCCCAGCGCCGAGCAGGCGGTGGAGGGCTATGAACGGGAGAACAGGCTCGGTATCCCGGTCTCGGCACCCAACCGCAACTACCGCGACCCCAGCCACAAGCCCGAATTGATCGTCGCCGTGCGGCCGTTCGAGGCGCTCGCCGGCTTCCGGCCGGTGGCCCGGACCATCGAGTTGATGCGTGCGCTCGAGGTCAGCGATCTCGATCCGTTCGTCAACCTGCTCTCCGGTCAACCGGACGGTGACGGACTGCGCGCGCTGTTCACGACCTGGATCACCGCGCCGCAACCCGATGTCGACGTCTTGGTGCCCGCGGTGATCGACGGGGCCATCCACTACGTGTGTTCGGGCAGAGACGAATTCGCGGCCGAGGCAAAGACGGTGCTCGAACTCGGCGAACGGTATCCCGGTGACGCCGGTGTGCTGGCGTCCCTGCTGCTGAACCGCATCACCCTGAGTCCCGGCGAAGGCATCTACCTGCCCGCGGGTAACCTGCACACCTATCTCAGCGGTGTCGGTGTCGAGGTGATGGCCAACTCCGACAACGTGTTACGCGGTGGGCTGACGCCCAAGCACGTCGATGTCCCCGAGTTGTTGCGGGTGCTCGACTTCACGCCCGCCGAGGACGTGGTGGTCCGGCCCGAAAACGTCGAAGACGGCATCGAATGGGTGTACCGCACACCGGCTCAGGAGTTTTCGCTGTCGGTGCTCGACATCGACGCCGACAGGCTCGGTTACGAAATCGACGCGCCCACGCGGCACGACGGTCCGCAGCTGTTGCTGTGCGCCGAGGGTTCGACGGTGGTGCACGCCAAGGGTGGCACCGTCACGCTGACCCGGGGATCCGCGGCGTGGGTGCCCGCCGACGAGGGGCCGATCCGGCTGGCGGCCACCGAACCGACGAAGCTGTTCCGCGCGACGGTCGGCATCTAACGCTCAGTGCGCCGCGTCCTCCTTGGGGCGGCGGCCGAACGGCAACACATGCACCACCGCGACGACGATCGCGCCGACCACCAGGCCGATGACCGCCGACGCGGCCGTGTTGACCAGCCACGCCAGCACGCCGCCGACGCCGCCCACGGCATCGCGGACGATCTCCTCGAGGTGGTGCACGAAGCCGTACGGCAGGTGCCAGCCCAACTCGTCGGTTCCCAGCAGCAGGATGTGGCCGCCGACCCACAGCATCGCGACCGTGCCGATGAGTGACAGCGCCGCAAGCAGTTTCGGCATCCCGGCCACCAGGCCGCGGCCGATCTTCTGCGCGAACGTCGAACTGCGTTGAGCCAGTCGCAGCCCGATGTCGTCCATCTTCACGATGCCGGCGACGACGCCGTACACCGCGATCGTGATCACGATCGCCACGACGATCAGGATGATCAGCCGCGGCCAGAAGGACTGATCGGCCACTTCGTTCAGCGCGATCACCATGATCTCCGCCGACAGGATGAAATCGGTGCGGATGGCGCCCGTCACCATGTACTTCTCGGCGTCCTCACCCACCTCCGCGACGGGGGCGGCGTGGTGGTCGTGGCCCCGTATACGCCCCCACACCTTCTCGGCGCCCTCGTAGCACAGATACGTCGCGCCGAGCATCAGCAGCGGCGTCAGCAGCCATGGCAGGAACTGGCTGAGCAACAGCGCGGCGGGAAGGATGAACAGCAGCTTGTTGCGCAGGGAGCCGATCGCGATGCGCTTGATGATCGGCAGTTCGCGCTCTGCGGCCAGCCCGTGAACGTACTGCGGCGTCACGGCGGTGTCGTCGATGACGACGCCCGCCGCCTTGGCGGTCGCGCGTCCCGCGGCCGCCCCGATGTCGTCGACCGATGCGGCGGCCAACCGTGCCAGCACCGCGACGTCGTCGAGAAGCCCGAACAGTCCCGCGCTCATCGCGTCTCCGTCATGGCCACGAAATTACCCGCTTGCGCGAGGTTCACGCCGATTGAGGCACCCTGACCGCTTGTTTGCCCGCCCGCTTCTCGGCCAGCCACAGCCGCAGGTTGTGCCGGATGGTGCGGCCCACCAGTCGCGGCGACGGCACCATGTAGAGGCTGTCGAGCAGGCTGAACCGGCGTAGAAACCACTCGGCGAGAACGGGATCGGTCTCCGCGGCGCCGAGGAACTGATCGAACAGCCCGCCGACCGGCTTGTACCACCACTTCGACTCGCCGGTCGCATTGTGCAGCGAAAGATCGCCGATGGCCGTCATCACCCAGACCGGCCACGTCGTCTTGGCGGTCGCCTTCGCGAGCCGACCGGCCAGGTCAGGATCCCCGGATGCCAGCACGGATCGCAGGTTGCCGGCCTGGATCGCCGTCATGGTCATACCCTGGCCGAATGTCGGGTTGAAGCTGACCACGGCGTCCCCGAACGGGATGATGCCTGCCGGGAAGCGCTCCAGGGTGTCGTAGCGGCGCCACCGACTCGTCGGATACCGGTGAAACGCCGTCTCGCCCAGCGGGGTGGCCTGGCGCAGCGCGGACGACACGTGCGGTGGCAGGATCTCGTCGGCCAGGTCGAGGATCTGCTCGACGGTCTGTGGTGGCGGCACCTTGCCCACACCGAAGGCTGTGACGTTCCAGTTGCCGTCCTCGTAGAACAGCATGCCGATGCCGAGCGGTTGTTCTCGCGAAGCACCTGCAACCACGACCTTCTCGGCCAGTAGGCCCTCGGGGACGTGGAACTGGTGGCTGGCGTAGGCGATGCCGACGTCGACCGTTTCCTCGGCCGGCCGCGAGTAACCCCACTTCTCCAGCCACGCGGGCAGGCGGGTGCCTCGGCCGGCGGCGTCGACCACCAGATCGGCGTCGACGATCTGACCCGAATCGAGCAGCACACCGGTCACCCGCTCCCGCGCGGCGTCGTAGACGGGTTCGACGACGCCGGCGTGCACGAAGTCGACGTTGTCGATGTTCTTCACCCGCTTGCGGATCTGCCATTCGAGTTGCGGCCTGCTGGGCACGTAGGCGGTGAACTCGTCGCGCAACCGGTGTGCGGTGCCGAGCACGTGGCCGGCCGCGCCGAAGTGGATGCAGTCGGGCCGGTTCTCCAGGATCGGCACCCCGTCGGCCACCATGTCGGCGAGCAGGCCGGGGAAGTGGCTTTCGAACTCCTCGGCGCCGCGGGCCATCAGCAGATGCACGTGGCGGCCTTGCGGCACGGCCGCGCGGTTGGCGGGATCGTCGGGCAGGTCGTCGCGTTCGTAGATGGTGATCCGATCGCTGACGTCCGAGAGGACCCGGGCCGCGCACATGCCCGCGAGACTGCCCCCGATCACGGCCACGTGTTTATAACTCCGCCCCATTGGGTGCACGGTACTCGGTAGATTGCCGAAACGGACCCAACGGGAGGACGTGCGATGGCTCGGCGGACGAAGTCGGTGGAGCAGTCGATCGCGGACACCGATGACCCGGACACCCGGTTACGCAAGGACCTGAACTGGTGGGACCTCACCGTGTTCGGGGTGTCCGTAGTGATCGGGGCGGGCATCTTCACGATCACCGCTTCGACCGCCGGTAACATCACCGGGCCGGCGATCTCGATCTCGTTCGTCCTCGCCGCGATCGCCTGCGGGTTGGCCGCGCTGTGCTACGCGGAGTTCGCCTCCACGGTTCCGGTCGCGGGCAGCGCCTACACGTTCTCCTACGCGACATTCGGCGAGTTCATCGCCTGGATCATCGGCTGGGACCTGATCCTCGAGTTCGCGGTCGCGTCGGCGGTGGTCGCGAAGGGATGGTCGAGTTACCTCGGCGAGGTGTTCGAGTTCGGCGGCGGGACAGCGGATCTCGGTGTGGTGCAATTGGATTGGGGCGCACTGCTGATCATCGCCTTCGTCACCACCATCCTGGCCTTGGGGACGAAGCTCTCCGCCGGCGTCAGCCTGGCGATCACCGTGATCAAGGTGGCCGTGGTGCTTCTGGTCGTCGCCGTCGGGGCGTTCTACATCAAGGCGGCCAACTATTCGCCCTTCGTGCCGCCGGCCGAACCCGGGGAAGGCGGACGGGGGACCGACCAATCGCTGCTCTCGCTGATCACCGGCGCCGAGGGCAGCAGCTACGGGTGGTACGGCTTGTTGGCCGGCGCCTCCATCGTGTTCTTCGCGTTCATCGGGTTCGACGTCGTGGCCACCACCGCGGAGGAGACCAAAAACCCGCAGCGCGACGTCTCCCGCGGCATCCTGGCCTCGCTCGGGATCGTCACGGTGCTCTACGTCGCGGTGGCCCTGGTGTTAACCGGCATGGTGCACTACACCGAACTGCGCGAGGCGGGGGAGAAAGCCAACCTCGCAACGGCATTCAGCGCCAACGGGATCGACTGGGCGGCAAAGGTGATCTCGATCGGTGCGCTCGCGGGTCTGACGACAGTGGTGATCGTGCTGGTGCTCGGCCAGACGCGGGTGTTCTTCGCGATGTCGCGCGACGGCTTGATTCCGCGTGGGCTGGCCAGGACCGGACGTCACGGCACGCCGGTGCGCATCACGCTGATCGTCGGCGTGCTGGTGGCCATCACCGCGTCGGTGTTCCCGATCGGCAAGCTCGAGGAGATGGTCAACATCGGGACGCTGTTCGCGTTCGTGCTGGTGTCCGCGGGCGTGATCGTGCTTCGACGCTCCCGGCCCGACTTGGAGCGTGGCTTCCGGGTGCCCGGCGTGCCGTGGTTACCGATCGCCTCGATCGTGGCGTGCGTGTGGTTGATGCTGAACCTCACCGCGCTGACGTGGATCCGCTTCCTGATCTGGATGGCGATCGGTGTCGTCATCTACTTCCTCTACGGCCGCCGTCACTCGGTGCTCGGCCGCCGCGAAAGCCAGACACTCTCGGCGTAGCCCGCCACACCTGCGCGAGCGCGCAACCCGTGTACGAAATCGCGGGGGCCCAAACCGTACAAGGTTGGGCGCTCGCGCGTCATCGCGCGCCAAGATTGCTTTACAAATACCTCTCTTGTGTCTAGACAACAGACAAATTGCGGCTTATAGTCAACTTCAAGACGTGATGGCACTCACTCCAGGAGGCGGGCAATGACCACCCAGACGACACCGGAACCTGACATCGCACAGTGGCGGGACAGGAAGCGCTACCTGTGGCTGATGGGCTTGATCGCGCCGACGGCACTGTTCGTCATGCTGCCGCTGGTCTGGGCGTTCAACCAATGGGGCTGGCACGCCGCCGCGCAGGTGCCGTTCTGGATCGGGCCGATCCTGCTCTACGTCCTGCTGCCTGCACTGGATCTGAAGTTCGGGCCGGACGGGCAGAACCCGCCCGACGAGGTGATGGAGCGGTTGGAGAACGACAAGTACTACCGCTACTGCACCTACGCCTACATCCCGTTCCAGTACGCCAGCGTGATCGTCGGCGCCTATCTGTTCACCGCGTCGGATCTGAGTTGGCTCGGCTTCGACGGGGGACTGGGCTGGCCTGCCAAGATCGGCCTGGCGCTGTCCGTCGGCCTGCTCGGCGGAGTCGGCATCAACACCGCCCACGAGATGGGACACAAGAAGGACTCGCTGGAACGGTGGCTGGCCAAGATCACGCTGGCACAGACCTGCTATGGCCACTTCTACATCGAGCACAACCGCGGACACCACGTCCGCGTCGCGACCCCCGAGGACCCCGCATCGGCCCGTTTCGGTGAGACGTTCTGGGAGTTCCTGCCGCGCAGCGTCTTCGGATCACTGAGGTCGGCGTGGGAGCTGGAGGCCAAGCGGCTCGAGCGCGCAGGCAAGAGTAAGTGGCACTGGTCCAACGACGTCCTCAACGCCTGGGCGATGTCGGCGGTCTTCTACGGCGCGCTGATCGCGGTCTTCGGCTGGGCCTTGATTCCCTACATCGTCATCTCGGCGGTGTTCGGCTTCACGCTGCTCGAGACGGTCAACTATCTCGAGCACTACGGGCTGCTGCGCCAGAAACTCGAGTCCGGCCGTTACGAGCGCTGCGCGCCGGCGCACAGCTGGAACTCCGATCACATCGTGACCAACCTGTTCCTGTATCACCTGCAGCGCCACAGCGATCACCACGCCAACCCGACCCGGCGCTACCAGACGCTGCGCAGCATGGAGGGCGCGCCGAACCTGCCGAGCGGTTACGCGTCGATGATCGCGCTGACGTACTTCCCGCCGCTGTGGCGCAAGGTGATGGATCATCGGGTGCTCGACCACTACGACGGCGACATCGCGCGGGTCAACATCCACCCTCGCGTGCGTGACAAGGCGGTGGCCCGGTACGCGGGGACGGTCCAGTGACCGCCTACCGCTGCCCGGGTTGTGACTACGTCTACGACGAGGCCAAAGGCGCTCCGCGGGAGGGCTTTTCACCCGGCACACCATTCAGCGAGATTCCCGACGACTGGTGCTGCCCCGACTGCGCCGTGCGGGAGAAGGTCGACTTCGAACCGGTATGACCCCCAACCCGAGAAAAGGAACAACCGATGGATTACAAACTGTTCGTCTGCGTGCAGTGCGGATTCGAGTACGACGAGGAGAAGGGCTGGCCCGAGGACGGGATCGCCCCGGGCACACGGTGGGACGACATTCCCGATGACTGGAGTTGCCCGGACTGCGGCGCGGCCAAGTCCGACTTCGAGATGGTCGAGGTCGCGCGTCCGTGACGACTAGTCTCGCGCGTGTGAACAGCCCGCGCCGGACCGCGCAGCGCATCCCGTACGCCGAAGCGTCGAGGGTGCTGCTGCGCGATTCCATTCTGGACGGCATGCGCGAACTGCTGCTCACCCGCGACTGGTCGGCGATCACCCTGGCCGACGTCGCCAAGGCGGCAGGCATCAGCAGGCAGACCATCTACAACGAGTTCGGCTCGCGCCAGGGGCTGGCGCAGGCATACGCGATGCGCCTGGCCGACCGGCTCGTCGACCAGATCGACGACGCCATCGCGGGCAACGTCGGCGACGTCTTCGCCGCGTTCAGCCAGGGCTTCCGCGACTTCTTCGCCGAGTCGGCAGCCGACCCGCTGGTGATCTCGTTGCTGACCGGCGAGGCCAAGCCCGATCTGCTGCAGCTCATCACCACCGACAGCGGTCCGATCATCATCCACTGCAGTCGGCGGCTGACGCAGACGTTCGTCGACAGCTGGGTGAAGACCAGCGAAGAGGATGCCGGAGTGCTGGCCAGGGCCATCGTCCGGCTCGCGATGAGCTACGTCTCGATGCCGCCGGAAGCCGACCCCAGCGCATCCCCCGCCCGGGGCCACGACGTGGCCCGTGACCTGGCCCGATTGATGACGCCCTTCGCCGAACGCTACGGTGTTATCGATATTCCTTAGCTGTCAGAGCGCCACGGCCGGTTTCACCGCACAAGCGCCTGTCCCGCGAGCCCGCAGGCTTTGGATGTCTACATGGATGTCGCCGTGCGCACATCTGTGCGCTCATAGGCAATGACGAATGAAAAGGGGCTCTACATGACTGAGCTGAAGGCCGACTCCCGCAACGGGATCGACTATAAGGTCGCCGACCTGTCACTGGCCGACTTCGGCCGCAAGGAGATCCGCCTGGCCGAGCACGAGATGCCCGGTTTGATGGCGCTGCGCGAGGAGTACCACGACGTGCAGCCGCTCAAGGGCGCGCGGATCTCGGGCTCGTTGCACATGACCGTGCAGACGGCGGTGCTGATCGAGACGCTGACGGCGCTGGGCGCCGACGTCCGCTGGGCGTCGTGCAACATCTTCTCCACCCAGGATCACGCCGCCGCGGCCGTCGTCGTCGGCCCGCACGGCACGCCGGAGGAGCCGAAGGGCACCCCGGTGTTCGCGTGGAAGGGCGAGACGCTCGAGGAGTACTGGTGGGCCGCCGAGCAGATGCTCACCTGGGAAGGCGAGCCGGCGAACATGATCCTCGACGACGGCGGCGACGCCACGATGATGGTGCTGCGCGGCGCACAGTACGAGAAGCAGGGTGTGGTTCCGCCCGCCGAGGACGACGATCCGGCGGAGTGGAAGGTCTTCCTCGGGGTGCTGCGCGAGCGCTTCGAGACCGACAAGACGAAGTGGACGAAGATCGCAGAGTCGGTCAAGGGCGTCACCGAGGAGACGACGACCGGCGTGCTGCGCCTCTACCAGTTCGAGGCCGTCGGTGAGCTGCCGTTCCCGGCGATCAACGTCAACGACTCGGTCACCAAGAGCAAGTTCGACAACAAGTACGGCACCCGGCACTCGCTGATCGACGGCATCAACCGCGGCACGGACGTGCTGATCGGCGGCAAGAAGGTGCTGATCTGCGGCTACGGCGACGTCGGCAAGGGCTGCGCGGAGTCGCTGGCAGGCCAGGGCGCGCGGGTGTCGGTCACCGAGATCGACCCGATCAACGCGCTGCAGGCGCTGATGGACGGCTTCGACGTGGTCACCGTCGAGCAGGCCATCGGCGAGGCCGACATCGTCATCACCTCGACGGGCAACAAGGACATCATCACGCTCGATCACATGCGCGCGATGAAGGACCAGGCGATCCTGGGCAACATCGGCCACTTCGACAACGAGATCGACATGGCCGCCCTCGAGCGCTCGGGCGCCAAGAAGCTCAACATCAAGCCGCAGGTCGACCAGTGGATCTTCGACAACGGCAAGTCGATCGTGGTGCTGTCCGAGGGCCGGCTGCTCAACCTGGGTAACGCGACCGGCCACCCGTCGTTCGTGATGAGCAACAGCTTCTCCAATCAGGTCATCGCCCAGATCGAGCTGTGGACCAAGAACGACGAGTACGACAACGCGGTGTACCGGTTGGCCAAGCACCTCGACGAGAAGGTCGCCAAGATCCACGTCGAGGCACTCGGCGGTCAGCTGACCAAGCTCACCAAGGAGCAGGCCGAGTACATCGGTGTCGACGTCGAGGGCCCGTACAAGCCCGAGCACTACCGCTACTGATCGTCACCCGAAGGCCCCCCGGCACATCCGCGTGCCGGGGGCTTTCGTTCTCGGGCATCGGCCCCGAACGGGTTGTGCTGCAGTGGTTCAGGGTGTCGGGTCCACGCCTTTGCAGTGGTTCTTCAGATCCATCAGCGGCTGCCGGATACCCGCCATCTCGGCGTTCTCCTGCGGATGGCTGGCCATGTATCCCTTCACCTGATCGGCCACCCCCTCACGCGACATGCCTCTGAGGGTGCTCATGAAGCCGTTGAGGTCAGGATGGGTGAATAAGTAGGCCGACGTTGACGCGTCGACCCCGGCGCGGACGCCTTCGAGATCGGCGCTGGTGCAGTTCGCCTCGGCGTTGGCCAACGGGGACAAGCCGAGCAGCGCGGCGCCGGCCACGACGGCCAACGAGAGCGGGTACGCCCTACGGGTTCCGAACATCGGACGGGCTCCTTCGATCAGGGTGTGACTGCCAGTGTGGAACCGGGCGATGGCTGATGCGCTGCCCCCCAAGCAGCTTCACAGGAGGCGTGCAGCAACCCCCAAGCGGCGCTACGCCGGATACTCGTCGCGCTTGCGCGGCCAGTCGGAGAAATCCTCGCCGCGGCCTTTGGGCGCGCGGTCCAACAGCTGCCAGGTGGCGTTCAGCGCTTCGGTGCCGCGATCGTAGGTCGAGTAGGTGTGGTAGACGACGCCGTCCTCCAGCGCGAAACAGCTCAGCGCCATCAGCTCCATCACGTCGAGCATGCTGCCGCTGCCCGATCCGAAGTCGCGGCGCGGCGTCGGGACGTGCATGTAGCTGAAGAAGTCGGCGTCGAAGTCGGTGTCGCCGGAGGACACCCACTCGATGTCCCAGCCCATCCGCTGCTTGTAGGCGGTCAACACCGGCAACGGCGAACGCGACGACAGGATGAACGTGACGTCGCGCCGGGCCAGGTGAGCCACCGCGCCGACCAGGTTGTCCGTTTCGAAGGTGCATCCCGGGCAGCCCTCTGGGGTCTTCGGCCCGTGCATGAAGTGCCGCACGATCAACTGTGATCTGCCGTCGAACAGCTCGGCGAGCGTGCGACGGCCCGCGGTGGTGTCGAACTCGTATTGCTTGTTCACGCGCACCCACGGCAGCGCCTGCCGCTCCTGCGCCAGCTCGGTGACCCTGCGGGTCAGCTCCTTCTCCTTGGCCAGCTGTCGTTCGTACGCCGTTCGCCACTGTTCACGCGTCCCGACCGCATGAGTCGTCATACCCACTGCCTCCTCGTCACGAAAGGGTTCGGCTAAGCAGACCCGCGCCGGCGCCCGAACTCATCGTTCGACCGCCATGGCGCGAGGCTTGAGCCGGAAACAGGCCTCATGAAACGATTTTCGTTGCTAACGTCCGATCGATGGGTCGCATCGTCGGAATCGCGATTGCCCTCATGGTCTTTTTCTTCGGGACCCCCGCGCCCGCGGCGGCCGACGACCCGACCATCGACGATCACCACCCCTATTTCAACGAGGACGAATACCAGGCGTTCTACACGCCGCCGGATCCGCTGCCGCCGGGCAAACCCGGTGATCTGGTCCGCACGGAGCCCTCGCGCCTGGTGCTCGAACCGTCCGGCGAACTCGGCATGATCATGGCCGACGGCACGCGAATCATGTACCGCAGCAACGACGCTCGAGGAAACCCGAACGTCGTCACCGGCACGTACTTCGAACCGCACGCGCCGTGGCCGTTCGGCGGGCCGCGCCCGCTGATCGTGTACGGTCCTGGCACCCAGGGCCAGGGCGACCAGTGCGCGCCGTCGCGGCAGTTCAATCAGGGCATCCACTGGTCGCCGTACCTCGACCTCGCGTTCAACTACGAGGAGTTGTTCGTCGCGACGATGGTCGCGCGCGGGTTCGCGATCGTCATGACCGACTATGAGGGCCTGGGCACCCCGGGGCTGCACACCTACGCGAACCGGGTGTCGCAGGGCCACGCGATGCTCGACGCGGCCCGCGCCGCCAAGAACCTGCCCGGCACCTCGCTGGCCCCCGACGGCCCGCTGGCGTTCTGGGGCTACTCACAAGGCGGGGGCGCGGCGGCGTCGGCCGCGGAGATGGCCGAGAGCTACGCCCCCGAACTCGACGTGGTCGGCTCCTACGCCGGGGCGCCGCCCGCCGACCTGAAGGCGCTGTTCCCGTTCATCGACGGCAGCATGCTGATCGGAGCGGTGGGTTATGCGCTGAACGGGGTGATGGCGGCCTACCCCGAACACGAGGCGGCGATCCGGGCGACGCTGACACCGCGCGGCGCCGACATGCTCTTCAAGGTGCAGGACCAGTGTGTCGCAGAGACGCTGACGAAGTTCATGTTCCGGCACCTGCAGCCGTACTTCAATCAGGACATCTTCGAACTCGTCGAGCAGGAGCCGTTCAAGTCGCTGTTCGACGAGCAGAAGCTGGGCCGCATGAAACCCAATGCGCCCGTACTCATCAACGCCAACCGGTACGACCCGCTGGTCCCGTGGGCGCCGGCGATGCAGATGGGTCGCGATTGGTGCGCTCAGGGCGCAGACGTCGAGGCGCGCACCAACGAACAACCGCCGTTCCTCAA
This sequence comes from Mycobacterium sp. 852002-51152_SCH6134967, assembly GCF_001667105.1. Taxonomy (NCBI): domain Bacteria; kingdom Bacillati; phylum Actinomycetota; class Actinomycetes; order Mycobacteriales; family Mycobacteriaceae; genus Mycobacterium; species Mycobacterium sp. 852002-51152_SCH6134967. Next base: position 67,464 of record NZ_LZIK01000068.1, on the reverse strand, counting down.
CAAGGCGATGGTCAACCACGGCCTGCCCATGCTGGTCGACGGTGAACCCGCCATGCAGTGGATCGCGGACCGATTCAAGGGTGTGCCGACAGCGTCTAACTGCGGGCGGTTCTGACTGGGCCAGTGGGCCTCAACGTTGCCAAGGGGGACGGGGCGCGTGGAGATCGAACTGCACGCCCACGAGGCGGATCACGAAGCACACCCCCGCGGCACTCAGCGTCGCCGCGATGCTCTGGACGCCGAGCCCGTGGAGGATCGCCGCGCAGGCCGCGCCGGTCATCGCCGGTATCGCATAGAGCTCGCTGCGGAACACCGTGGGCACCTGCCCGATCGCCACATCGCGGATGGTCCCTCCGCCCACGGCGGTGATGGTGCCGACGATGACCGCTTGAAGGACGCCGAACTCGAGGTTCAGCGCCTTATAGGCGGCGAGCACCGCGAACACGCTCAGCCCCACGGCATCGGCGATGGTGATGGGCATCGTGAACCGCTCGAGCGCCGGACTCAGGGCGAACGCGATGACGCCGCCGCCCGCTGCCACGGCCAGATAACGCCAGTCCACGAAGGTCGCAGGCGGAAGTGAATCGAGAAGGATGTCGCGGATGACGCCACCGCCCAGGCCGGTGAGCATGCCAACGGTGACGACGCCGAAGATGTCCAGACGCGTTGCGCGCAGTGAGACGAGGGCGCCGTTGAGAGCAAACGCGAACGTGCCGATGAGGTCAAGCACCAGCAGCAGAGGCGTTTCGGTTGACATTGCTTGGTGTATACCCGAGGCCATGCCCGGCTCGCAGGATGCTGTCGGCGCGGTCCTAGTGGGCTGCCCCGGTTGCCGGACTGGCAGGAGGCGCTCCACACCGGCAGCCGGAGCTGTCGCATCAGGAGCGCGAAACGACCCGCGAGGTCGCCGAGCGACTCCGCGGGTTCGGTTGAAGGTGCATGAAGGTAGGCGACGGGTGTCCTATCCAGATCACGTTGTGCTGCAACTTGATATGCGACCCTACAGCCAGCAGACTCGCGCGATCCGGCGCATCGCGACCGACGCCGACACCACATCGCGGGTAACTGAAGCGTTCGCAGCGTTTCGGCGAGCGGTGTCGGCAGATGCCGCAGCAGACCGCCTGCGACGACTTCAGCGAGACTCCGGAAGCACCCGGCTCGGCGACGTTCGCACAGGTCGTGCAGCCACTTCGGACACCGCGCCCAGACGTTGGTGGTCGCCACGATGGCCTGGTTGGCTCCATCGCCGTCGTCAGTCGGCGCCAGTGATGTGTGGTGGGGTAACTCCAGGTAGGCGAAGGCATTCTGTTACACCGGGAGAACCATGACGACCCTCACCATCCGTCCTTCGGCCGGAGGCGGCGCGACGCCGCCGAGTCGCGTCGCTCTCCAACCACTCTGCCCATGGGAGCGCAGCAAGGGCGCATCTGTCCCAAGCAAATGGCATGGCGCACAACACATCAGGTGCACGACGGTATGATGCGTCCCTTCAGCGGACCGTCGGCGCTGCGGATCTCCACCGCCCTCTACCACTTTCGCGAAAGCCTCTTCGCGCTGCCCGCGCTGGTCCTGGTGGGCGGCATCGCCTTAGCGGAGGCGACGGCCTATCTCGACGACGTCATCGGCGTGGACACTTCGCTGCCGTTGACACTTGAGATGAACAGCAATGCGGCGACGTGGTTACTGAGCACCGTCGCCGGCGCCACCATCACGACCGCCGGGGTCGTCTTTTCGCTTACAGTGGTCAGCCTGCAGCTGGCCAGCAGCCAGTTCTCCCCCCGGGTGATGCGGTCGTTCATCCGGGACCGGCTCAGCCAGTCGGTGATAGGCCTGCTGGTGGGCACCTTCGTGTTCTGTGTGCTGACCCTTCGCCATATCAGCGGGGACCCGATGTCGAATGCGCCGCGGGTGTCGATGACGGCGGCGGTGGTGCTGGCGGTGGTGACGGTGCTGTTGATCATCGCCTACCTCAATCGGCTGGCCTATGGCCTCCAGGTGGGGGAGGTGGTGCGCACCATCGCCGCGGAGGCCGACACCGTCATCGACGAGCAGGCGCGGCAGACGCGTATGGAGACACCGGCCCGCCACCCGCCGGCACCGGGTACGGGCGAGCACCTGACCGTTCACGCAGGCAGCGACGGCTGGGTCACCCAGTCGGCCAGCAGGTACATCCTGGCAGCGATCCCGCCCGCGGCCGTGGTGCGGTTGGAAACCCGGACCGGCGCCTACATCCACCGCGGGGAAGTGCTGATGACGTTGTGGCCTAAGCCGGCCGATGCCGAGCGCGTCGAACGCAAGCTGAGGTCCACGGTGGAGGTGGCCGACATCCGCACCATGCAGCAGGACGTCGACTTCGGGATCCGCCAACTGGTCGACATCGCCCTGCGTGCGCTCAGCCCAGCCATCAACGACCCGACCACCGCGGCCGACGTGGTGCTGCGCCTCGGCAGCATGATGCGCAAACTGCTGACGGCGGATATGCCGCCGCAGGCGGTGTGCGGACCTGACGACAGGATCCTTCTTCGCCCGTGGGACCTGTCGCACGAGGAGTACGTCGCGCACGCCTTCGACCAGATTCGGCAGAGCTCGGTGGGCCAGCCGAACGTCGTGGCCACCGTGCTGCGCGTGCTGCGCATGCTCATCGCGCATGCGCAGAATGAGGACCGCGAGGAGTACGTGCCCGCGCTGCGCCGCCAGATCGAGCTGTTGATGGACGCCGTGGCCGCCCAGGCCGACCTTCACCCCGCCGACCTCGAACGCCTCCGGGCGATCTCTCGGGAGACGGCCCCCGATCCGGCCGAACACGACGTCTGATGGCGCCGGCGGCGACTGGGCATCGCTAGTCTCACAGCCGTGCTGATGGTCATCGAGGGGGTCGACGGTGCGGGTAAGCGCACGTTGACCAACGGACTTCGAACCGCGTTCGAAGCCGAGGGCAGGACGGTGACGAGCCTGGCGTTTCCGCGCTACGGCCAGTCGGTGGAGGCCGACGTGGCCGCCGAGGCGCTGCACGGGTCCCACGGTGACCTCGCCGACTCCGTGTACGCGATGGCGGTGTTGTTCGCGCTCGACCGTGCCCGCGCCCGAGGCGAGATCGAGCGCCTGCAGGACACCCACGACGTCGTCATCCTGGACCGCTATGTCGCGTCCAACGCCGCCTACAGCGCCGCGCGCCTTCGCCAGGACGCCGACGGCGAGGTCGTCGAGTGGGTGCGCGCCCTGGAGTACGAGCGCCTCGCGCTTCCGCGGCCGGACGCACAGGTGCTGCTGGCCGTGCCCATAGAACTGGCGGCCCAGCGCGCCGAGCAGCGTGCCAACACCGAGGTGGACCGGGCCAAAGACGCCTACGAGCGCGACGGCGGGCTACAGCAACGCACCTCTGACGTCTACGCCGCACTGGCCGCATCGCAGTGGTGCGGACGCTGGAAGGTCGCCGGACCCGACGTCGATCCGGCCGCGCTCGCCGCCGAACTGGACGCTCACTAGCCCCGTTCGGTGCCATTCGCCGGTCAAAGCGCGAAACGCGCCGTGTGGTAGCCGGGGTTTATCGCAATTCGGTGACACCATGGTCTCCATGAGGCAAAGGATTCTGGTTGTCGACGATGACCCGTCGCTCGCCGAGATGCTCACCATCGTGCTGCGGGGCGAAGGCTTCGACACCGCCGTCATCGGCGACGGCACCCAAGCGCTGACCGCGGTCCGCGAGCTGCGGCCCGATCTGGTCCTTCTCGACCTGATGCTGCCCGGCATGAACGGCATCGACGTCTGCCGGGTGCTCCGCGCGGATTCCGGCGTGCCGATCGTCATGCTGACCGCCAAGACCGACACCGTCGACGTCGTACTGGGCCTGGAGTCCGGCGCCGACGACTACGTGATGAAGCCGTTCAAGCCCAAAGAGCTCGTCGCCCGCGTGCGGGCCCGGCTACGGCGCAACGAGGACGAGCCCGCCGAGATGCTGTCGATCGGCGACGTCGACATCGACGTGCCCGCGCACAAGGTCACCCGTCAGGGCGAGCAGATCTCGCTGACCCCGCTGGAGTTCGACCTGTTGGTGGCGTTGGCGCGCAAACCGCGGCAGGTGTTTACTCGTGATGTGCTGCTCGAACAGGTGTGGGGTTATCGACACCCCGCGGACACCCGTTTGGTGAACGTGCATGTCCAACGGTTGCGGGCCAAGGTCGAGAAGGACCCGGAGAACCCGCAGGTGGTGCTCACTGTTCGAGGAGTGGGGTACAAGGCCGGACCGCCGTGACATGCACGGCTGTCGGCCGTGGTCGTGATCCCGACCCCTTGGCGGTCGCCGTGTTGACCGCTCGGCGGGCGCCGTGATCTTCAGCTCCAGACGACGCATCCATCGGCGCTCGGCGCCGCTGGTGCGGGGGCTGGGAGCGCTGGGCCGGGCGTTGAGTCTGGCGTGGCGGCGCTCCTTGCAGCTGCGTGTCGTCTCGTTGACGTTGGGCCTGTCGCTGGCCGTGATCCTGGTGCTCGGGTTCGTGCTGACCAGCCAGATCACCGATCGCATCCTCGAGGTCAAGGTCCGCGCGGCCACCGAGCAGATCGACCGCGCACGCACCACAGTCAGCGGAATCGTCGGTGGTGAGGAAACCCGCTCGCTCGACAGCAGCCTGCAGTTGGCGCGCAACACGCTGATCGATCGCAGCGCTGACGCCGAACCGGGCCTGGCGGGCACCTACGACGCGGTTCTGGTGGTGCCCGGTGACGGGCCGCGTGCGGCGACTGCGGCAGGCCCGGTCCAGCAGGTGCCCAACACGCTGCGGGAGTTCGTCAAGGCCGGCCAGGTCAGCTATCAGTACGCGACCGTGCACACCGACGGCTTCTCCGGGCCCGCGCTGATCGTCGGCAGTCCGACGTCGTCATCGGTGACCAACCTCGAGCTCTACCTGATCTTCCCGCTGAACAACGAGGAGTCCACGATCGCGCTGGTGCGCGGGACGATGGCCACCGGCGGCGTGGTGCTGCTCGGCCTGCTCGCAGCGATCGCCTTGCTTGTGGCGCGCCAGATCGTGCTGCCGGTGCGCTCCGCGTCGCGCATCGCCGAGCGGTTCGCCGAAGGCCACCTCACCGAACGCATGCCGGTGCGCGGCGAGGACGACATGGCCCGCCTCGCCGTCTCGTTCAACGACATGGCCGAGAGCCTGCACCGCCAGATCACCCAACTCGAGGAGTTCGGGAATCTGCAGCGCCGGTTCACCTCCGACGTCAGCCACGAACTGCGCACCCCGCTGACGACAGTGCGCATGGCCGCCGACCTGATCTACGACCACAGCGAGGATCTCGATCCCGCGCTGCGCCGGTCCACCGAGCTGATGGTCAGCGAACTCGACCGGTTCGAGACGTTGCTCAACGATCTGTTGGAGATCTCCCGCCACGACGCCGGTGTCGCCGAGCTGTCGGTCGAGTCGCTGGATCTGCGGTCGACGGTGCGAAGCGCGTTGGACAACGTCGGGCACCTGGCCCAAGACGCCGACGTCGAACTCGTCGTCGACATGCCCTCCGAGGAGGTCATCGCCGAGGTCGACCCGCGGCGCGTGGAGCGCATCCTTCGCAACCTCATCGCCAACGCCATCGACCACGCCGAGCACAAACCTGTCCGCATCCGGATGGCCGCCGACGACGACACCGTCGCCGTCACCGTCCGCGACCACGGGGTGGGCCTGCGGCCCGGCGAGGAGAAGCTGGTGTTCAGCAGGTTCTGGCGGTCGGACCCCTCGCGGGTGCGTCGTTCCGGCGGCACAGGTCTCGGTCTGGCGATCAGCATCGAGGACGCCCGCCTGCACCAGGGCAGGCTGGAGGCCTGGGGTGAGCCGGGTAACGGCGCCTGCTTCCGTCTCACGCTGCCGCTCGTCCGCGGGCACAAGGTGACCACCAGCCCGCTGCCGCTCAAACCCGTTGGGCCCGAGGATGTCCCGCCGCGCAGCCGCGATCGCGAACCCGCGCAGGAGTCCGTGTGAGAATCCTGCTGGCAGTCCTGAGCGTGCTGGCGTTGGTTCTCACCGGCTGTGCGGGCGTGCCCAGTTCGTCCTCGCCGCAAGCGATCGGAACCGTCGACCGGCCCGCCCCGCCGAGCCTGCCCAAGCCGACTCCGGGCATGGATCCCGACGTGTTGCTGCGCGAATTTCTCAAGGCCACCGCCGATCCCGCGAACCGGCATCTGGCCGCGCGCCAATTTCTGACCGAATCCGCGTCGCAAGCGTGGGATGACGCGGGCAGCGCGCTGCTGATCGACAACGTGGTGTTCATCGAGACGCGCGGCCCCGACCGGGTGTCGGTGACCATGCGCGCCGACATCCTCGGATCGCTGTCGGACATGGGTGTGTTCGAAACGGGGGAGGGCGCGCTGCCGGACCCGGGGCCGATCGAACTGGTCAAGACCGCCGACGGTTGGCGCATCGACAAGCTGCCGAACGGCGTCTTCCTGGACTGGCAGCAGTTTCAGGCCACCTATCGACGCAACACCCTGTATTTCGTCGACCCGACCGGCAGCACCGTGGTGCCCGATCCGCGCTATGTCGCGGTGTCCGATCCCGACCAGTTGGCCACCGAACTGGTGAGCAAGCTGATCGCCGGGCCGCGACCGGAGATGGCCAAGACCGTCCGCAATCTCCTCGAACCGCCACTGAAACTGCGCGGCCCGGTCACCCGCGCCGACGGCGGCAAGATGGGCGTCGGCCGGGGTTACGGCGGCGCCAAAATCGATCTGGACAACCTGTCGACCACCGATCCGCACAGCAGGCAACTGCTTGCGGCGCAACTCATCTGGACGCTGTCCCGTGCGGGGGTCAACGGGCCGTACGTGATCAACGCCGACGGCGCCGCCCTCGACGACCGGTTCACCGACGGGTGGGAGACCTCCGACGTGGCGGCCACCGACCCGGGCGCGGCCTCGGGAGTGGCGGCGGGCCTGCACGCGCTGGTGGGCGGTTCGCTGGTCGCGCTCGACGGTCGGCGGGCGCCGCGGGTCCCCGGACAGTTCGGGCAGATGCCGAACCAGACCGCGGCGGCGGTGTCCCGCACGGGCCAGGAGGTGGCGTCGATCGTCACGGTGCGGCCGGATGCACCGGATATGGCGTCGTCGATGTGGGTCGGCGCACTCGGCGGGGCCGCGTCGCAGGTGTTGGATGCCCGAAGCCTGTCGCGTCCGAGCTGGTCGCTGGACAACGCGGTGTGGGTGGTGATCGACGGCAACAACGTCGTGCGTGTCATCCAGGACGCGTCGGGCCAGCCGGCGCGCATACCGGTCGACTCCACGCTGGTGTCGAGCAGGTTTCCCGGCGTGATCACCGAACTGCAGCTGTCGCGCGACGGCACCCGCGCGGCGATGGTGATCGACGGCCGGGTCGTTTTGGCCGGTGTCGAACAGACCCCCGGTGGCGGCTATGCGCTGACCTACCCGCGACGCCTGGGCTACGGCCTGGGCAACACCGTGGTGTCGCTGTCATGGCGCACCGGCGACGACATCGTGGTCAGCCGCACCGATCCTGCGCATCCGGTCTCCTACGTCAACCTCGACGGCGTTAACTCCGACGGGCCGAGCCGCAACCTGCTGATGCCGGTCACCACCGTGGCGGCCAACCCGTCGACGGTGTACGTGGCCGACGCCCGCGGGGTCGTGCAACTGTCCGGCTCGGTGGCCGAGGACGATCCGGCGTGGGCCGAGGTGCGTCCGCTGCTGGTGCCCGGCGCCGAACCCGTGCTGCCGGGCTGACAGCCGACCCCCGCGCAGATTTCGCGGCAGGTTCCGTGAACCGTCTGCGGGTGAGTCTCGTTGTGCTGACAGAACGACGCCGCAGGCGTTTGCTATCAGCCAGGAGTGAAGATGAAGACTCGCGGTCCGTTGATCACGTTGGGCGCGGTCGCCGTGCTCGGGATCGCGCTGTGGCTCGGCAACGTTTTTCAGGAGCAAGCGCCAGTGGCCGCCCCGGCGGCGGAATCGGTCACCACGCCGAGCGCTGCGGCGCCGACGACCACGCCGTCACCGCCTGCGACGGGCTTCCCGGCCAAGGCTGACTACGTCGGAACCGTGCCGACCGCGACCGGCGTGATCACGTTGGAGATATCGCTCGACGGCGGCAAGGCGATCGCGTACGCCTGTGACGGCAACTCGGTCGAGGTGTGGCTCCGAGGCGACGCCGAGGACGGTGTCGTCAACGCGACGAGCCAGGACAAGGTGAGCGTTCTCGACGGCCATCTCGAGGGCAATGCGGTGAAGGGGTTGCTGACGATCGGCGAGAAGAGCTGGGTGTTCACCGCGCCGGCAGTCGAAGCGCCCGCCGGCCTCCTTGTGTACGAGCGGGAGAGCGGCGGCAGCGATGTCTGATCCCGTCGCCACCCGCAACACCGGCGCAGCGGGGATGCTGATCGCCGTCAGCCTCGGAGCAATGGTCGCCGTCGCGCTCGGAGTGTTCGGCAAGATCCATGAGCCGCAATTCTTCTCGATTAACGTGGCGGGGTTCTCCAGCGGCACGGCGGTGAAGTCGTGGCTGGCCACCCTCGCGATTGCGTTGGCGCTGTTCCAACTGTTCTCGGCGTTCGTGATGTACCGGTTGACGCCCGGTGGGCGCGCGCCGACGTGGATAGGAACGGCCCACAAGTGGTCGGGGCGGTTGGCGGTGTTGGCCACTGTGCCGGTGGCCGTGCACTGCCTCTACGCTCTCGGCTTCGCCGAAACCGACAGCCGGGTGCTGTTTCACTCGCTGTTCGGCTGTTTCTTCTACGGGGTCTTCGTCACCAAGATGATCCTGTTGACGCGCGGCGGGCTTCACGGCTGGGTGCTTCCCGTCGTCGGGGGACTGGTGTTCTTCGGGTTGGTCTACGTCTGGCTCACTTCGGCGCTGTGGTTCTTCCAGACCAGCGGGCGGAGGTTCTGAGGAAGGGAATCGCTATGCGACGCAAGCAGTTCCTTGCGGGTGCGGGGCTCGGAATCGCTGGTACCGCGTTGGGGGCCTGCAGCACGTACGGCAAGGATCCCGACGCCGCCGAGGAGTCGGCCGTGACGACGACCGGTGGCGCGGTGGTGCCGGTTGCGGTACTCGCAAACGTCGCCGACGTCCCGGTCGGCGGAGGTGTCATCGTCGACCAGACCGTGGTGACGCAACCGACGGCGGGTGATTTCATGGGATTTTCGGCCACCTGCACTCACGCCGGGTGCACGGTGCGCGACGTCGCAGGCGCCACGATCAACTGCCCCTGCCACGGCAGCAAGTTCCACCTGGACGGCACGGTGGCGAACGGACCGGCAACGCGTCCGTTGGTGTCGAAACCAGTGGCATTGCAAGGCGATTCGATCGTCTTGCGCTGACCGGGTCAGGTCGACGTGACCCCCGGGATGCGGCCTTCGCGAAACGCTTCGACGAAATGGCGGTGATCGTCGCGCACGATGCGGGCGTACTGAAGCCCGAACGTCACGAGGTCGGCCGAGAACTCATCGACATGGTCGCCGATGACCGCGTCGATCGCCTCCTCGGTCTGGAACTCGACCACCTTCTGGTCGCTGTCGGCATCCCCGACGCAATGCACCTTGGCCACCGCCCGCCCCAGCTGCTCGATCACCTCGTCCAATTCGTCCGGTTCGGTCAACTCGCTCCAGTCGAGATCGGCTGCATACGGCGATAACTCGCTCACGACGAACCCGACGCCGTCGATATCGGTGTAGCCGAGCAGCGGATCGGCATGGGCCTGCAGCGCACGTTGTGACACCGCCGTTCGGTGGCCGTGATGCTTGAAATGCCGGCCCACGCCTGCCTCTTCGACGACACGGCTGGGCGCGGCGATGTTGCCCTGCTTCATCGACAGCACGGCGTCGTTGTCCAGCGCCTGGTTGAATCCCTCGATCAGCACGGTGTAGGTCGGCAGACCCGCGCTGCCGATACCGTGACCCGTCTTGCCGATCACGTCCTTTATGTCGTAGGTGATGCCTTGGAACCGTTTGGTTTTGGGGATGGTCTCGAGGTATCGCGCGAACGCGGCCTCGACGTTGTCGCGTTCGGCGTCCTCGAGTCGGCGTACGCCCGCGGCGTCCCGGAAGCGTCGGTCCCAGTCGTCGACCACGGTGAGACGATCCAACATCTCGGCCCTCGTCGACAATCGCGCACTCTGCAACGCGGACAGCACGGCGCCGCGTGCGGTGTCGAGATTCAACGAGAAGCCCGTGTCATCGTCGGCCTGCAGGAACCACCGCACCTGATCGACGTAGGCGTGCGCGAAAGTCTTTATCAGCCCGCTGATCTCGTGGTCCGACAGCGCCTTCTGCCAACACATCAGCGCGACGCTGGCCGCGAACCGCTGCAGGTCCCAGGTGAAGTGACCGATGTAGGCCTCGTCGAAGTCGTTGACGTCGAAGATAAGCGTGCCTTCGCCGTCCATGTAGGTGCCGAAGTTCTCGGTGTGCAGATCGCCCTGGATCCACACCCGGCTGGTGCGCTCGTCGGCCCAGCGGTCCTCGCGCGCGGCGACGTCGCCGTAGAAGACGCACGCGCTGCCGCGGAAGAAGGCGAAGGGCTCGGCCGCCATCTTGCGGAACTTGGTCCGGAACGCATCTGGATCGGCCTTCATCAGATCGGCGAACGCACTCACCAGGCAATCGACGATCCACGACTCCCGTTGGTCCTGCATGCCCACGGAGTACCCGTGTCACCCACCACCGCCACACTGACCGCGTGCTCGATCTCGTTCTCCCGCTGCAGTGCGGCGGCTGCGGCGTACCGTCAACGCGGTGGTGCGCGGCGTGCGCGGCGACGCTGACGGTCAGGGCAGAGGATCCGCACCTCGTCTCGCCGCGCGTGGATCCCGGCGTCCCGGTGTACTCCCTGGGCCGTTACGCGGGGCCGCGGCGAGCAGCCGTCATCGCGGTCAAAGAGCACGGCCGAACTGATCTGCTGCGCCCGCTTGCCGGGGCGCTGCGGGCCGGCCTGTCCCACCTGCTGACCTGGGGTCTTCTCGATACCCCGCTGACTGTGGTCCCCGCACCGACCCGCCGGTGGTCGGCCCGGCGGCGTGGCGGTGACCCGGTGACTCGGATTGCGCGTACCGCTGTCGTCGACCTGCCGGGGGTGGGCGTCGTCCAGGCGCTGCGCACACGCGCTCTCGTGGCGGATTCGGTCGGGCTGTCCACCGCCGATCGGCAGCGCAACATCGGCGGCCGGGTCCGGGTCGTGCGGCCCGTCGCGGACGAAGTGCTCGTCGTCGATGACATCGTCACCACCGGCGCCACCGCCGCCGAGTCGGTTCGCGTGCTGCACACCATTGGGGCACGCGTGGCGGCCGTGCTGGTTGTGGCAAACGCGTGACCGCGCCGTGAGGCCGGATTTCAGGCCCACATATCAGACCGAGGTGAAGAACTGGAAACAGGTACCCGGATTCACTGGCACTACCGGGTGAACGCGGCTACCGTCGGCTTCAACACCCGTGAATGACTCACGGCCGGCGCTCAGATACGAAGCGCCAGCATCGCCGACGCGGTAGGAGGTGAGTAGACGACACCTTGCACCGGCGAGCGGCGAGACATGCAAAGCCCCGTCGGTGCGGATCACGACAACCCGGGCACGCTCACGCGTGCGGACGCCGAAGAAACGAGTTGCCAAGCATGTCAAGCCAATCCCTGGACTCCCGAACGATGGTGATCGAGGACGAAACGCCCGAAGCCCGACCGCGCGCCGAAGTCGCGGTCACCGGTCGCAACGTCGAGATCCCCGACCACTTCCGCACGTACGTCGCAGAGAAACTGTCACGCCTGGAACGATTCGACCGCTCGATCTATCTGTTCGACGTCGAGCTCGATCACGAGCGGAACCGACGTCAACGCAAGTACTGCCAACACGTGGAGATCACCGCGCGCGGCCGCGGCCCCGTGGTCCGCGCCGAAGCCTGTGCCGACAGCTTCTACGGCGCGATGGAATCAGCGGTGGACAAGCTCGCCGAGCGGCTGCGCCGTGCGCGTGATCGCCGCAAGATCCACTACGGCGACAAGACCCCGGTATCGGTCGCCAAGGCCACCGCGGTCACCGCACCACCCGAGCCGCTGACAGCGACGCCGGCCGAACACGACGGCGCGGCGCTCGACGAGCACGAGCCCGGACGCATCGTGCGGATCAAGGAGCATCCGGCCACCCCGATGACCGTCGATGACGCGCTGTCGCAGATGGAACTGGTAGGCCACGACTTCTTCCTTTTCCATGACAAGGAGAGCGACCTGCCGTCCGTGGTCTACCGCAGGCACGCCTACGACTACGGCTTGATTCGGCTCGCCTGAGCCGGAGGCTTGATTTCGGCTCGCCTGAGCCGGGGGCTTGATTCGGCTCGCCTGAGCCGCGTGGTTCGGTCCGGCTCACCCGAGCCGGGCCGACCACTATTTCGCCTGGCCTGACGCAGCTGGGCCGGGTTCAGGGCGCATGTCGCCTACCATGGGTTGAGCTCAAGACTTCCAAACCCATAGGGGAACTAGCGTGCTGCAAAAGTTGCTGCGTCTCGGCGAGGGCCGGATGGTCAAACGCCTCAAGGGGGTGGCCGACTACGTCGACTCCCTGGAAGGCGACGTCGAGAAGCTGACCGACGCTGAACTGCGGGCCAAGACCGACGAGTTCAAAAAGCGCGTGGACAACGGCGAAAGCCTCGACGACCTGCTGCCCGAAGCGTTCGCCGTCGCCCGCGAGGCGGCCTGGCGGGTGCTCGACCAGAAGCCGTTCAAGGTGCAGTTGATGGGCGGCGCGGCGCTGCACTTCGGAAACGTCGCGGAGATGAAGACCGGTGAAGGCAAGACGCTGACCGGCGTGCTCCCGGCCTACCTCAACGCGCTGTCGGGCAAGGGCGTGCACATCGTCACCGTGAACGACTACCTGGCCAGGCGCGACGCCGAGTGGATGGGCCGCGTGCACCGGTTCCTCGGCCTGGAGGTCGACGTGATCCTGGCGCAGATGACCCCCGACCAGCGGCGGACCGCCTACGCCGCCGACATCACGTACGGCACCAACAACGAATTCGGCTTCGACTACCTGCGCGACAACATGGCGCACTCCCTGGACGACCTGGTCCAGCGCGGACACAACTTCGCGATCGTCGACGAGGTCGACTCCATCCTCATCGACGAGGCCCGCACCCCGCTGATCATCTCCGGCCCCGCCGACGGCGCGTCGCAGTGGTACACGGAGTTCGCCAGGATCGTGCCGCTGATGGAAAAGGACGTTCACTACGAGGTCGACATCCGCAAGCGCACCGTCGGCGTGCACGAACTCGGTGTCGAGTTCGTCGAGGACCAGCTGGGTATCGACAACCTCTACGAGGCGGCCAACTCGCCGCTGGTCAGCTACCTGAACAACGCGCTCAAGGCCAAGGAGCTGTTCCAGCGCGACAAGGACTACATCGTGCGCGACGGCGACGTGCTCATCGTCGACGAGTTCACCGGTCGCGTGCTGGTGGGCCGTCGCTACAACGAGGGCATGCACCAGGCCATCGAGGCCAAGGAGCGCGTCGAGATCAAGGCCGAGAACCAGACGCTGGCCACGATCACGCTGCAGAACTATTTCCGCCTCTACGACAAGCTCGCCGGCATGACCGGCACCGCGCAGACCGAGGCCGCCGAGCTGCACGAGATCTACAAGCTCGGTGTGGTGCCCATCCCGACCAACAAGCCGATGATCCGCGCCGATCAGTCCGACCTGATCTACAAGACCGAAGAGGCCAAGTACATTGCGGTCGTCGACGACGTCGCCGAGCGCTACGAGAAGGGGCAGCCGGTCCTGATCGGCACCACCAGCGTGGAGCGGTCGGAGTACCTGTCGCGCCAGTTCACCAAGCGCAGGATCCCGCACAACGTGCTCAACGCGAAGTACCACGAGCAGGAGGCCTCGATCATCGCCGAGGCCGGCCGGCTGGGCGCGATCACCGTCGCGACGAACATGGCGGGCCGCGGTACCGACATCGTGCTCGGCGGCAACCCGGACTTCCTCACCGACAAGCGGTTGCGCGAACGCGGCCTGGACCCGGTGGAGACGCCGGACGATTACGAGAAGGTCTGGCACGAGACGCTCTCCTCGGTCAAAGCGGAGTGCGCGCGCGAGGCCGAGGACGTCATCGCCGCGGGCGGCCTGTACGTGCTGGGCACCGAACGCCACGAGTCGCGCCGCATCGACAACCAGCTGCGCGGCCGCTCCGGCCGACAGGGCGACCCCGGCGAATCCCGGTTCTACCTGTCGCTGGGTGACGAGCTGATGCGACGGTTCAACGGCGCCACCCTGGAGGCGTTGCTGACCCGGCTCAACCTGCCCGACGACGTGCCGATCGAGGCGAAGATGGTCACCCGCGCCATCAAGAGCGCGCAGACGCAGGTCGAGCAACAGAACTTCGAGGTCCGCAAGAACGTCCTCAAGTACGACGAGGTGATGAATAAGCAGCGCGTCGTCATCTACGAGGAGCGCAGGCGCATCCTGGAGGGCGAGAACCTCGCCGAACAGGCCCGCAACATGCTCGTCGGCGTGATCACCGCCTACGTCGACGGGGCCACCGCCGAGGGCTATTCCGAGGACTGGGATCTCGAACAGCTCTGGACCGCGCTCAAGCAGCTGTACCCCGTGGGCATCGACCACAACGACCTGATCGACTCCGACGCGATCGGTGAGCCCGGCGAGTTGACGCGCGAGGAACTGCTGGAGGCGTTGATCGCCGATGCCGAGCGCGCGTACGCCGAGCGGGAGAAGCAGATCGAGGAGATCGCGGGCGAGGGCGCGATGCGCCAGTTGGAGCGCAACGTGCTGCTCAACGTGCTGGACCGCAAGTGGCGTGAACACCTCTACGAGATGGACTACCTCAAGGAGGGCATCGGCCTGCGCGCGATGGCTCAGCGCGATCCGCTCGTCGAGTACCAGCGCGAGGGCTACGACATGTTCATCGGGATGCTCGAAGGCCTCAAGGAGGAGTCCGTCGGGTTCCTGTTCAACGTCGCGGTCGAACCCGCACCGCAGCCGGCCGTCGCACCGATCGCACCACCGTCGGGTCTGAGCGAGTTCGCCGAGGCCGCCGCCGCACAGGCGCAAGGTGGGGTGGCGACCAAGGAACGGCCGACGGGAACGGGCCTGCGCGCCAAGGGAATCGACGATGAGTCGCGTCCGCTGACCTACACGGGTCCGTCGGAGGACGGCTCGGCCGAGGTGCAGCGGTCGGGCAACGGCAGTGGCGCACCACGGCAGGCGACGCCCAGCGGCGGCACCCGCAAGCAGCGTCGCGAAGCCGCGCGCCAGCAGGCCCGCGAGCAGAAGGCGATGCGCAGGCGTTAAGAGGGCTCGACGAGCGCGGCGATCCGTCCCAGCGTGGCCCGCATCCCGTCCTCAGCCTGCTTGGGTGATCCGCTCCTCTTGAGCAGCACGCGTTGCCGATCCTCGGATACGTCCCAGGTTTCGCGCACCAGCGTGCCCTCCGGCGTCGGTTCGAGTTCGTAGCGCCAGATGCGGCCGCCGATCAGCCCGAGGGGACCCATCGTCGTCTTCCACGCGATGCGACGGCCGGGTTCGAACTCGACGACGGTGTTGGTGGTCCGGTACCCAAGGAACATCGACTCGGGCCTTCCCCGCATCGCCACGCCGAATGTCGCACCGGCAGAAAGAGGTTGAGACTTCTCGCCGGATGTGCGAGCGACGGTGCCCGAGCCGTCGAAGGCCGGGTGCCTGCCGGCGTCGGCGAGTAACGCGAAGATCGCGTCCGGGGGCGCCTTGATGACGCGCTGTACGTTGATCGAGTCTCCCTGCACGCGAGCAGGCTAGCGCTCAACCGATCTGCAGCGCGACCACCCGCCAGCGCCGGCCGTCGAACGCGATGCGCGCCGCGATCGCGCGGATGCGCTGTCCGCGACTGTAAGTGCCGAATACCTCCGCGGCCGGACCGTCGTCATCGGTCACGCGCACCCTGACCCGGCGCAGGGTGGCGACGGTTGAGTGCGGGTGGCGGGTCAGCGTGAGCACGGTTTCGATCAGCGCCGGCGCCAACAGCGGGCGCAACTGGGCGACGGGGCGGCGCCGGTCGATCACCTCGAGCACCCGGCGCAACGCCGCATCGGCGAAGGCGACCGCCGCGCGCGGCGGGGCGGGCTCGGCGGGGATCGGCCTTTGCGGGTGCCGAGTGTGTTCACCGGCGGATGGTCGGCGGCGCAGCGCTTTTGGCGACGGTGGCGGACAGGCGCCGACACCGAGCGGAGGCGGTTCACAGTCGATGACCGGCGCCACCAGTGCAGCCGGTCGCTGTTGGTCGGGGCCGGACGCGGCCTGGGCAGGGGTGCGAAATGATGTCACAACGCGTTCTCCAGCGACTCGACGAGACGGGACCCGTCTGCTGGAGAGTGGGCAGACACCACCATGATCGCACGGTCTGCGGGGGCTCCGAGACAGCGATAAGCACCCGTGATGCGCATCTGCGGGGTTTGCCTATAGCGTGGCGGGGACTTCGGCGCCCGCGGTCGGACCGCGGGCAGTACAGGGGAGGGACGACGTCGCGATGGTCACCCGGTTGTCGACGGCGGACGCGTCGTTCTACCGCCTGGAGAACACGTCGACGCCGATGTACGTGGGTTCGCTGTCGATCCTTCGCAAACCCCGCAGCGGCCTGAGCTACGAGACCCTGCTGGCCACCGTCGAACAGCGGCTGCCGCAGATACCCCGCTACCGGCAGAAGGTGCGTGAGGTGACGTTGGGCCTGGCGCGCCCGGTGTGGGTGGACGATCGCGACTTCGACATCACCTACCACATCCGTCGCTCCGCGCTGCCGTCGCCGGGCAGCGACGCCCAGTTGCACGAACTCATCGCGCGGCTGGGATCCCGGCCGCTGGACAGGTCGCGGCCGTTGTGGGAGATGTACCTGATCGAAGGCCTGGCCAAGAACCGCCTCGCGATCTACACGAAGTCGCACCAGGCGTTGGTGAACGGCATGACGGCCCTCGAGATCGGCCACGTCATCGCCGACCGCACCCAGAAGCCGCCGGAGTTCGGTGAGGACATCTGGATCCCGTTGCGCGAGCCCAGCGATCGGCAGTTGCTGCTCGGTGCGCTCGGTGAGTGGATCACCCGGCCCGCCGAGCAGATCAGTGCGGTCCGCAACGCCGTCGTCGACGTCGCCACCAACGCGGGCCAGTTGGTCGACATGGGCCGCCGCGCCCTCGAGGTGGCCCGCACCGTGGCGCGCGGCACCGCGCCGAGCAGCCCGCTGAACACCACCGTGTCGCGCAACCGGCGGTTCACCGTCGCCTGCGGGCGGCTCGAGGACTTCCGCGCGGTGCGCGCCCGCTACGACTGCGACGTCAACGACGTGGTGCTGGCCGTGGTGGCCGGCGCGTTACGCAATTGGCTGATGTCGCGCGGTGAACCGGTGACCTCGACCGCGAGGGTGCGGGCGATGGCGCCCATGTCGGTGTATCCGGATGCCGAATTCGACGCGACCGGCCCGGGTCAGGCCATCAGCGAGGTGACGCCGTTCCTCGTCGACCTTCCCGTCGGTGAGGGCAACCCGGTGGTGCGGCTCTCGCAGATCGCCCACGCCACCGAATCGGCGTCCACCGCCGCGAGCCTGGTCGACGCGAGAACCATCGTGACGCTGTCCGGGTTCGCCCCGCCGACCCTGCACGCGATGGGCATCCGGGTGGCGACCACGTTCTCGGCGCGCCAGTTCAACCTGCTGATCACCAACGTGCCGGGTGCACAACATCAGATGTACATCGCGGGCACCAAACTGCTGGAGACCTACGCGGTACCGCCGCTGCTGAGCAACCAGGTGCTGGCGCTGGGGGTGACGTCCTACAACGGCATGGTCTACTTCGGCATCAATGCCGACCGTGACGCGATGAGCGACGTCGATGTTTTGCCGAGTCTGCTGCGCGAATCGATGGAAGAACTGCTAGAAGCGGCCCAATAGCACCCTCTGTGCGTTTGCGGGATTGACTCTCTCACCGCCAGCGGGGTCGAATTGGGTCACCATGACCACGAGCGCAGAGAACGAGACGCCAGGAAAAGCCAGGTCCGCCACACAGCGCGCATTTCGATCGCCGACCGATTCAGTCGTACCCCACCCGGCACTCGACCTGCCGCCACATGACGACGCGTTCACCCGCTCGCGCGGCGTGGACTGGGTCGTCTTCGGGGTCACCGCGGTCATTGCGATTGCCTTCCTGGTGTGGGGCTTCGTCAGCACGGAGTCGCTGGCCTCCGCTTCGGACAGCGCGCTGACGTGGGTGATGGACAACACCGGGTGGCTGTTCGTGCTGACGGCCTCCGGTTTCGTGGTGTTCATCCTGTGGCTGGCGATCGGTCGCTTCGGCGCCATCCCGCTCGGTCGTGACGACGAGGAACCCGAGTTCCACGGGGTGTCGTGGGTCGCGATGATGTTCAGCGCCGGCATGGGGATCGGGCTGATGTTCTTCGGGGTGGCCGAGCCGCTTTCGCACTACGCGACACCGCCACCGGGCACCGGCGAGCCGGGCAACACCGAGGCCGTGCAGACCGCGATGGCCACCACGCTGTTCCACTGGTCGCTGCACCCGTGGGCGATCTACGCGGTGGTCGGGCTGGCGATCGCCTACGGCGTCTACCGCAAGGGCCGGCTGCAGCTGATCAGCGCGGCGTTCGAACCGCTGCTGGGCTCGCGCGCCAACGGACCGTGGGGCAAGGTCATCGACATGCTGGCGATCTTCGCCACGCTGTTCGGCTCGGCCGCCTCGCTCGGTCTGGGTGCGCTGCAGATCCGCAGCGGCCTGCAGATCGTCGGCGGTATCGGGGAAACCGGCAACACCATCCTCGTCCTCATCATCACGGTGCTCACGATCGCGTTCGTGCTGTCGGCGGTCTCCGGGGTCGCGCGCGGCATCCAGTGGCTGTCCAACATCAACATGGTGCTGGCGATGGTGCTTGCGTTGTTCGTATTCGTCGTCGGACCAACGGTTTTCATACTCAACCTGCTGCCGACATCGCTGGGCAGCTACATGGCCGACTTCGCGATGATGTCGGCGCGCACCGGCGCCGAGGGCTCCGCTGTCAACGTGTGGCTGCAGTCGTGGACGATCTTCTACTGGGCGTGGTGGGTGTCGTGGACGCCGTTCGTCGGCATGTTCATCGCGCGGATCTCGCGGGGGCGCACCATCCGTCAGTTCGTCACCGGCGTGTTGTTGGTGCCGAGCCTGGTGTCACTGGTGTGGTTCGCGGTGTTCGGCGGTTCGGCGATCCGCGTCCAGGAGGAGGGCACCGACCTCGCCGGCGAAGGCAGCATCGAGGCGCAGCTGTTCGGCCTGCTCGAGCAGTATCCGATCGCGACCATCGCCAGCGTGCTGGTGATGGTGCTGGTGGCGATCTTCTTCGTCTCCGGCGCGGACGCCGCGTCGGTGGTGATGGGATCGCTGTCCGAACGCGGCACGATCAGACCCGGTCGAGCCACCGTGATCTTCTGGGGTGTAGCCACCGGCGCCGTCGCTGCGGTGATGCTGCTGGTCGGCGGGGAGGACGCGTTGACCGGGTTGCAGTCCATCACCATCATCGCGGCGCTGCCGTTCGTCGTGGTGATGGTCGGCCTGGCCGTGGGGTTGGTCAAGGACCTGCGCCGCGACCCGATGATGGTCCGGAAGAAGTATGCCGAAGAGGCTGTCGACAGCGCGGTCATCCACGGCGTCACGGAGCACGGTGACGATTTCGTCATCTCGGTGGAGAAGGATCCGGCGAGCGAGAAATCGCCTGACGACTAATCTCGCCTGGTGCGCGTCTACATCCCCGCGACCCTGACCATGCTGCAGCAGCTCGTGGCCGACCGGGTGCTCCATGCCCGCAGCGGTACGGCGTTCGCGGTGACGCCCGCCCTGCGCGAGTCCTACGCCGAGGGCGACGACGAAGAACTCGCCGAGGTCGCGCGCCGGGAAGCCGCGCTTGCGTCGCTGCGCCTGCTCGGCAGCGAAGGGGTGGGCGACCTGCCGCCGCGCCGCGCGGTGGTGGAGGCCGAGGTCGACGGCGTGACGCCGCGCCCCGATCTCGATGACGCGGTGGTGCGGCTCGCCGGTCCGGTCGCCCTGGAGGACGTCATCGCCGCCTATGTCGACAATGCCGAGGCCGAGTCCGCGGTGTTGCCCGCGATCGAGGCCGTCGACGACGCGGACCTCGGCGACGAGGATGCCGACTTCGTCGTCGGTGATGCCCAGGACCACGACCTGGCCTGGTACGCGCCGCAGGAGTTGCCGTTCCTGCTTGAACTGCTCTGAGCCCGCATCGGCCTTGATCTCGGCTGGATACGGCAGCGTAGGTTACGGTACCGTAGGTTCATGGCCAAGAACTCCATCAAGGTGTCGGCCAATGTCGCCGACACGGTGAAGCCGACGGTCGCCGGGACCAAGAACCCGGGCCTGCACGCGCTGCGGACCATCGTGGGACGGATCACCACGCCGCTGCTGCCCGACGACTACCTCAAACTCGCCAACCCGCTGTGGTCGGCGCGTGAGTTGCGCGGCCGGGTGCTGAGCGTCCGGCGCGAAACCGAGGACTCGGCGACGCTGGTCATCAAGCCGGGCTGGGGCTTCTCGTTCGACTACCAGCCCGGCCAGTACATCGGAATCGGCGTGCAGATCGACGGCCGTTGGCGCTGGCGGTCCTATTCGCTGACCTCGGCGCCGTCGCGCACCACCCGAACCATCACCATCACGGTCAAGGCCATGCCAGAAGGGTTCCTGTCGACGCATCTGGTCGACGGGTTGGCGCCCGGCACGATCGTGCGGCTGGCCGCGCCGCAGGGCAACTTCGTCATGCCCGACCCCGCCCCGGCGAAGGTGCTGTTCCTCACCGGCGGCTCCGGTATCACGCCGGTGATGTCGATGCTGCGGACGCTGGTCCGCCGCGACCAGATCACCGATATCGTTCATTTGCATTCTGCGCCAACCGAATCCGATGTCATGTTCGCCTCCGAACTCGCCGAGCTGGCCCGCGCGCACCACTCCTACCGACTGCGGACACGCGCGACGCGCACCCAGGGCCGGCTGGACCTGTCGCGCCTCGACGACGAGGTGCCCGACTGGCGCGAGCGACAGACCTGGGCGTGTGGTCCCGAGGGCATGCTCGATGCCGCCCAGCGGTGCTGGTCGAGCGCCGGCCTCGGCGAACGCCTGCACCTCGAGCGTTTCGCGGTGTCCAAGGCCGCCGTGCACGGGCAGGGCGGCACCGTCGAGTTCGCGCGCAGCGGCAAGACGGCCACCGTGGACGCCGCGACTCCGCTGATGGACGCTGGGGAGCAGGTCGGGGTCCAGATGCCGTTCGGCTGCCGGATGGGTATCTGCCAGTCATGTGTGGTGGGTCTGGTCGAGGGCCACGTCCGTGACCTGCGCACCGGTGTCGAGCACGAGCCGGGCAGCCGGGTGCAGACCTGTATCTCCGCGGCATCCGGCGATTGCGTGCTCGATGTCTGAGGTTTACTGGCCGGTAACCTACGGGTACGTAGGTTACGGTAACGTAGGCACGCGAGAGGAGGCTTGACGATGGCCATCACTGACGTTCCCGAATTCGCGCACCTGACTGACGCGGACATCGAGAGTCTGGCGGTAGAACTGGATGCGATCCGGCAGGACATCGAAGACTCCCGCGGTGAGCGCGACGCGCGCTATATCCGTCGCACCATCGCCGGCCAGCGTGCGCTGGAGGTCGCGGGCCGCCTGATGCTGGCGGCAAGCTCGCGCCGCTCGGCATGGTGGGCAGGAACCGTCACCCTGGGCGTGGCCAAGATCATCGAGAACATGGAGATCGGCCACAACGTCATGCACGGGCAGTGGGATTGGATGAACGATCCCGAGATTCACTCCTCGACATGGGAGTGGGACATGAGTGGCTCGTCCAAGCATTGGCGCTTCACGCACAACTTCATGCATCACAAGTACACCAACATCCTGGGCATGGACGACGACGTGGGCTACGGCCTGTTGCGGGTCACCCGGGACACGAAGTGGAAGCCGTTCAACCTCGGAAACCTGCTGTACAACACGATTCTCGCGCTCGGCTTCGAGTGGGGCGTCGGCCTGCAGCACGTGGAGTTGGGCAAGATCTTCAAGGGCAGGGACAACCGCGACGAAAGCAAGGTCCGGGCACGCGAGTTCGCCGCCAAGGCGGGCGCGCAGTTGGTCAAGGACTACGTTGCCTACCCCGCATTGACCTCGCTGTCGCCCGGTGCGACATACCGGTCGACGCTGACGGCGAACGCGGTCGCCAACGTGATCCGCAACGTCTGGTCGAATGCGGTCATCTTCTGCGGCCACTTCCCTGACGGCGCAGAGAAATTCACCAAGACCGACATGGTCGGTGAGAGCAAGGGCCAGTGGTATCTGCGACAGATGCTGGGCAGTGCCAACTTCGAGGGCGGCCCGGTGCTGCGGTTCATGAGCGGCAATCTGTGCCATCAGATCGAGCACCATCTGTATCCGGACCTTCCGAGCAACCGTCTGCACGAAATCTCGGTTCGGGTGCAGCAGGTGTGCGACAAGTACGACCTGCCCTACACGACGGGTTCGTTCCTGGTGCAGTACGGCAAGACGTGGCGGACCATCGCCAAACTGTCGCTGCCGGACAAGTACCTGCGCGACACCGCTGACAATGCGCCGGAGACGCGCAGCGAGCGGATGTTCGCCGAACTGGAGCCGACCCAACGGCGTGGTCTCAAGTCGTCGATCGCGGCCGTGCGGGCCCGCCGTCGCGAGAAGCGCGCAGCCAAACTGGCCGCCGCCTAGCCCCCTCCTTCCGGTTTGCGCGAGCGTGCGTGCTTGCGCACGACACGCCGCGCATTCTCGACACTTTGCGCACGTTGGCGCCGCGGTGACCGTGCGTCCGGCGCCGAGCCTTCCCGCGTCGACCGCACTTCACGCACTCTCGTCGACGACGGGCGTGCGCGAAGCGCCGTAAATCCGCGGCGTGTCGGATGAGACGCGCACGCTCGCGCAACGGTGGGTAGGGCGTGAGAGGCGCGCGCTACCAGTCTGACTCGTGGAGCGCGGCCAGCAGCCGACGGGCGGCGGCGACGCGGTCGAACGTGGGGCCGGTCAACGTGTCGAGCGCGCACTCCGGATCGGCGGGCGGACCCATGTGCCCGCATCCGCGGGGGCAGTCTTTGATCGCTTCGGCCAGATCCGAAAACGCGAGCAGCACATCGTCGGGTTCGATGTGTGCCAGTCCGAACGACCGGATACCGGGCGTATCGATCACCCACCCGCCGAGTTCCAGCGGCAGTGCCACCGACTGGGTCGACGTATGTCTTCCCTTCCCGACGTCGGTCACCTCGCCGGTGGCCCTCTCCGCCTGCGGGACAAGGCGATTCACCAGCGTCGATTTCCCGACCCCCGAATGCCCGAGCAGAACGGTGACGCGCCCCGCCAGCATCGGGGCCACCGTGTCGAGCGGATCGTCGCGACCCGCCGTGGTGATCGTCAGGTCAAGATCGGCGAAGTGCGCCGCAAACGGTTCGGGCGGAGCGAGATCGGTCTTCGTCAGGCACAGGATCGGCTCCAGCCCCCCGGCATAGGCCGCGATCAGCGCGCGCTCGACCAGCCCGGTGCGCGGCGGCGGATCAGCCAGCGCGACGACGATCAGCAGTTGGTCGGCGTTGGCCACCACGACCCGCTCGGTCGGGTCGGTGTCATCGGCGGTGCGGCGCAACACCGTTCGCCGTTCACCGCGTCGGACGATGCGGGCCAGCGTGTCGGGCCGGCCGGACAGGTCGCCGACGATTCCGACCTCGTCGCCGACGACGATCGGGGTGCGGCCCAGTTCGCGGGCCCGCATCGCGACCACGCGGCGGTCCGGGTCGCCGCCGAGCGCGCATCCCCACCGCCCACGGTCGACGGTCACCACCATCGCTTCCTGCGCGTCGGCGTGATCGGGCCGAATCTTGGTCCGCGGCCGCGAGCCTCGGCCGGGCCGCACCCGGACATCGGACTCGTCGTACTCGCGTCGGCTCAAGCGGGGTCGACCTCCGCCGTCTGCCCCGCGAGCATGTCGGCCCACAACTGCGGGAAACCGGGCAACGTCTTGGCGGTGGTGTCGATGTCCTCGACCGCGACGTCGGCCACCCGAAGCCCCACGATCGCGCCCGCGGTGGCCATCCGGTGGTCGGCATAGGACCGCCACAGCCCGCCGTGCAGCGGTCGGGCGGTGATCACCAACCCGTCTTCGGTCTCCTCGCACTGACCGCCGAGACCGTTGATCTCCGCCGAAAGTGCTGCAAGCCGGTCGGTCTCGTGTCCACGCAGATGCGCGACACCCGACAGCTTCGACACCGAGCCGGGGGAGGCCAATGCCGCCAGCGCAGCGACGGCGGGCGTGAGCTCACCGACCTCGTGCAGATCGACGTCGATACCGCCGTACACTTCGGCGCCACACACTTCAAGGTAGCTATCACCATGCTGCACAACCGATCCCAACTTCTTGAGGATCGAGATGATGGCATCGGCCGGTTGGGTGCTGACCCGCGGCCAGCCCGTCAACCGCACGCTGCCTCCGCTGACCACCGCGGCCGCCAGGAACGGCACCGCGTTGGACAGGTCGGGCTCGATGTCCCAATGCCGGGCGGCCACGGGTCCCGGCGACACCCGCCACTGGTTGTCGCGGCCGTCGTCGACGTCGACTCCGGCGTCGCGCAGCATCGCGACCGTCATCGCCACGTGCGGCGCGGAGGGGACCGAGTCGCCGGTGTGCACGACGGTGAGCCCGTCGCGGAAGCCCGCTCCCGACAGCAGCAGCCCCGACACGAATTGTGACGAGGCCGAGGCATCGATCTCCACCGTCCCGCCGGTCACCGATCCGGCGCCCCGCACCGCGAACGGAAGTCCGTCGCCGTCGATGTCGACCCCGAGGCCGCGCAACGCGTCGAGAAGGGGCGCGATGGGACGAGCACGGGCCTGTTCGTCCCCGTCGAACGTGACCGTCGCCGTGCCCAGGGCGGCCACCGGTGGCACGAACCGCAACACCGTGCCTGCCAGTCCGCAGTCGATGCGCGCGCCATCGCTCGGCGCGATCGCGCCGCTGACGGACAGTTCGTCGGCGCGGCCCTCGACCGTCACACCGAGCGCACGCAGCGCCCCGATCATCAGGTCGGTGTCGCGGCTGCGCAGCGCCCCGCTGATCGTCGAATCGCCGTTCGCCGTGGCCAGCGCCGCCAACACCAACGCCCGGTTCGTCTGCGATTTCGAGCCGGGCACGGTGACGGTGGCATGCACCGGAGCCGTCGTCGACGGTGCAGGCCAGGCCTGGCGTTCTTGGTCTGCGGGCGCGCTCACCGCTCCATCTTCCCCTGTCGGCTCGCCGTGCCACCATGGGATTCATGTGTGGACGTTTCGCGGTGACCACGGACCCGGCGTTATTGGCCGAGAAGATCAAGGCGATCGACGAGACCACGGCGGCCACCTCCGGCGGTAAGGACGTGTCGGCGCCGAACTACAACGTCGCGCCGACCACGACTGTCAGCACCGTGGTCCAGCGCCACAGCGAACCCGACGACGACGCCACCCGGCGGCTGCGCTCGATGCGCTGGGGCCTGGTGCCGCCGTGGGTGAAGGCCAAAGAGGACGGCAGCCCCGAGACCAAAGGGCCGCTGCTGATCAACGCCCGCTCGGAGAAGCTGACCACCTCGCCGGCCTTCCGCAACTCGGCCAAGAGCAAGCGCTGCCTGGTGCCGATGGACGGCTGGTACGAATGGCTAAAAAAGGGAGAGGCAAGGGTTCCGAAAATTCCCTTCTTCATGTACGCGGGCGACGGCGAGCCGCTGTTCATGGCGGGTCTGTGGTCGACGTGGCGGCCGAAAGACGCTCCCAAAGACGTCAAACCGCTGCTCAGCTGCACGATCATCACCACCGACGCAGCCGGGCCGCTGGCCGACATCCACGACCGCATGCCGCTGACCATCAGCGAACGCGACTGGGACCGCTGGCTGAACCCCGACGCGCCGATCGACGAGGGGCTGTTACGCGGCCACGGCGACCTCGACCGCATCGAGATCCGCGAAGTGTCCCGGCTGGTGAACAGCGTCCGCAACAACGGCCCCGAGCTGATCGAGCCCGTCGAACCCCAGGCCGAACAAGGCACCCTGCTTTGACGCAGCCGGACCCGCCCGGCCCGCTGTCCGATGTCGCCGTCGTCGACGCGTTGGCCGCCGGCCTGCGCAGCGCGGGGTACACGACCGACGCGGTGGCCGGGCTGCTCGGCGAGGACGCCGACGCCGCGTTCGCCAGCGGAGTGTGGTGGCCGGCCCTGAGAGCCACCGATCGCGTCCTCGACGCCGGGACAGCACAGCAGCGACGCCTGGCGGTGCTGGTGCGGTTGTTCCTGCTGGGCTCGGACGAACCCGCCGACCGCGTCGTCCTCGCGCTCGGCTCCGATATCGACGCACTCGTGACGAACGGCGTGCTGGAGTGGGCGGCGGAGGGGACCGTGCGCGCCGCACTGGACGTCCGGCCCCACAGCGACGGCGTCAACGACTTCTTCGTCGTCTCCGACCTGGACGCCTCGATGCGCTCTGGACCGGTGCACCGCGACCACGTCCTCGGTATCGGCGGTGCGTCGGTCTCGCTGGCCCGCGCCGTCGTGCGCAGGCCTGTCGCCCGCGCGCTCGACCTCGGCACAGGCTGCGGAGTGCAGGCGCTGCACCTGAACGGGCACTGCGCGCAGGTCGTGGCCACCGACACCAACGGGCGGGCGCTCGCGCTCGCGGCGGCGACCGCGCGGCTGAACGGCATG
This sequence comes from Mycobacterium sp. 852002-51152_SCH6134967, assembly GCF_001667105.1. Lineage (NCBI taxonomy): Bacteria > Bacillati > Actinomycetota > Actinomycetes > Mycobacteriales > Mycobacteriaceae > Mycobacterium > Mycobacterium sp. 852002-51152_SCH6134967. Next base: position 40,738 of record NZ_LZIK01000068.1, on the reverse strand, counting down.
TCCTGGGATCTGCGGCGCGGCAACCTGTTTGAGCCGGTCGTCGGTGAACGCTTTGACCTCATCGTCTCCAATCCGCCGTTCGTGGTGGGCGCCGGCGACCGCGACTACATCTACCGCGACTCGGGTCTTGCCGGAGACGCCCTGTGCCGCAACCTGATCGAGCAAATAGGTGCTCACCTGGAGCCGGGAGGCACGGCGCTGGTCATGGCCAACTGGATCGTCCGCCGAGACGACTGGCGCGACCGGGTGCGAAGGTGGTTGGCGGGCAGCGGTTTGCACGCGTGGGTGGTGCAGCGCGAGCTCGCCGATCCGGTCAGCTACGTGTCGCTGTGGACGGCCGACGCCGGAGAGGATCCAGAGCAAGCGGCGCGCCGCGGAGGGCAGTGGCTCGACTGGTTCGCCGACGAGGGCATCACCGGCGTCGGTATGGGCGTGATCGCGTTGCGTGCCCCACGATTCGGTGAGCATCGCCCGCCTGAGCACATCCTCGAGGAGATCACCGGCATAGACGAGGCCGTCACCGGAGACGAAGTCGACGCCTTCTTCGCGCGCCGGGAGTACCTGCACGACACGTCCGACGAGCAGTTGCTCGCGGCGAGGCTGTCGACGGCGCCGGTGTTCCTCGACGAACAGTCGCTGCCGGGGCCCGACGGCTGGCAGGTCGTCGGCGCGGCCGTGCGCCGCCCCGGTGGGCCAGGCGCGGTCATCGGCGTCGATGAGATCGGGCGGGCGTTGTTGGCCGGCTGCCGGGGCGAGGTGCCGCTGGGGACGTTGATCGACCTGCTCGCAACCGTTCACGGTGTCGACGCCGACGCGCTGGCGCGGGCCGCGCTGCCCGTCGTGCGGGAAGCGGTCGGGCGGGGCATCCTCTACCAGGCCACCTGACCCTTGACAGAGGATTCCTCGGTTCAGTTAGAGTAATCCTCGTGCCATCGCGGACGCGTCCCGATGCGCGGAGCCGGTTGCTTGCCGTCGCGCGCCGCCGCTTCGCGTCCGACGGCGCGCTCTCGGCCACCCTCGATGAGGTTCGCCGTGAAGCCGAAGTGAGCGTCGGTGCGCTGTATCACCATTTCCCCGACAAATCTTCACTCGCCACCGCTGTCTTCGCCCAGCTGCTCAGCGAATACCAGGCCGGGTTCGTCACCATGCTGCGCGGACACGACACCGCCGAGGGCGGCATCCGCGGCGGTGTCACCTATCACCTGCGGTGGATCTCGGCGCATCGCGGCGAGGCCGGCCTGCTGCTCGGCCCCCGGCTCGACAGCGCAGAACTGCGCGCACACAACGAGGCCTTCTTCGCGGCCGTCGGAGACTGGTGGCGTCCGCACCACGGCTACGGCGCGCTGCAGCCGATGCGCGCGGGAGTCACGGCAGCGCTGTGGCTGGGCCCCGCCCAGGAGTACAGCCGGTACTGGATCGCCCGAGCGGTCAAGCGGATACCGCCGGGCACCATCGATACCTTCGCAGACGCTGCGTGGAAGGCGTTGCGCGCCAACGACACCGAGGAGAACCCGTCATGACCGATTCGTTGTACCGGACCATGGTGAGCAGCGGCGACGAGGCCGATGCGCCGCTTCGGGTGCGCGTCGAGCATCGCGGCGACAGGGCCGTTGTCACGCTCGACGAGCCACGACGGCTCAACGTGCTGTCCGCCCCGTTGGTGCGCCAACTGCGGCGGGCGCTGACCGACCTAAACGCCGACCCCGACGTGCGTTCGGTCGTGCTCACCGGAGCCGGCCCGGGCTTCAGCGCCGGAGGCGATCTCCGCATGATGGACGCCGCGATCGACCAACTCGACGCACCGGAGGGCGCCGCCGACATCTGGCGCTGGATCCGCCGCGAATTCGGGGGTATCGCGCGGCTGATCGCCGGATCGGACACGATCTTCGTCGCCGCGCTCAACGGTGCCGCGGCAGGTGTCGGGCTGGCCTGGGCGATGACCTGTGACCTCGTGATCGCCAGCGAACGTGCCGTCGTGGTGCCCGCGTTCGCCAAGCTGGGACTGATTCCCGAGGTCGGCACCAGTTGGGCGTTGACCCGGCGGCTGGGTTACCAGGGCTCGCTGGCCTACTATCTGCGCGGCGAACACATCGACGCCCGCGAGGCCCAACGGCTCGGCCTGGTGCAGGAGGTCGTCGAACACGACCGCCTGCTCGCGGCCGCCGACGACTGGTGTTCGCGCATCGCCGCTCTCCCGCCGCACGCTGTCGCGATGAGCAAGCCCCTGCTGCGGGCGGCCGCCGACGCCGACTGGTCCGATTCCCTCACCCTGGAGGAGTTCGCCGAACCGACGTGCTTCACCACCGCGGCGTTCGCCGACAGAGTGCGCTCGATGCTCTCCTGAACCGGCACCGGCACCCCCGTGCCGCGCTCGAGATTTCCCGCATCTGCCTGATCACGTCAGAATGGGCATTAACATAGTGCGGGTAGGTCGGATGAGGGGGTCAGGCATGGTCGCTGCGGTGAGGAAGCTCTTGAGCTTCGAGATGACCATCGCCGAGTGGATCGGCACCGGGCTCATCCTCGCCGCACCCTACGTCGTCGTCGGCATCGGCTGGACAGCCCTGCGCCTGGACCGGCTCGACGGCAGCGGACTGGCCTGGTTCGTCCAGCTGGTCGGTTCCATCGCGTTCTGGCCGGCGCTGGTTTTCTCGGCGGTGTGTGCCGGATGACGAACCGCTACCGCATCTCCGTTCGACGGCGCACCGCCCGATGGGACCCCGACGCCGACGTCACCGCCGCGGAGGCGATGGACTTCTGGGCGTTCGCCGGGGGGGCCGCCAACGTCGTCATGCAACTGTCCTGGCCTGAGGTCGGCTACGGCGTCGCGGAGAGCAAGGTCGACTCGGGGAACCTGCTCAAACACCCGTGGAAGCGGGCGCGTACGACGTTCCAGTACCTCGCGGTCGCGGTGCTGGGGACTCCCGATGACCGCGCGGCGTTCCGGGAGGCGGTCGACAGCGCACACCGGCACGTCAGGTCGACCGCCGAGAGCCCGGTGCGATACAACGCGTTCGACCGCGACCTGCAGATGTGGGTGGCCGCATGTCTTTTCGTCGGGCTGGAGGACACCTATCAGCTGCTGCGCGGTGAGATGACAACGGAACAGGCCGAGCAGTTCTACCGCTCCGCATGGCCGCTGGGCACCACGCTGCAGGTCACCGAAGATCAGTGGCCGCCGACGCGCGCCGAGTTCGACGACTACTGGCGAAGCGCGTGCGAGCGGGTGAAGATCGACGACCGGGTCCGCGAACACCTGATGCACATGCTGAACCTGCGCATGATCAACCCATTGCTCGGACTGCCGTTTCGGCCGTTGCTGAAGTTCCTGACGACCGGATTCCTCGCGCCGGTGTTCCGCGAACAGATGGGCCTGCGGTGGAACGGGTTTGGCCAGTTCCTGTTCGAATGGCTCTTCCTCACGGTCGCCTTCGTCAACAGGTTCATGCCGGTGTTCCTTCGCCAGGGCGGTAGCTACGTGCTGCTCGCCGACGTGCGCCGCCGGGTCCGTATGCACAAGGCACTGGTATGACGGCGTTGCGCCGCCTGCTCAGTCGCCGGGTCAGCGTCGAGGCGATGATCGAGGCAGCCATGTGGCTGTCGATTCCGTACCTGCTGATCGGCCTGGTGTGGGCCTTCTTCGACGCCGAGCAGGTGCAGTTGATCGACACCGCGCTGCGCACGCGGATCCCGGCCGGGTCGGACATCGGCGCGTTCATGGTGACGGCGGTATTCTGGCCTGCCAACCTGTTCGGCATTGAACTCTGCGTTCCCTGACGACCCCTTGACAGCGGTGTCACGATGGGCCGATGACGGGCCTACCCGACGACGCACTGGCGGGATACCCCGTCGTCGCCGGCGCGGTGCCACGACCGGTCTTCTCCGAACAACGTTGGTGCGACCTCACGTTCGTCCACTGGCCGGTACGTCCGGACACGGTCGCCTCGCTCTGCCCGCCAGGCACCCGCCCCGACGTCTTCAGTGACGGATTCACCTACGTCGGCCTGGTGCCGTTCCGGATGCGCGGCACGACGATCGGGCGGACCGTTCCGCTGCCGTACCTTGGCACCTTCGCCGAGACCAACGTCCGGCTGTACTCGATCGACGAATCGGGCCGCCACGGGGTGGTGTTCCGTTCGTTGGAGACCGAGCGGCTTGCGGTCGTTCCGACTCTCCGGCTCACCCTCGGAATTCCCTATGCGTGGGCGAAGATGCGCATCGAAAGGACCGCGGCCACGGTCACGTACACCAGCCGGCGGCGGTGGCCGCGCCGCGGACTGCGCAGCGTCCTGACCGTGCGTGTCGGCGGCGAAGTGACGCCCACGCCGCTGGAGGTGTGGCTGACCGCGCGCTGGGGTGCGCACACCCGCAAGGCCGGCCGCACGTGGTGGGTGCCGAACGAACACGACCCGTGGCCCCTGTGTGGCGCCGAAATCATCGATGTGCGCGACGATCTCGTCGCCGCCGCCGGCGTCATCCCCGCCGGGCCGATGCTGCGGGCACTGTTCACGACCGGCGTGCGGGCGCGATTCGGGCGCCCGTGCGTCGTCGGCTGACTACGGACCCGTGTACCCGGGCGGGTTCGGAGTGTCCACCCACAAATCGACGCCCAGTTCCGCGCCGGGCACGCAGTTGTACACGGACAAGTCGGTCACGCCGGACTCCAGCAGCACGTCCTCGCAGAGCAGAGATTGGCCGGTGTACTCGCGGGCCGGTTTGTTGAGGATTACGTAGGCGGCGTCGGCGTAGACGTCGGGCTTACGGGCGCGGCCCATCGCCTCGTCGCCGCCCAACAGGTTCTGCACGGCCGCGGTCGCCACCAGCGTGCGGGGCCACAGCGTGTTCGACGCGATACCGGCGTCGCGCATCTCCTCGGCGATTCCTAACGCGCACAACGTCATCCCGAACTTCGCCATCATGTAGGCAGTCGGCTTGAGCCACTGCGACTCCAGCCGGATTGGCGGCGACAGCGTCAGGATGTGCGGGTTCTCGCGGCCCTTCATGTGGGGGATGCAAGCCTGTGACACCGCGTAGGTACCGCGGATCTGGATGCCGTTCATCAGGTCGAACCGCTTCAAGGGGACGTCCTCGATCGAACCGAGGTTGATCGCCGAGGCGTTGTTGACGCAGATGTCGATGCCGCCGAACTGCTCGACGGTCTTGGCGACCGCCGCATTCACAGAGTCACCGTCGCGGACGTCGCCGACGATCGGCAGCGCCTGCCCGCCCGCGTCCTCCAGCTCCTTGGCCGCGGTGTACACCGTGCCGGGCAGCTTGGGGTGGGGCTCAGCCGTCTTCGCGATCAGCGCGATGTTGGCGCCGTCGGCCGCGGCGCGCTTGGCGATCGCCAGGCCGATGCCGCGGCTCGCGCCGGAGATGAACATGGTTTTCCCGTTAAGCGACATGGTCTCACCCTATCCGCCGCGAAATTGCGTTCAGGCCGGTCCGCACTCGAACTTTCGCTGCTGGAATGCCGTTTCGCGAAAACAGGCGCCGGACGCTCACGCGCAGATGTCTGCGGTCACCGCGCCGGTCAGCCGGATCAGGTCTTGCGGGGCCACGGCGACCTCCAAGCCGCGCTTGCCTGCGCTGCACAGCACCCGGTCCCGCAGCAGCGCCGTCTCGTCGATCACCGTCGGCAGCGGCGTCCGCTGCCCAAGCGGGGAGATACCGCCGATCACATAACCCGTCGACCGCTCGGCGGCCGCGCGTTCGGCCATGGTGGCCCTGGGCACGCCGAGCGCGGACGCGGCCGCCTTCAACGAAAGCTTGGCAGGAACCGGCACCACGGCGACGCCGAGACCTGTCGGCAACGCCAGCACCAGCGTCTTGAAGATCTGTTCAGGCGCCACACCCTCGGACCGGGCAAGCGCCTCCACGGCTTCCTCGCCGAACGACGGCTGGCGCGGATCGTGGCGGTAGCGCAGAACCTCATGCGTAACACCGGCGGCCACCAGCGCGGCGATGGCCGGAGTTGCTGCGCGTGCCACCGCGCCAGCCTAGTGCGACGCTCTAACGTCGGGCTTCGGGGAACAATCGGGGCCGGTGTCGCTGTTATTGACGATGGCTGCACCGCGACGGGAGTTCGCGGGCAGAAAACATGTCGGTCTCAACCTCTAGGATGAGCGGAGGGGGTCAGGTGCCAACGCTGGCTATGGACTTTCCAGTGCTCCCGGTCGATCTGCCGGGTTTATTTGCTGGCACCGCGACAGAAGGGACGGTGTTCCCCACCATGACCGACTCCGACGGGTCAACCCGAGATTCGGCGCAGGAGGCTCCTGAACCTCAGGAGACCGACGCCGAGCTCACCGCGCGCTTCGAGCGTGACGCGATTCCGCTGCTCGACCAGCTGTACGGCGGCGCGCTGCGGATGACGCGCAACCCCGCCGACGCCGAGGACCTGCTGCAGGAAACCATGGTCAAGGCGTACGCCGGCTTCCGGTCGTTCCGGGAGGGCACCAACCTCAAGGCGTGGCTGTACCGCATCCTCACCAACACCTACATCAACAGCTACCGCAAGAAGCAGCGTCAGCCGGCGGAGTACCCCACAGAGGAGATCACCGACTGGCAGCTCGCGGCCAACGCCGAGCATTCCTCGACCGGCCTGCGCTCGGCCGAGGTGGAGGCGCTCGAGTCGCTGCCGGACAACGAGATCAAGGAAGCGCTGCAGGCGCTGCCGGAGGATTTTCGGATGGCGGTCTATTACGCCGACGTCGAGGGCTTCCCCTACAAAGAGATCGCCGAGATCATGGACACGCCGATAGGCACGGTGATGTCCCGGTTACACCGGGGCAGGCGCCAGCTCCGCGAGCTGCTGGCCGACGTGGCCCGCGACCGCGGGTTCATTCGGGGACAGCAGATGGACACACCCGAGGAGGTCTCGTCGTGAGCTCGTTCTCTGACGAAGAGCGATGGCAGCCCCCCGTCGGTCCCATCGACCCCGAGCATCCCGAATGCGCCGCGGTCATTGCCGAGGTGTGGACGCTGCTCGACGGTGAATGCACCCCCGAAACCCGCGACAAGCTGCGGCATCATCTCGAGGAGTGCCCCGCATGCCTGCGCCACTACGGCGTCGAGGAGCGGGTCAAAAGCCTGATCGCGAAGAAATGCGGCGGCGAGAAGGCGCCGGAGAGCCTGCGCGAGCGGCTGCGCATCGAGATCAGCCGCACCACCATCATCCGGCGCGGTTAGCGCCGAGGATCACACCTAGGCGCTAGCGCACCGACTTCGAACCGGCGTTGGGCCGCTTACCGTGGTTGGCCTTCGTGTGCTTGCGGTCACGCTTCTTACGGCCACGCTTGGCCATGGTCTACCTCCGAATGCTCTGGGGATTTCTCGGCCCGTGCTCGGCGGGCGCGTTCGGACCATTGTCTCATGGCCCGGCGACAGCGCTGACAAGCCGGTCGTGTGGTTCGATGTAGGCCGAAACGCATACAGCAGCGGAAAGTAATGGGGTGATGATGGCCGAGGACGTTCGCGCTGAGATCGTGGCCAGTGTGCTCGAGGTCGTGGTGAGCGAGGGCGATCAGATCGGCGAGGGGGACACCCTGGTGCTGCTGGAGTCGATGAAGATGGAGATCCCGGTGCTGGCCGAGGTGGCGGGCACCGTGAGCAAGGTCAGCGTTTCGGTTGGCGACGTCATCCAGGCCGGCGACCTCATCGCGGTGATCAGCTGATCACCGCGTCCGTGTGAACCACCGGAAGTAACCCCCGATGTCCACCCTCGGTGATCTGCTCGCCGAGCACACCATGCTGCCCGGCAATGCGGTCGACCACCTGCATGCGGTGGTCGGCGAATGGCAACTGCTCGCCGACCTGTCCTTCGCCGACTACCTGATGTGGGTGCGCCGCGACGACGGCGCCCTGGTCTGCGTCGCGCAGGTGCGGCCGAACACCGCGCCGACGGTACTGCTGGCCGACGCGGTCAGCACGCTGGCCGACGCCGACGCGATGCCACTCGTGGCCACGGCGTTCGCAGCGGGTGAAATCGTCGTGGGAGACGGTGCGGGACAACAGGTTTCACCAGGGCTCAACGTCGAAGCCGTTCCGGTCCGGTACAAGGACGAGGTGGTCGCGGTGCTGACGCATCAGACCGCATTGGAGTCCAGGAAGGCCAGCCCGCTGGAGTCGGCCTACCTCGACTGCGCAGGCGACCTTCTGCACATGCTGTCGGAGGGCACCTTCCCCAACGTGGGGGACATCGCGATGTCGCGCTCGAGCCCACGCGTCGGCGACGGGTTCATCCGTCTCGACGAGACGGGTGTGGTCACCTTCGCGAGCCCCAATGCGATCTCGGCCTATCACCGGATGGGGCTGGCCGCCGAACTCGGCGGGCACAACCTGGTCACCGTCACACGCCCGCTCATCGGGGACCCGTTCGAGGCGCAGGAACTGGCCAACCATGTGCGCGACTCGCTGGCCGGCGGATCGAGCATGCGCATGGAGGTCGACGCCGGTGGTGCGGCCGTGCTGATGCGTACGCTCCCGCTCGTCGTGCACGGCCAACCGGTGGGCGCAGCGGTGCTGATCCGCGACGTGACAGAAGTCAAGCGCCGCGACCGCGCCCTGCTGTCGAAGGACGCCACGATCCGCGAGATCCACCACCGGGTGAAGAACAACCTGCAGACCGTCGCGGCGCTGCTGCGCCTGCAGGCCCGGCGCACCAACAACGACGAAGGCCGCGAGGCGCTGATGGAATCGGTGCGACGGGTCTCCTCGATCGCGTTGGTCCACGATGCGCTGTCGATGTCGGTGGACGAGGAGGTCAACCTCGACGAGGTGGTCGACAGGATCCTGCCGATGATGAATGATGTTGCCGCCGTTGACAGTCCGATCCGCATCCACCGGGTCGGCGATCTCGGTGTGCTCGACGCCGACCGCGCCACCGCGCTGATCATGGTGATCACCGAGCTGGTGCAGAACGCCATCGAGCACGCCTTCGACCCCGGCGTGCGCGAGGGCAGTGTCACCATCCGCGCCGAGCGCTCGGCCAGGTGGCTGGATGTGGTCGTCCACGACGACGGCCGGGGACTACCCGACGGGTTCAGCCTGGAGAAGGCCGACCGGCTCGGCTTGCAGATCGTGCGGACGCTGGTGTCGGCCGAACTGGACGGGTCGCTGGGCATGCGCGAAGGACAGGACGGCGGAACCGATGTGGTGCTGCGGGTGCCGCTGGGCCGGCAGCGTCGACTCGCGCAGTAGCAAACTTCGCAATTCGCAAATCGACCTTTCGTGTCGTAAATCGGCCGTTATTGCATTTACAGAAAGATACGGCCCCGACGAATGTCGGGGCCGTATCTTGTTTGGTTCGGGTAGTGCTCAGACTCCGCTGCGGGCCTTGGTGCGGGCATTGCGACGCTTGAGTGCGCGGCGCTCGTCCTCGCTCATACCGCCCCAGACACCGGCATCCTGTCCGGACTCCAAAGCCCAGGTCAGGCACTCGGTGGTCACGGGGCAGCGGTTGCAGACGAGCTTCGCGTCAGCGATCTGGGCGAGCGCCGGGCCGCTGTTTCCCACCGGGAAGAACAGTTCCGGATCCTCATCGCGACAGACCGCCTTGTGGCGCCAATCCATTAGATCAAACTCCTCGTCAGATACGTCACCTGTGCGCAGCACGGCGCACGGCATATTCTTCGGCTGTTTAACGCGTGCACATTGAATGTTTCTGCAACGTTGCTTCGATGCTTTCACAGGCTGGACAGATGTCAATACTCGCGAGTTAACAAGTGCGCAATGTCACTAGCCGGGTGGCTTCGCACGCCGCAGACTCGTCTGTACTAGACTCGATCCAACTGCGCCCGAAATGGTACGCCGCCAGTCCATCACCGCAGGTCAGGGACCTCTACTGGTGCAGGCGCCAACACGCCGAGCGCGTCGGGGACGGCGGTGAACATCATCGAATCGCGTAATCCGACGTAGTCGCCGTCGATCTGGCAGGCGACCGGCGCCTCGCTGGTCACCTGCAGCCACGGCAGGTCGTCGTCACGGATCAGATGCTTGGCCTCGATGCGCGCTTTCTTGGACAGCATCCGCCGCACCAGCATCAGGTTGGCCCACACATTCATGCTGGTCGTGGCGAAAACACCCAGGCCGGTCTCGAAGGTCGTCATCGGGTTGGTCCACACGGGGCGGGCGTTGGCGTACGTCCAGGGGCTGGCGTTGGACACGAACGCGAAGTGCACGCCGCCGACCGGTTCGCGGTCGGGCAGGTGCACGGTCAGCGACGGTTCCTTACGGGTGCTGGCCAGCATCTCGCGGATGGCGACGCGGATGTAGCGCGAAGCGGTGACGACGCGGCCCTTCGCGCGCTGCGCCTCGACGGCGGCCACCACGTCGCCGTCGACGCCCATCCCTGCGGTGAACACGCCCCAGCGTTCGCCGCAGTCCATCAGCCCGATGCGCCGCCACGACTTGCGGCGGCGGTACTCCGACAGCAGGTCGATCAGCTGATTGGTCGCTTCGATCGGGTCCGGGCTGATGCCGAGGGCGCGCGCGAAAACGTTGGCCGACCCGCCGGGCACCACGCCGACGGCGGGCGCTGCGGCACCGGGCCCCCCGACTTCGAGAATGCCGTTGACGACCTCGTTCACTGTGCCGTCGCCGCCGTGCACGATCAGGACGTCGACGCCGTCACGTGCCGCGTCGCGGGCGATCTCGATGGCATGTCCGCGGTGATCGGTGTGCGCGACGGTCAGCTTCACCCGACTCTCCAGCGCATGGGCCAACAGATCACGGCCGGCCGGAGTCGTTGACGTCGCATTCGGGTTCACGATCAGCACGGCGCGCACGGGGTCTGAGCCTACTGAACCGGTTCTGCGCGCCCCTCTACGCTCGAGGGCGTGATCGTTCCATCTCCGACGACGGTGCGCCAAGCCGCTGTCCTGGTCGCCGTGGAGGGCGCGGCTGCCCTGGTCGCGGCGCTGGTCTATGTGGTGAGCGGGTTCGGCAGGGCCGAAGAGTCCGGGCTGAACAAATACGGCACGGCGCTGTGGTTCGCGATCATGGGCGCCGGTGTGCTGGCCGCGGCGTGGGCGTTGTGGACGGGCAGGCGGTGGGGGCGTGGCATCGCCGTGTTCGCCCAACTGCTGCTCCTACCGGTCGTCTACTACATGGGCGTCGGTTCGCACCAGTGGTTGTACGCCGCGCCCATCGGCGTGGTGGCGGTGGTGACGCTGGTGCTGCTGTTCAGTCCCTCGACCCTGGAGTGGGTGGGGACTCACGGCGATTCTGCGGCCAGCGCCGACAGTTCGGGCCCCGAGACGCGGTAAGTGATCCAGTCCGTCTGTTGCTTGCCGCCGACGGCGTCGTAGAGCGCGATCGCATTGACGTTCCAGTCGAGCACCGCCCACGACAACCGGGTGTAACCGTGCGTGGTGCAGTCCCGTGCCAGGGTTGCCAACAACTTGTGGGCCAACCGGCGCCTGCGGAACTGCGGGCGCACGTAGAGGTCTTCGAGGTGGATGCCGGCGACACCGTCCCATGTGGAGAAGTTGCGAAACCACAGCGCGGCCGCGGCGGCCTGTCCGTCGACCTCGGCGATGTGGCCCGCGACGGCGGCCGGTTCGTCGAAAAGCGCTCGGCGCATCTGGTCTTCGGTCACGGTGCACTCGTGCGAGGCGTGTTCGAACTCGGCGAGTTCGTGGACCATCGCGGTCAGCTCGCGCTCGTCACCGGGGCGCACCCTGCGGATCAGCTCGGTCACGTCGCGGCGCCAAGCGCAGCGAGGATTGTGGTGAATTTGGTTGTGGTTTCCGCCAGTTCGTCGTCGGGATCGGATTCGGCGACGATGCCGCCGCCCGAATATGCCTCGGCCGTCCGGCGATCCGCCGACAGCGCAGCGCAGCGAATCGACACCACCCACCGGCCGTCGCCGCGTTGATCGCACCAGCCGACCGCACCGGCGTAGAAACCGCGGTCGCCTTCGAGCTCGGCGATCAGGTCGGCCGCATCGGCGGTGGGCACGCCGCCGACCGCAGGCGTCGGGTGCAGCGCGATGGCCAAGTCCAGTGCGGTGATCGATCTTTCGCGAAGTGTGCCGGTGATGCGGGTGGCCAGATGCCACACCGAGTCGGTCTTGCGAAGCGCCGGTTCGGCGGCCACCTCGAGGTCGGCGCACAGCGGCTCGAGCGCGTCGCGGATCGTGTCGACCACGAACTGGTGCTCGCGAAGGTTCTTCGCTGAGGCGGCCAGCGCGGCGCCGTTCGCCTCGTCGGTGTCGGGGTCGGGGGAGCGCGGAGCCGAACCCGCGAACGGTGCGCAGACCACCTGATCGCCGCGGCGGGCCACCAGCAGTTCGGGGCTTGCGCCCACCAGCACGCTTCCGGAGTAACCGCCGCCCGCGGCGGTCAGGTCGGCGAGGTACCCGTTGGCCGCGGGATCGGCGCCGACGAGCCGGTGCAGGACGGTGCGCGCGTCCAGCGGTCCGTCGGCGGCCAGCCGAAGGGCCCTGGCGAGCACGACCTTGTGCAGTCCGCTCGACGGGCTGTTGAGCCGGTCGACGGCGCTGGCGACCCGCGCGCGGTGTTCGTCGGGATCCGGCAGCGCCTCGGCTATCTGTACGCCGGGCATCGGGCGTAGCGGCCAGTCCGGCAGCGCGTCGAGGAACTGGACGCTCTGCGGGCGGATCAGCGCCGCCGGTTTGGTCATATCGAAAGGCAACGCCCCCACGATGATCGGGGCGCTGTGCGATGCCAGCGCGGCTCGCGCCTCGGCGACCTTCGGGAACGCGGTGTGCACTCCCTCCGCGACGACGGCGCCGCGGGAGGCCAGGACGAAGGACGGTTCGCGGGTCACCGTGGTTTACACGGATCCTGATGGCCGGTCAGTCCCTGCGCGATGATCTGGCGCATGGCGTGCTCGAATCCGAGGACGGCCAGCGACGCGGCCGCCATCGCGAACCGGATCCCGTCGGACACCGGCAGCTCCACCCACCGCGCGATCATCGAGCGGGAGAAGTGCGCATGGCCCACGAACACGACGTCGCGCGACGTCATGTTGCTCAGCGCCAACTCCAGGGCGCTGTCGGCGCGCTGCGTGACCGTCTCCACGCTCTCGCCGCCGTCGGCGCCGTGCGTCCAGATCAGCCAGTCGGGGACGGTTTCGCGGATCTCGGGCGTCGTCAGCCCCTCGTAGCGGCCGTAGTCCCATTCCCGCAGAAGCGGCGACACTTCGTCGATGTTGAGCCCGGCCAGTTCGGCGGTCTGCATCGCGCGCCGCAATGGGCTGGACAGCACCAGCGGGTCGTCCAGTTCGAGTTCGGCCAGCGCTTCGGCGGCCAGCTTGGCGCGTTCCACGCCGGCCGCGGTCAGTTCGAGATCGGTGTGGCTGGTGTGTCGACCGCTTCTCGACCACTCCGTTTCGCCATGACGAAGCAGGATCAGACGGTGCTCCAAAAGGGCCACGCTCACTGATTCTGCCGCACGGTCGGTCGCGGTGTCCCGGGCCATGCAACGATGGGCACCGTGACGCGAGTACTTGCGGTCGCCAATCAAAAGGGTGGGGTAGCCAAGACGACGACGGTGGCGTCGTTGGGTGCGGCGATTCAGGAGACGGGTCAGCGGGTCCTGCTCGTGGACCTCGACCCGCAGGGGTCCCTGACGTTCTCCCTGGGCCACGACCCGGACAAGCTGGCGGTGTCGATCCACGAAGTGCTGCTCGGCGAGGTCGAACCCGACGTCGCCCTGCTGGAGACGCCCGAGGGGATGACACTGCTGCCCGCCAACATCGACCTGGCGGGAGCCGAGGCCATGCTGTTGATGCGCGCCGGGCGCGAGTACGCGCTCAAGAGGGCGCTGGCCAAGCTCGGCGTCGGAGCCGGAACGCCGGCGACATCAGGCCGAGGAGCTGGTGCGTCGTCTTCATCGGGCCGGTCCGACTACGACGTCGTGCTCATCGACTGTCCGCCCTCGCTCGGCGTGCTCACGCTCAACGGGTTGACCGCCGCCGACGAGGTGATCGTGCCGCTGCAATGCGAGACGTTGGCGCACCGCGGCGTCGGGCAGTTCCTGCGCACCATCGCCGATGTCCAGGCGATCACGAACGCCGACCTGAAGCTGCTGGGTGCGTTGCCAACGTTGTACGACTCGCGCACGACCCACAGCCGCGACGTGCTGCTCGACGTCGCCGACCGCTACGACCTGGCGGTGCTGGCGCCCCCGATCCCGCGCACCGTCCGGTTCGCCGAAGCCAGCGCCTCGGGCGCGTCGGTGTTGGCCAGCCGCAAGAACAAGGGCGCCGCCGCCTACCGCGAGTTGGCCACCGCGCTGCTCAAGCACTGGAAGAACGGCAAGCCGATGCCGACGTTCGCCCCAGACATATAGCGATTTCGGTGCGCTACCGATCGCTGCGCGACTGGTAGTGCACCCGAGTCACGACTGGCCGAGCGCCACCAGTTCCTCGCCGCGCTGTTCGATCACCATCGAACCGGCCACCGCGGGCACCACCGGCGCCGCGCTCGGCGGCCGTGTCAGCGGAATGTGGCGTTCACCCCGCCTGGTCGCGGGGTCGAACACGTCGTAGCCGTCGGTGACGGGGACCAGCAACCGCCCCGCCATGATCGTCGCCGGCCCCAGCGGCTTGTTTTGGCCCTCCGGCGTGACGGTGTAGCGGTATTCGAATCCGTTGGCGGAGAACACCATTACGCTGTCGCCGGTCCACCAGGTGATCAGGTCGCCCGCCCGCGACATCGTCGCCTGCGGCGACGGCGGGCTTGGCACCGGGGTGGTGGCGACCGTCGCGCCCGTCTCGTCGACGATGTTCACCACGGGTTTGGGTGTGGGCACGTAGACCGCGGTCATCGTGTCGGCCACGGCCACCACGCGCGCGCCTGAATCCGGTGCGACACCCGGTTGCTGGATATACCTCAACTCCGGGGTGTCCTCCTCATCGGAGGGCCGCAGCAGCGTCAGGCGCAGATCGGGCTGCCGCGGGCACGCCTCGAGCACCGACACCGCGCTCGAACTCGCTTGTGCGGACACCAGCCGGCACAGCGGCTGCGAGGGGACATCCGGCTTGATGCGCGCATCCAGGGCGCCGTAGCTCAGCATTCGGACCATGTCGGAACGCCACAACTCGAGCCGGTTCTCACCCGCCGAGAGCACGGCGGTGCCGTCCGACGACAGGGTCACCGAGGGGTCGGCGTAGGACGACCGCGCCGGACCGCGCATGCCGGTCTTGGCATCGATCGTGCTGACCTGGCCACAGCCGCGGGTGTCGGGGTAGACGGCGACCGCGTACTGGTAGACGTAGCTGACCCCGCACAGGTCGAGATCACGCTCGTAACTCCACAGCGTGGTCCCGGTCGCGGGGTCGCGGCCCTCCACGGCCCGTCCGTCGCCGGTCACCACCGCACCGCCGACGACCAGCGGCATCGTGGTGGCCGCGCTGGGTGCGCTCCACACCTGGCGCAGCGATTGCGGAACCGCCTTGGCGGGGGTCAGTGCCGGAACCGGGCCGTCCGCGGGCCTGCTGATCGTGGCCCGCGCGTCGCTGGTCCACCACACCAGCCCGGCCGTCACCGCGACCACGACGCCAATCGCCAGCGCCACCATCACATCGGTGCGCGTGCGGCGTTCGGGTTTGACCATCGCGGGGAGGCGGTGGACTAGCCGGTGCTGGCCGGAGCCTTGCGGGGTCGGCGCCTGCGCCTGCGCTTGGCAGGAGCCGTATCGCCGGACCCCTCGCCCGTCTCCCCGGAAGCCTGATCGGACGACGTCGTGGACGCGTCCGGGTGACCGGCGACCGACTTGCCGCCGCGGGTGCGGCGACGCGTGCGGTTGCGGTTGCGCGCGGGGCGGTCGTCGGACTTCTCGGCCGGGGCGCGCCTGCTGCTCTGCACCTTCACGGGCTCGCCGACGGTGCCGGAGGTATCGGCGGGAATGCCGAGCTCGCTGTAGAGGTGCGGTGAGCTCGAATACGTCTCGGCGGGATCGGGGCAGCCGAGGTTCAGCGCCTTGTCGATCATCGTCCAGCGCGCCAACTCGTCCCAATCGACGAGGGTCACCGCGACACCGGTCTTGCCGGCGCGCCCGGTGCGGCCGATGCGGTGCACGTAGGCCTGCTCGTCCTCGGGGATCTGATAGTTGATCACGTGGGTGACGTCGTCGATGTCGATGCCACGGGCGGCGACGTCGGTGGCGACCAGGACGTCGATCTCGCCGGTGCGGAACGCCTTGAGCGCCTTCTCGCGCGCGCCCTGACCGAGGTCACCGTGCACGGCGCCGACCTTGAAGCCGCGCTCGGCCAGTTCGTCGGAGACCTTCTGCGCGGTGCGCTTGGTGCGGGTGAAGATCATCGTCGCGCCCCGACCCTCGGCCTGCAGGATGCGGGCGACCATCTCCACCTTGTCCAGGGCGTGCGCGCGGTAGGCGAACTGCTCGGTGGTGTCGTGGGTGGCCGCAGAATGCGGGGCCTCGGCCCGGATGTGCGTCGGCTGGTTCATGAAGGTCCGGGCCAGCGTGATGATGGGGTCGGGCATCGTCGCCGAGAACAGCATCGACTGCCTGTTGTCGGGGATCTGGCGCAGGATCCGTTCGATGTCGGGCAAGAAGCCCAGGTCGAGCATCTCGTCGGCCTCGTCGAGCACCAGCATGGACAGTCCGCCCAGCTTCAGGTGCCCTTGCTGGGCCAGGTCGAGCAGGCGGCCCGGTGTGCCGACGACCACGTCGACGCCCTTCTCGAGCGCCTCGATCTGTCCTTCGTAGGGCCGACCACCGTAGATCGAGGTGACCGACAGCTTGCGGTCGCCGACGGTCAGGTACTTCGCGGCGGCCGCCAGGTCGCCGTATACCTGCAGACACAGCTCGCGGGTGGGTACGACCACCAAAGCCCGCGGGACGCCCGTCAGGGGGCGGTCGGGGTCGGTGGTGATCCGCTGGAGCAGGGGCACGCCGAACGCCAGCGTCTTGCCCATACCGGTGCGGGCCTGACCGATCAGGTCGTCGCCGGCCAATGCCATCGGCATGGTCAGCTCTTGGATGGCGAAGGGATGCTGCTTGCCGTCCTCGGCGAGAGCGCGAACGATTTCGTCGCGAACTCCCAGTTCAGCAAATGTGGGATTGAGATGCGTCATACGCGAGACGAGGCCTTTCAGTTGTCGTCCTCATGGCTTCCACGCGCGCACGAGTTCGACAAAAGCTGGCCTGTGAAGACCAAGGCCCTGCACTGAGGTAGGCGGACCGACTGCGTGCACGCACATTTCTTTGGGTCGCGGCGGGCTCTGCAAATGTCTTGCGGACGCCTTGAAAATGCCACCGCCCGCACCCATCGTACCTGGCGGCGCTCGCTCGACGAGCCACCCGGCGTCGGCGTTTATTGTTGGGCCCATGAACACGACGCCTCCGGCACCCGGGCAAACCGACTCGGCGACCTCGGATGTGTCGGCCGACCACCCCGGCGTCAACGAGCTTTTCGCGCTGCTGGCCTATGGCGAGGTCGCGGCGTTCTACCGCCTCACCGACGAAGCGCGCATGGCGCCGAACCTTCGCGGGCGCATCAACATGGCGAGCATGGCGGCCGCGGAGATGAACCACTACGAGGTGCTGCGCGACGCGCTCGAGCGCCGTGGAGTCGACGTCGTGCCGGCGATGACGAAATACGCGTCCGCCCTTGAGAATTACCACCGGCTGACCACCCCGAGCACCTGGCTCGAGGCACTGGTGAAGACCTATGTCGGTGACGCCCTTGCGGCCGACTTCTACCTCGAGATCGCCCATGCCCTGCCCGACGAGGTCGCCGACGTGGTGCGCGCGGTGCTGTCGGAGACCGGCCACTCCCAGTTCGTCGTCGCCGAGGTGCGCGCGGCGGTGACGGCCAGCGACCGGCAGCGCCACCGGCTCGCGCTGTGGTCGCGGCGGCTCCTGGGTGAGGCCATCACCCAGGCGCAGTTCGTGATGGCCGATCACGACGAGCTCGTCGACCTGGTGCTGGCCAGCGGTGAAGGTCTGACCCAGATGACCGAATTCTTCGACCGGCTCCAGCGGACACACGCCTCCCGGATGGAGGAGCTGGGCCTCGCCTGACCTACTGGGTGCAGGTGGCGATCATCGAGTTGTTGTTCTGCGCGGCGATCAGCGTGCCCGCGGCGTCGAGGATGCTGCAGTTCAGCTGACCGCCGACGCTGGTCGCGGTGACCGATTTCAGCTCCACACCCGGGTCGAGCACCACCTGCTTGACCCAGGGCAGCGCGACGTTGACGTCGGTGCGCAGCGCGCCCTGGCCGTCGGTGTAGATCACGGTCACCAGGTCGAGCAGCTGGCGGTTACCCGTCACCCGGTAGGTCACGGTGCGCGGTGACGGCGGTGCGGGGGGCGGAACGGCTGCCTGCGCCGTCGTGCTCGGTGCGGGTGGTGGGGTCGTCTCGGCGCTCGGGGTGACCGTCGTGACGGTCTCCGGCGGCAGCGAGGGGACGATCGGCGCAGCCGTTCCCGCGCTCGGCGCGGTGGTGGCAGGAGCGCTCGACGGCGCCGGCGCGTCCGACGTCGCGGTGGCCGACACCGAACCGCTGTCGCCGCCGCCGAGGATGATGCCGGTGGTGCCGATCGCGATGAACAGGATCACCCCGGCCACGCCGGCGACCCACATCCAGCGTCGGTCGATGCTCTCCTCGTCGTATGACTGCTCGTAGTCGTCGTAGTCCTCGAACTCGGGCGAAGCGGGGTAGTCGTAGTCGAAGTCTTCGGCAGGCGGCTCCGAGTAATCGGAGTAGCTGGGAATCCGCTCCGTCGGGGCCAGCGAATACGGTGAGTGCGCGGTGTAAGACCTGTTCATGTGGGTTTTCCCGGTGTCGTCTCGAGCGTAGAAGATCTTGCCGCGCCTGATGCTATCGAGGCAGAAGTGACAGATGAGGTTCGGCGGCTGGTGTGTTGGTTACGGTCCGGACTCGGTTCGGTCGCCGTAGGTCTCGGCGCTTCGCCGACCGCGAACGCACCGGCGTGGTGCGGTCGGTCAGCGGGCCGTCCACTAGCCTTGGCTCAAGTTCTTCGAAAACGAAAGGGGCCCACGGCGTGGAGGTCAAGATCGGTGTCACGGACAGCCCGCGCGAGTTGAGCTTCAACAGCGCGCAGACACCCAGCGAGGTGGAGCAGTTGTTCACCGAGGCGCTCGCCAAGGATTCGGGTGTGCTGGCCCTGACCGACGAGAAGGGCCGGCGCTTCCTCGTGCAGACATCCAAGATCGCCTACGTGGAGATCGGTGCTGCCGATGTCCGACGCGTCGGCTTCGGGGTCGGGATCGGATCTAAGACCGGGTAAGCGGCACGTGTGACAGTCCGCCCCAAGCGAACTGGACCGTGCCCTCGACCGCGTCGTCCTTGGAAATCGGGCGGTCGTTGTTGAGCCAGTAGCGTGCGGAGTCGACGCTGATGGCGACCAGGCCGACCGCGATCATCCTGGCCCGGTGCGCCTCGAGCCCGGAGTCGCGGCTGATCAGGTCGAACACCGCATCGGTGCACGCCTCGGTGGCCACCTTCACCTGCGCGGCGACCTGCGGTTCGTTGACGTAGTCGTTTTCGAAGATCAACCGGTAGCCCTGGCCGTCGTGCTCGATGAAGTCGAAGAACGCCTGGACCGCCGCGCGCAACCGCTGCCGGTTGTCGGTGGTCGTGCGCAGCGCCTGGCGCACACCGGAGACGAGGTTCTCCACATGCTTGGCAAGCACCGCCAGGTAGAGCTCCAACTTGGACGAGAAATGTTGGTACAGAACGGGTTTGCTGACCCCGGCGCGTTCGGCGATCTCATCCATGCCCGCCGCGTGGTAGCCACGGTCGACGAAAACCTCGCTGGCAGCGACCAGTAGCTGCCCTCGACGCTCATCGCGCGGCAGCCTGCCGCCGCGCCGATTCAACACTTCGCCGCCCGGCTGCGCGCCTCTCCTCGCGGCGGTGTTGGCGAGATCGCTCATCACATCCTTCATCTGCGTCGACGGGCACCGGTTATCGCAATGACCTTACTACCGTTGATAAAGCATGCAGGTGAGGCGCGGATCACAGCGTTCGAGGTGGTCGATGGCGCGCCGAAAGTATGAGGACGTCGGCCTGTGTCATCCTGTTGCGGTGACCTACGACTCCCGTACGCGAGGAGGACAGATGGGTCCCGAACCGGGCGGGGGTGTCCGCGTGCCCGCGCTGCGCAACGAATGGCGCGAGCCGTTGCGCGCCCAACGCGATCCGCTCGCCGAGAGCTCGGGACGGGTGAGGTCCAATCGCGATGAGCACCGCGGCTTCCGCAAGCAGTCGTGGCTCGGTCGCTTCGTCTCCACTTACGGCTGGCGGGCCTATGCGTTGCCCGTCCTGATCGTGTTGACCGCCGTCGTCGTCTACCAGACCATCACCGGCACCGGCGCGCCCGCACCCAAGCAGGCCGAGGGTCCGGTGCAGGGCCCACCGACCATCGGCGTGGCCAGCACCGCGATCATCGGCGCCCCGCCCAAGGGGTTGACCCAGTTCGACGCGGACCTGCCGACCGGAATCCTGCCCCAGGGTGGCCCGTTCACCGAGGCCGGCGCCAAGACGTGGCACGTCGTGCCCGGGGCGACCTCGCAGGTCGGCCAGGGCACCGCGAAGGTGTTCACCTACACCGTCGAGGTCGAGGACGGGATCGACACCACGACATTCGGCGGTGACGAGGCGTTCGCCCGCATGGTCACCGAGACGCTGGCCAACCCCAAGAGCTGGACCCACAATCCGCAGTTCGCCTTCACCCGCATCGACGGGACGTCAGGAATCGAACCGGACTTCCGGGTGTCGTTGAGCACGCCGATGACCGTGCGCGAGGGCTGCGGCTACGACATCCAGCTGGAGGCTTCCTGCTACAACCCGGCCTACCGGGACGGGCAGCCGCGCGTATTCATCAACGAGGCGCGCTGGGTGCGCGGTGCGGTGCCGTTTCAGGGTGACGTCGGCTCCTATCGGCAGTACCTGATCAACCACGAGGTCGGCCACGCGATCGGTTACCAACGGCACGAGCCGTGCGGGGGCAACGACCAACTCGCGCCGGTCATGATGCAGCAGACCTTCTCGACCAACAACAACGACGCCGCGCGCTTCGACCCGCAGTCGGTCCAGCCCGACAATCACACCTGCAAACCGAACCCCTGGCCGTACCCGATCGCCTGAGTTCCGTCCTCCCCCTGCCGCGAGTGACCGTGTCTGTGCAGCGACACGCCGTGCCCGGGCGTACAACAGCGGCCGCTCGCCCACGGTGAGCGGCCACGGTCCTGGGGGAAGCGATCGCCGCTCGTTGCTGTTGAATGTCGTAACTGCTGTGATGGTCATAGACGTTGAATCAGGTGGATCAAGGAGAAACACGGTGTCGACACCGTTGCCGCCGCTGGTAGAACCGGCGGCCGAACTCACCCGCGAGGAAGTGGCGCGCTACAGCCGTCACCTCATCATTCCCGACCTGGGCCTGGACGGGCAGAAGCGGCTGAAGAACGCCCGCGTACTGGTCATCGGCGCCGGCGGACTGGGCTCGCCGACGTTGCTGTACCTGGCCGCCGCGGGCGTCGGCACGATCGGGATCGTCGAGTTCGACGTGGTCGACGAGTCCAACCTGCAGCGCCAGATCATTCACGGCCAGTCCGACATCGGCCGGTCGAAGGCCGAAAGCGCGCGTGACTCGATTCTCGACATCAACCCGCTGGTCGACGTGCGGCTGCACCAGTTCCGGCTCGAACCCGAGAACGCCGTCGAGCTGTTCGAGCAGTACGACCTGATCCTGGACGGCACCGACAACTTCGCGACGCGCTACCTGGTCAACGACGCCGCCGTGCTGGCCCACAAGCCCTACGTGTGGGGGTCGATCTACCGGTTCGAGGGCCAGATCTCCGTGTTCTGGGAAGACGCCCCGGCCGACGAGGGCGGCAATGAACGAGGCCTGAACTACCGCGACCTGTACCCCGAGCCGCCGCCGCCGGGAATGGTGCCGTCGTGCGCGGAGGGCGGGGTGCTCGGCATCCTGTGCGCCTCGGTGGCATCGGTGATGGGCACCGAGGCCATCAAGCTGATCACCGGCATCGGCGAAACGCTGCTGGGCCGCCTGATGGTCTACGACGCACTCGACATGACTTACCGCACGATCAAGATCCGCAAGGACCCGTCGACCCCGAAGATCACCGAGCTGATCGACTACGAGGAGTTCTGCGGCGTGGTGTCCGACGCCGCCGCCGAGGCCGCGGCCGATGCGACCATCACCCCTCGCGAACTCAAGGAGCTGCTCGATTCCGGTAAGCCGTTGGCGCTGATCGACGTGCGCGAACAGGTCGAGTGGGACATCAACCGCATTCAGGGCGCCGAGCTGATCCCCAAGGGCGCCTTCGAATCCGGCGAGGCGCTGGCCAAGTTGCCGACCGACCGGACGCCGGTGTTCTACTGCAAGACCGGTGTGCGCTCTGCCGAGGTGTTGGCGATCGCGAAGAACGCCGGGTTCTCCGACGCGATGCATGTGCAAGGCGGGATCGTCGCGTGGGGTAAACAACTCGAACCCGACATGGTGATGTACTAACGGCTGGTTTGCCGAAACTCCGCTTACGCTGAGGTGGTGACTGTCGAACGGCCACCGGATCATGTGCTGGCCGCGTTCGGCCTGACCGGTGTTGAGCCCGTTGCACTCGGGCCGGGCTGGGAGGGTGGCTGGCGCTGTGGCGAAGTGGTGGTGTCGATGGTCGCCGACCACGCCCGCGCCGCGTGGTCGGCCAAGGTCCGCGAGACGTTGTTCGTCGACGGGGTTCGCCTGGCGCGTCCGGTGCGTTCGACGGACGGGCGGTATGTGGTGGCCGGGTGGCGTGCGGACACCTTTGTCGCCGGGACGCCGGAACCCCGCCACGACGAGGTGGTCTCGGCCGCGGTGCGACTCCATGAGGCGACGGCCAAACTCGAACGCCCGAGGTTTCTGACACAGCCGCCGGTCGCGCCGTGGGCTGACGTGGACGTGTTCATCGCGGCCGACCGCGCCGCCTGGGAGGAACGGCCGCTGCACTCGTTGCCGCCGGGCGCCAAGGTGTCGCCGGGGTCGGCCGACGGGCAACGCTCGATCGAGTTGCTCAATCAGCTTGCCACCCTGCGTAAGCCGACGAAGAGCCCCAGCCAGCTGGTCCACGGCGACCTCTACGGCACAGTGCTTTTCGCAGGCACCGCCGCACCCGGGATCACCGACATCATCCCGTACTGGCGGCCGGCGTCGTGGGCCGCCGGTGTCGTCGTGGTGGACGCACTGTCCTGGGGCGAGGCCGACGACGGGCTGATCGAACGCTGGAGTCCGCTTCCCGAGTGGTCGCAGATGTTGTTGCGCGCGTTGATGTTCCGTATCGCCGTGCACGCCCTTCATCCGCGGTCGACGGCCGCCGCGTTCCCCGGTCTCGCGCGGACGGCGGCTCTGGTCCGCCTGGTGCTCTAAGCGTCGCCCGCTAAGCGTCGCCCCGCCGAACGTGGGTTACCCGCACGCGCGCGGCGCTCGGAGCGTGCGTCAACCCCACACTGGACACCTTCAGAATTCGTGGCGCACGGCGCGCAGGTTCACCCGGCCGTCGTCGGCAAGCACACCCTCGGCGCGCAGTAGTTCGAGCTGTCGAGTGCTCAGGTGCGGCGCGGGGCGACCGGACGCGCGAATCACCCGATGCCACGGCAGGTCCGACGAGTCGGTGCGCATGATCCAGCCGACGATGCGCGGGCTGGAAAGCCCGGCGGCATCGGCGATATCGCCGTAGGTCGACACCCGCCCCGGCGGGATCGCGGCGACAAGCGCGCGCACGGCCTCCACCTGTTCGTCGGTGACCGGCGCCATCGCTAGGAGCCGAGCTGCTTGCGGATCAACGCCGCCGTCTCGGCGGGCTTGGCCTGCGCAACCATGTGGTCGCAGTCCCACTCCAGCAACGTGAAGTCCGCGCCGAGGCGCTGCGCCAGCGCCGTGACGATGTCGTCGGTCGCATACGGTGGTCTGGTGCGGGCCGCCCGCACGAGGGTCGTGGGAATGCCCTTGGGAGGCAACGTGACCGGGCGGGCGAGCTCGCTCCAGTACGACATCATCGCCGGGATGCTGATCCGCCAGCCGACCCGTCCGGACGGCAGATCGATCAGATGCTCGTCGAGCTCGCGATCCAGCTCGGCCGGCTCGACCTCACCCCATGAGCCGTTCGCCTTCTCGGCGCGCGCCTCGGCGCGGTCGGTGTAGTCGGGGGAGGCGAACATGTCGTCGGCGATCTGGCGCATCCAGTCGCCGTCCAGGCCGACGGCCGGGTCCAGCAGGATGATCCGCGACACCAGGTCTGGCCGGGCGGCAGCCAGATTCAGCGCCACCGCTCCGCCGAAGGAGTGGCCGACCACCACCGCGGGACCCTCGAGCAGCGCGGCCAGCGCCGCGACGTTCGAGTCGATCGACCACGGAGCCGCCCAGGAGGCACGGCCGTGCCCGATGAGGTCTGGTGCGACGACCGCGTACTCGTGCAGGTGGCGCGTGGCCAGCGTCTGCCATCGCTGCCCGTGTCCGGTCAGGCCGTGGATCGCCAACACCTGTGCGGGCCCGGCAGGCCCGTAGCGGTGAACGTGCAGGAGTTCGGTCACGGCTATCGATGCTGCCAGCCTCGGGTGACGGCCACTTGTCGGACCCCCGTGGTGTCATGCCAACATGTCCGCACCGCACACCGACCTCACGCCGAGCGCGCTCACCGGTCCCGGCACGCGCGGCGTTTTCCGTGTGGTCGGCGGGCCCGGCACCGGTAAGAGCTCGCTGCTGATCCAGACGGCGGTCGCGCACATCACCGCCGGCGTCGATCCGGAATCGGTTCTGCTGCTGACCGGTTCGGCACGCCTCGGCGCACAGGTGCGGGCGCGCATCACCTCGACGCTGTTGCAGGCCGGCACCCGCACAGTCGTGCGCGAACCGTTGGTGCGCACCGTGCACTCGTATGCGTTCGCGGTGCTGCGGCTGGCCGCTCAGCGCAACGGCGATCCGCCGCCGCGGCTGATCACCAGCGCCGAACAGGACGGGATCATCCGGGAGCTGCTCGCCGGCGACATCGAGGACGGCGACCGCGCGGCGACGGCGTGGCCGCACCATCTGCGCCCGGCGTTGAGCACCGTCGGCTTCGCCAACGAGCTGCGAGACCTGTTGGCCCGCTGCGCCGAGCGCGGGGTCGATCCCGTCGAACTGCAGCGCATCGGGCGGCGCTCGGGCAAGACGGAGTGGCTGGCGGCCGGCCAATTCGCCCAGGCCTACGAGCAGATCATGCTGTTGCGCTCGGCCGTCGGCATGGCGGCGCCGCAGGCCACCATCCCCGCACTGGGAGCGGCCGAACTGGTCGGGGCGGCGCTGGAGGCGTTGGGCACCGACGGCGAGCTGCTGGCCGCCGAACGTGGCCGCGTCAAGATCCTCCTCGTCGACGATGCGCAGCAGCTCGATCCGCAGGCGGCGCTTCTGGTCCGGGTGTTGGCCCAGGGCGCCGAAACCGCGGTGTTCGCAGGTGATCCCAATCAGGCGATCTTCGGCTACCGCGGCGCCGACCCGGCGCTGCTGCGCGGCGACGAGCCGGCGATCGTGCTGACCGAGTCGCACCGCTGCGCACCCGCGATAGCCGACGCCATCACCGACGTCGCGCGACGACTGTCCGGTGTCGACGGGGGGCGCGTGCTGACCGGGGCGGCCGGCCCAACAGGCGCACTGGCCGTGCGTATCGCCGCCTCTCCGCACGCGGAGGCGGCGATGATCACCGACGCGCTGCGACGGGCGCACCTCGTCGACGGCGTCCCGTGGTCCCAGATGGCCGTCGTCGTACGTTCGATGCCCCGCCTCGGTGCGGCGTTGGCCCGCACACTGGCCGCGGCCGGAGTCCCGGTGGACGCGCCGTCGCCGGCGACACCGCTCGGCGACCAACCCGCCGTGCAGGCGCTGCTCACCGTGCTGGCGGCAACGTCGCAGGGACTCGACGCCGAGCAGGCGGTGTCGCTTGTGACGGGACCGATCGGCCGCGTCGATCCGGTGTCGCTGCGCCAACTTCGGCGCGCGCTGCGACGCATCGACGGCTCGCAACCGCCACGAGATTTCGGCGATCTGCTGGTCGAGGCGGTGGAGCACGGGGTCGACGGATTGCCGGAGAACCTGGGCCGGCCGTTGGATCGCGTGCGTAAGGTGCTGGCGGCGGCCCGGCGCAGTGCCGAGACGGGCGCCGATCCGCGTTACACGCTGTGGCAGGCCTGGCAGCGCTGCGGGCTGCAACGACGCTGGCTGGCTGCGAGCGAACGCGGCGGTGTGTCCGGCGCGCAGGCCGACCGGGACCTCGACGCCGTCACCGCGCTCTTCGACGTCGCCGAGCAGTACGTGAACCGCACCGCGGGCGCGACGCTGCGCGGGTTGCTCGACCATGTCGCCGGTCTCGGATCGCCCGCCCGCGACGAGCGTGCCGACACCGAAGCGGTCGCCGTGCTCAGCGCGCACGCCGCGATGGGCCGCGAGTGGGAGTTCGTCGTCATCGCCGGTGTGCAGGAAGGACTGTGGCCCAACACCGTTCCGCGTGGCGGGGTGTTGGCCACCCAGCAGCTGGTCGACCTGCTCGACGGTGTCACCCAGCACGCTGCAAGCGTGTCGACGCGGGCGCCGCTGTTGGCGGAGGAACGCCGGTTGCTCATCGCCGCGATGGGGCGTGCCCGCAGCCGACTTCTGGTGACGGCAGTCGACAGCGATAACGGCGACGAGTCGCTGCTCCCGTCGGCGTTCTGCTACGAGTTGGCCGCACTATCGGACGACCGCGATTCCGACCTCACCGAGCCGGTCAGCGCACCGCGCGTACTGGCCCCCGCAGCGTTGGTCGGCCGACTGCGCGCCGTGGTGTGCGCGTCCGACGATGCGGTCGACGACACCGCAAGGGCTTGCGCGGCAACACTGCTGGCGCGCCTGGCGGCCGCCGGCGTGCCCGGTGCCGACCCGGCGCAGTGGCAGTCGATGACTCCGCTGTCCAGCGAGGACCCATTGTGGAGCGGCGACGGCCACACCGTGACATTGTCGCCGTCGACGCTGCAGATGCTCACCGACTGCCCATTGCGCTGGCTGCTGGAGCGGCACGGCGGGGCCGACGGTCGCGATGTGCGCTCGGCGGTCGGCTCGTTGGTGCACGCCCTCGTCGCCGATCCGGGGCGCACCGAGAGCCAGATGGTCAACGAGCTCGAGAAGATCTGGCCCAAGCTGCCATTCGAGTCACGTTGGTACGCCGACAACGAACTCGACAGGCACCGTGCGATGTTGGCGACGTTTGAGCAGTGGCGCGCGCAGACCCGCGGCCAGCTCACCGAGGTGGGCAGCGAGGTCGGCGTCGACGGTGTCGTGATCGAGGGTAGCGACGGTGGGCCCGACGTGCGCGTGTGCGGACGTGTCGACCGCCTCGAACGCGACAGCGAGGGCCGGCTCGTCGTGGTCGATCTCAAGACCGGCAAGAGCCCGGTGACCAAGGACGACGCGCAGAACCACGCCCAGTTGGCGATGTATCAGCTCGCGATCGCGGAAGGTCTGCTGGGACAAGGGGACTCTCCGGGTGGTGGCCGCTTGGTCTATCTCGGCAAGACCTGCGCATCGGGGCCTACCGAGCGCACACAGGACGCGCTGACACCGGAGAAGTGCACCGAGTGGCGCGACACGGTGCGCGCGGCAGCGGCGGCCACCCAGGGCCCGGAGTTCGTCGCGCGGGTCAACGACGGATGCAGCCATTGTCCCGTGCGGACGATGTGTCCCGCCCAGGCCGCGACCGGAGGGCAGCCATGACCGCGCGATACAGTCCACACGAACTCGCCGCGGCCCTCGGCCTTTTCGCGCCGACCGAGGAACAGGCCGCCGTGATCGCGGCCCCGCCCGGACCTCTGGTGGTCATCGCCGGCGCCGGGGCGGGCAAGACCGAGACCATGGCCGCGCGGGTGGTGTGGCTGGTCGCCAACGGGTACGCGCACCCCGGCGAGGTTCTCGGCCTCACCTTCACCCGCAAGGCCGCCGGCCAGCTGCTGCGCCGGGTCCGCACCCGACTGGCCCGGCTCGCGGGCGCCGGCCTTCTTGGCGAAGGTGCCATCACCGACGAGCCCCCGACCGTCAGCACGTATCACGCCTTCGCCGGTAACCTGCTGCGCGAGCACGGCCTGCTGCTGCCGGTCGAGCCCGAGACCCGACTGCTGAGCGAAACCGAACTGTGGCAGTTGGCCTTCCGCGTGGTGTGTCAGCACCCCGAACTGCACACCGAGAAGACACCGGCGGCGGTGACGTCGATGGTGCTGCGGCTCGCGGGTCAGCTCGCCGAGCACCTTGTCGACACCGATCAGTTGCGCGACACACACGTCGAGCTCGAGCGGTTGGTGCATACGCTGCCCGCCGGTCCGTATCAACGCGACCGGGGCCCCAGCCAGTGGCTTCTGCGGCTGCTGGCCACCCAAACCGAGCGCACCGAGCTGGTCCCGCTGATCGACGCCCTGCACCAGCGGATGCGGGCCGACAAGGTGATGGACTTCGGCATGCAGATGGCTTCGGCGGCCAGGCTGGCCGAAAACTTCCCGCACGTGGGTGAGCAACTGCGCCAGCGGTATCGGGTGGTATTGCTCGACGAATACCAGGACACCGGGCATGCGCAGCGGGTCGCCTTGTCGTCGTTGTTCGGCGGCGGAGCCGATGACGACCTCGCGCTGACCGCGGTCGGCGATCCCATCCAGTCGATCTACGGGTGGCGCGGGGCGTCGGCCACCAACCTGCCGCGCTTCACCACCGACTTCCCCCGTTCGGACGGCACACCGGCGCCCACCCTGGAACTGCGCACGAGCTGGCGCAACCCGCCGCGTGCGCTGTATCTGGCCAACGCGGTCTCGGCGCAGGCGCGACGGCGTTCGGTGGCGGTACGCTCACTGCTGCCCAGGCCGGACGCCGCGCTGGGCACCATCCGGTGTGCCCTGCTGAACGACGTTGCGGCCGAACGCGAGTGGCTGGCCGGCCATATCGCCGACATCTTCGAGCGGTCGCGCCAAGACGGGGTGTCGGCGCCGACGACGGCCGTGCTGGTGCGCCGAAACGCCGACGCCGCGCCGATGGCCGAAGCGCTCACCGCCCGCGGTGTGCCGGTCGAAGTCATCGGGCTGGCCGGCCTTCTCGGTGTGCCGGAGGTCGCCGACGTGGTGGCGATGTTGCGGACGATGGCCGACCCGAGCGCGGGCAGCGCGACCATGCGGGTCCTCACCGGGCCGCGCTGGCGGCTGAGCGGCGGCGACATCACCGCGTTGTGGCGGCGCGCTGTACAACTCGACGACCGAACCGAAGCCCCCGCCGGGGCCGCCGAACGCATCGCCGCGCAGGCGGCCCCCGACGCCGATACCGCGTGCCTCGCCGAAGCGGTCACCGATCCCGGTGCGTCTGCGGCGTATTCGCCGACGGGGTACGCGCGGATCGTCGCGCTGGGCCGCGAGCTGACCGCTTTACGGGCGCATCTGTCGCACCCGCTTCCCGAACTCGTCGCGGAGGTGCGCCGCGTGCTCGGCATCGACACCGAGGTACGCGCGCGCCGCCCCGTCACGGCGGGCTGGTCGGGCACCGAACATCTCGACGCGTTCGCCGATGTGGTGGCCGACTTCGCCGACCGTCCCGGCGCCGATGTCACCAGCCTGCTGGCCTACCTCGACGCCGCCGAAGAGGTGGAGAACGGTTTGGCCCCGGCCGCAGGGTCTGTCGCGGCCGACCGGGTGCAGATCATGACCATCCACGCGGCGAAGGGACTCGAATGGCAGGTGGTCGCCGTTCCGCACCTCAGCGGCCGCGTCTTTCCTTCGACCGGTACCGCCCGCACGTGGTTGACCGACGCCGGCGACCTCCCTCCGCTGCTGCGCGGCGACCGGGCCACGCTCTCCGAGCACGGCGTCCCGGTGCTCGACACCACTGACGTCAACGACCGCAAACGACTGTCCGACGTCATCGGCGAGCACAAGAGAAGCCTCGAACAGCGCCGCATCGACGAGGAACGCCGCTTGCTCTATGTGGCGCTCACCCGCGCCGAGGACACCCTGTTCTTCTCGGGCCACCACTGGGGAGCGTCGGAAAGCAAGGCCCGCGGCCCGTCGGAGTTCCTCTGCGAGCTCAAAGACATCATCGACAAGTCCGCCGACGAGGGCGAGCCCTGCGGTGTGATCGAACATTGGGCGCCGGCGCCATCCGATGGTGAACCGAACCCGTTGCGGGACAAGGTGGTCGAAGCCGTCTGGCCCGTAGATCCTGCGGGTGCGCGCCGCGCCGACGTGGCGCGCGGGGCGACGCTTGTGGCCGAGGCGATGTCGAACGCCCACGATGACAGACCCATCGACTCCGGGGAAGGGTGGGAGGCCGACGTCGACGCGCTCATCGCCGAACGCACCCGGATCGTCGAACCGTCGGCGCCTCCGCTTCCTCTACAGGTGTCGGTCAGCACCATGGTGGAGCTCGGCAAGAACCCCGAAGCCGTCTCGCAGCGGCTGCGCCGTAGGCTGCCGACGCGTCCGGATCCACATGCGTTGCTGGGCACGGCGTTTCACGACTGGGTGCAGCGCTTTTACCACGCCGAGCGCCTGTTCGATCTCGACGATCTGCCGGGTGCGGTCGATCATGACGACGCTGTGGCCGAGGAACTCGCCGAGTTGCAGGCGGCGTTCGCGGTGTCGCCGTGGGCGGCTCGCACCCCGGTCGACGTCGAGGTGCCGTTCGACATGGTGATCGGCGGCCGGGTGGTCCGGGGACGCATCGACGCCGTGTTCGCCGACGACGACGGCGGAGCCACCGTGGTGGACTGGAAGACGGGCGAGCCGCCGAGCACCGCGGAAGCCCTACAGCACAACGCCATTCAGCTCGCGGTGTACCGGGTGGCGTGGGCTGCGTTGCACGGATGTCCGGTCGAGTCGGTGCGGGCGGCGTTCCACTATGTGCGCAGCGGTGTCACCGTCACCCCCGAGACGCTGCCCGGCGTCGACGAACTCGCCGGCCTGCTGGAAGCGGCCTGAAAGGCCTAGGAGGCTTACGACTCGCGGTAGACCTTCACGGCCTGGACGATCATCGGAATCTGCAGCGGCAGGCGCGCGATCGCGACCAACCGCATCGGCAGCGGCTTGTCCCACCACAACCGGACCATGTTGACGTTGCCCGGGAACACCGCGACGAACAGCGCTACCGCGGCCAACGCACCGAAGCGTCGCGTCTTCGGCGCCAGCAGAAGGCCCGCCACCCCGAGCTCGGCGACGCCCGAGGCGTACGTGTAGAACCGCGGACTGCCGGGCAGCTCGGCGGGGATGATGTCGTCGAACGGCTTGGGCGCGACGAAGTGCAACGTCCCGATACCCAGCAGGCCGGCCGCCATCCGGTAGGCGCGCGACGGGCTGGCCATTTGCTGCAGTTCGGGCGGGGGAGAGGTCATGATTACATTGTGGCGTGCACACCCCTGCGGGACCGGTAACGGGTCCTCGTGGCCAAAGGTAGGTTGCGGCGCCGGCTCGCCGCCATCGAGCAGGACCTGACTACACAGCCCGACTCGCGGCTCGTCGACATCCTGCGGATCCCCGAACCGTTCATCAGCCCGACCCAGCGGATCATCCGCCGCGTCATCTACGCGACGCTGGCGCTGGCCGCCGCCGTGCTCATCGTGTATTTCGACCGCGACGGCTACCGCGACGTCCAGGACAACCAGCTGTCGTTCCTGGACTGCCTGTACTACGCGACGGTCTCGCTGTCGACGACCGGCTACGGCGACATCACCCCGTTCACCCCCGAAGCCCGGTTGATCAACGTCCTGGTGATCACCCCGCTGCGCGTCGCCTTCCTGATCGTGCTCATCGGCACCACCGTCGAGACGCTGACCAGCCAATCGCGCGCGGCATTGAAGATCCAGCGATGGAGGAGCAGAGTGCGCAACCACACCGTCGTCATCGGCTACGGCACCAAGGGCAGAACGGCGGTCGCCGCGATGGTCGGCGACGAGGTCGCGCCCGCCGACATCGTCGTCGTCGACGAGAACGCCGGCGCTCTCGAACGCGCCCGCAGCGCCGGGTTGGTCACCGTCCACGGCGACGCGACCAAGGCCGACATCCTGCGCCTCGCCAGCGCCCAGCACGCGAAATCGATCATCGTCGCCACCGACGACGACGCCAGCGCGGTGCTGGTCACTCTGACCGCGCGCGAACTGGCGCCCAACGCCAAGATCATCGCCGCGGCCCGCGAGTCCGACAACCAACACCTGCTGCGGCAGTCGGGCGCCGACTCGACCGTGGTGTCGTCGGAAACGGCGGGCCGACTGCTCGGCATCGCCACCCAGACCCCCAGCGTCGTGCAGATCATGGAAGACCTGCTGACACCGGACGCCGGCTTCGCGATCGCCGAACGGGAGGTGACGCCCAAGGAGGTGGGCGGATCCCCGCGGCACCTGCACGACATCGTCCTCGGCGTGGTCCGCGGAGGGGAGTTGCTGCGCGTCGACTCACCGGAGGTGGACACCGTCGAGTCCGGCGATCGGCTGCTCTACATCCGCAATGCCGACGCCGAGTGACAGCCGAAAGATGACGCCGTTTCGCCTGCGCAACGTACCGCTGCTCTCCCGCGTGGGTGCCGACCGCGCCGACACCCTGCGCACCGACGTCGACGCCGCACTGGCCGGATGGCCTGACGCGCTGGTGCTGCGCGTCGATCGCCGCAACCAGGTCTTGATCGCCGACGGCAGCGTCGTCCTCGGCCGCGCCGCCAAACTGGGCGATCGGCCGCCGGAGAACGCGGTCTTCCTCGGCCGACTCAACGATGGCAGGCATGTGTGGGGGATCCGCGGTGCGCTCGAGGGACCGGAGGACCCGCACACCAACACCGAGGTGCTCGACCTGCGTCGGGCCGGGCAGGTGTTCGACGACGTAAGCGCGCAACTCGTCGCCACCGCAACGGCGTTGCTCAACTGGCATGACGTCGCGCGGTTCAGCCCCGTGGACGGTGCGCCGACCAAGCCCATCAGGGCCGGGTGGGCGCGGGTCAACCCGCTCAACGGCCGCGAGGAGTATCCCCGCATCGACCCTGCGGTCATCTGCCTGGTGCACGACGGACACGACCGCGCGGTGCTGGCCCGCCAGGCGGTGTGGCCGGAGCGGCTGTTCTCGATCCTGGCCGGCTTCGTCGAGGCCGGTGAGTCGTTCGAGACCTGCGTCGCCCGCGAGATCTTCGAAGAGATCGGCCTGACGGTCACCGACGTGACCTACCTGGGCAGCCAGCCGTGGCCGTTTCCGCGGTCGCTGATGGTCGGGTTCCACGCCATCGGCGACCCCGAGCAGGAGATGGCGTTCAACGACGGCGAGATCGGCGAGGCCGGCTGGTTCACCCGGGCCGAGATCCGCGAGGCCCTCGACCACGGAGACTGGAGCAGCAACTCGCCGTCACGGCTACTGCTGCCCGGGTCGATCTCGATCGCGCGGGAGATCATCGAGTCCTGGGCCGCGCTCGACTGATTGCTCAGCCGCCGAGCTTCGCCTTGACCTCGCGTGCGGTCGGGTTCGTCAAGGTCGAACCGTCGGGCAGCTTCAGCGTCGGAACGGTCTGGTTGCCGCCGTTGGCGTTGGCGACGAACTCCGCAGCCGCGGGGTCCTTCTCGATGTCGACCTCGGTGAACGCGATGCCCTCGGCCTGCAGCGCCTTCTTCAGACGCACGCAGTAGCCACACCAGGTGGTGGTGTACATGATCACGGGAGTCTGTGCTGCGCTCATAAGGCGTTCAACGTATCCGATGAACCGAACATGCCCGACGGCGTACCGGTCATTTGTCACCGCCCCCTGCCAAGATGGACCGCATGTCGGTAGAGGTCGCTTCGGTGGGTAGCCGCCCGGACACCGTCGACGACCTCGACGACGAGCAGCGCGAGGCGGTGCTCGCCCCACGCGGTCCGGTGTGCGTGCTCGCCGGCGCGGGCACCGGTAAGACCCGCACGATCACCCGGCGCATCGCCCACCTGGTCGCGGCGGGCCACGTCGCTCCCGGGCAGGTCCTCGCGGTCACCTTCACCCAGCGCGCGGCCGGTGAGATGCGGGCCCGGTTGCGTGCGCTCGACGCGGCCTTCGGCGGTGTCGGCACCGGTTCGGTGCAGGCGATGACGTTTCACGCCGCCGCGCGCCGCCAGCTGTCGTACTTCTGGCCCCGCGTCGTCGGCAACACCACCTGGGAGCTTCTCGACACCAAATTCGCGGTGGTGGCCCAAGCCGCCAACCGGGCCCGGCTGTCGACCAGCACCGACGACGTGCGCGACCTCGCCGGCGAGATCGAGTGGGCCAAGGCGTCGCTGATCAGTCCCGAGGACTATCCGGAGGCGGTCGCACAGGTCGGCCGCGACATCCCGTTCGACGCGGCGAAGGTGGCCGCCGTCTACACCGGCTACGAGGCGCTCAAGGCCCGCAGCGACGGGACCACCCTGCTCGACTTCGACGACCTGCTGCTGCACACCGCCGCGGCAATCGAGAACGACGCCGCGGTGGGCCAGGAGTTCCGCGATCGTTACCGCTGCTTCGTCGTCGACGAATACCAGGACGTGACGCCCCTGCAGCAGCGGGTGCTTGACGCCTGGCTCGGCGAGCGCGACGACCTCACCGTCGTCGGCGACGCCAACCAGACCATCTACTCCTTCACCGGCGCCACCCCCCGCTACCTCCTCGACTTCTCCCGGCGCTTCCCCGACGCGGCGGTGGTCCGCCTGGAACGCGACTACCGCTCGACCCCGCAGGTGGTGTCGCTGGCCAACCGGGTCATCGCGGGTGCGCGCGGCCGGATGGCGGGCAGCAAGCTGCACCTGGTCGGGCAGCGCGATCCCGGCCCCGCGCCCAGGTTCGCCGAATATCCCGACGAGGTCGCCGAGGCCAAGGCGGTGGCCAAGAACATCAAACGGCTTCTCGAATCCGGCACCGAACCGGCCGAGATCGCGGTGCTCTACCGCATCAACGCCCAGTCGGAGGTCTACGAGGAGGCGCTCACCGAAGCCGGCGTCCCGTTCCTGGTGCGCGGCGGTGAAGGGTTCTTCAGCCGTCAGGAGATCCGCCAGTCGCTGGTGGCGTTGCAGCGCGCGGCCGAACGCGACCTCGACGGACCCCTACCCGAGGTCGTGCGGACGGTGCTCGAACCGCTCGGGCTCACCGTCGAGCCGCCGCCGGGCACCAAGGCGAGGGAACGATGGGAAGCGCTGACATCGCTGGCCGAACTCGTCGACGAGGAAGTTGCGCTGCGTCCCACCCTCGACCTGCGCGCACTGCTCGCCGAACTGCGCCAGCGCGCCGACGCGCGCCATTCTCCGGTCGTGCAGGGCGTCACGCTCGCCTCGCTGCACGCGGCGAAGGGCTTGGAGTGGGATGCGGTGTTCCTGGTCGGCCTCGCCGACGGCACGCTGCCCATCTCCCACGCCCTCGCACACGGTCCCGACAGCGAGGCGGTCGAAGAGGAACGCCGGCTGCTCTACGTCGGAATCACCAGGGCCCGTGTGCATTTGGCGCTCAGCTGGGCGCTCGCCCGGGCTCCCGGCGGACGGCAGAGCCGCAAACCGTCGCGGTTCCTCAACGGCATCGCGCCGCAGTCGTCGAACACCAGCGATACGCCGACCAAACCCCGACGTGCGCGCGGCGCCACCCCCCGCTGTCGGGTGTGCAACAGCGTGTTGACCGCACCGGCCGCGATCATGTTGCGCCGCTGCGAAACCTGCCCGTCCGACATCGACGAGCAGCTGCTCAGCGACCTCAAGGACTGGAGATTGCGCACCTCCAAGGAGATGAGCGTGCCGGCGTATGTGGTGTTCACCGACAACACACTGATCGCGATCGCCGAGACGCTGCCCACCGACGACGCCGCGCTGGTTGCGATCCCGGGCATCGGGGCACGCAAGCTCGAGCAGTACGGCTCCGACGTGCTCGCCCTCGTCAAGAGCCGGACCCGGTAGGCGGGGCGAGGACAGGCCGGCGACACACACGGCCAAACGTCGTAAAGATCGCGCCAAACCCGCTGGTCAAAAAATCAATTGTCAGCCGCCGCTGTTACGCTTAGCCTCAACATCACACCGCTTGGGTGTCTTTTTGTGCGAAAGGAGGGACCGACATCATGGGTAGCAACTACGCGATCACCGGCGTAGCCGTTGCTGGCATGACGCGGACCCTCCATGTCGCCGCCGCTGCGGCGCATCCCGCGTTCGCCGCCGGTGCCGCCGCTGCCATCACCCCGCAGCGCAAGCGCCGCGCCGCCGCCGCGACTGTGTCGTCCGTCGATCGGGGCACCACCTAGGTAAGCCCACGATTTCGCCGAAAAGGCCACGGACCCGCAGTCGGATCCGTGGCCTTGGTCTTTTGGACACGACGTCAAAGCCCTGGTTCCCGGATCCAGCAAGGAAAAGATTCGAAACCCACGACCAGGGAAGGACTGGACATGTCACTCGGGACATGCCGAGAGAAGACGAAGCTGGCGGTGCCGTGTCACAGGGGCGATCCCGATATGTGGTTCGCCGAGAATCCCGTCGAACTCGAACGCGCCAAGGCGCTGTGCGCAGGGTGCCCGATCCGGCGTGAGTGCCTAGCCGCAGCGCTGGAACGGCAAGAGCCGTGGGGTGTTTGGGGCGGCGAGATCCTCGAACGGGGCACCGTCATCGCGCGCAAGCGCCCACGTGGCCGGCCGCGCAAGAACGGCGTCGGGAACCCGGCAGCCGCATAGCCGCACACGGGGCGGCCTGCGCGCGCTCGATTGTGAATCTGGCGACGCTCAACCCACGAAATGCGTCGTCAGATTCACGATCCGTACCGAGGGCGGGCTGTTCGCATCCGACGCGCACGGGGGCGCGGGGCGTCAGGCGGCTTCGTCGGCGAAACCCGGAATCAGTTCGGTGGCAAGCCTTCTGGCCGGAACGTGCGCATCGAGCTGGCAGGCGATCGCGACGTTGGACGCTATCACCCGCATCGGAATCGCGAGCTTGGCCGGGATGTCCATCTGCCGGGCGGCTTTGATCTGGCCTGCGGCGCGCTCGGGACGCATGTTGGCGGTCGTGATCCGCTGCAGCCACTTGCGGTTGTAGTGGAAGACCTCGACCTCGAGCGGTTCGACGTACTGGCGCATCATGTCGTCCATCTCGCGCTTGGACACCTGCTCACCCTTCTGGATGAAGCCGATGTTCTGCATCGTGGTGAGCAGGTTGTCGTAGTCGTCGTTGAGCGCATAACGCGTCGCCAAACCGATCTCGATCGGAATACCGCCGGGCATCGGGGCCACCGCGCCGAAGTCGATGACGCCCATCTTCTCGTCGGGCAACAGCATGAAGTTGCCGGGATGGGTGTCCCCGTGCATCATCTCGAGCCGGCGAGGTGCGTCGTAGGTCAGCTCGAAAAGCCTGGTGCCCATCAGGTCTCGTTGTTCTTGGGTGCCCTCGCGGATGATCACCGACATCGGCACGCCCTCGATCCACTCCTGGATCACGACCTTGGGCGCGCTGGCCACGATGCGGGGAACCACGAAGCGCGGGTGGCCTTCGTAAGCCCTGGCGAACGCGCGCTGGTTGTCGGCCTCCAGCCGGTAGTCGAGCTCCATCTCGGTGCGCTCGATGAGTTCTTTGACCACACTGTCGACGTCGGCGCCCGGGGACAGTTGCTTGAGCACGCCCACCATGCGCTGCATCGTTTTCAGGTCGGCCCGCAGCGCCTCGTCGGCGCCGGGGTACTGGATCTTGACCGCGACCTCGCGGCCGTCCGACCACACCGCCTTGTGGACCTGGCCGATGCTGGCCGACGCCACTGGCTGGTCATCGAACGACGCGAACCGCTCCCGCCACTTGGTGCCCAGTTGCGCGTTGAGCACCCGGTGCACCTTGGCGGCGGGCAGCGGCGGGGCTTCGCGCTGCAGCTTGGTCAGCGCCTCGCGGTACGGCTTGCCGTACTGCTCGGGGATCGCGGCCTCCATCACCGACAGCGCCTGACCCACCTTCATCGCCCCGCCCTTGAGCTCGCCGAGCACGGTGAAAAGCTGCTGAGCCGCCTTGTCCATCAGTTCGGCGTTGACCTCGTCTTTCGACCGTCCGGTCAATCGTTTGCCGAAGCCCAAGGCGGCCCGTCCGGCCATACCGACGGGCAAGCTCGCCAGCTTGGCGTTGCGCGCGGCCCGGCCCCGCTTGATCTCACTCACCAGACCATCATCCATGACGCGGTTGCCCGCAGCGCAACGACTTGCCAACGGCCGATGTCAACATGCGCAGCGGGGATGGCGCGACCACCGCCGTGCCACCACCGAACCCACGTTGACGTCGAACTCCAACGTGGTGTCCAGCGTCGGCGGCGGTTCGGGGGAGTCGTCGACGTCGACGCCGCCATGCACCGCGGCAAGGACCCGGTCGACCTGGTTGAGCGCCAGCGCCGCGGTGGCCAGCAGCGTGGCCCGGTCGGCGCTGCCGACGGTATGGCGCAGCTGCGCCGCGACGGCAGGCCACGCCGCGTCCCGGTCGCTGCGATGCAGGTCCGCGCAGGCCAAACAACTCGTCACACCCGGAAGAACCAGCGGCCCGACCAGTCCGACACCGTCGCGCACACGCACCGGCAGGTGGGCGACTCCGACCGCATGCAGTTCGCGCACCATACGCGGATCGGCCACCAGGTAGTCGGTGAGAACCACGAGATCGGTCGGCTCCGACGGCGCACCGGTGTCGGTACGGGTGCTGAGGCTCAGGCGCGCACCCGAACAACGCAGCGCCGCGGCGAGCAGATCCGACAACGGCCCGCGCCCGTGAATGCGGACCGCGGCCGAACGGCCACGCCGGCAGGCGGCCACGGTGACGACACCGGCGTCGACCAACGATTTCAGCAGGTTCTCGACGACCGCGCCGTCGGGGGCGAGCGCCGCAAGGTCGGCCACCCGTGCACCGGACTGCAGGCGACGCAGCATGTCGGCCAGCGTCGTCGTGGCCAGTCCCGCCGGCGGACGGATCACGACGGCGCGCCGCGGATCCCAGCCCACCTGCACGGCACCGTCGGGCCGCATCAGCACCGGCGTCGCGGCGCTCAACGCATAGCGCGTCATCGATCGAGCGTGCCACGCCCCGGCCCGGTCACCGCCGGTTATCCACAGGCGCGATTGGGTGCGCGTGGTGGCGCTGGGCGCGACGGACTACACCCGAACCGAGCTAGCGGTCTTCGTCCTTGCCGTTCTCAGGTTTTTGGATGTCTTTCTCGAGATCGGCGATCGCCTCCTCGATGGCGCTGTCCATCCCGCTGGTGTCGCCGCCGATCATCCGGTCGATGAACCCGGCCGGTTCGTCGAGATCCTTTGCGCTGGGCAGCAGGTCGGGGTGCTGCCACACCGCGTCGCGGCGGTCGGAGCCGACGGCCTCGGTCAACCGCTCCCACAACGCGGCGGCCTCGCGCATCTTGCGCGGACGCAACTCCAGGCCGACCAGGGTCGCGAACGTCTGCTCGGCGGGCCCGCCGGTGCCGCGGCGCCTGCGCAGCATCTCCGCGAGCGCCGATGTGCCGGGGATGCGGTCGCCGAGCGCGTCGGAGACGACGGTCTGCACCCAACCCTCGATCAGCGCGAGCAGCGTTTCCAGCCGCTCGAGCGCCGCGGTCTGCTCCGGCGTCGCCTTCGGTTCGAAGATGCCCTGGTTGAGCAGCTGTTCCATCTGAGCCGGGTCGGTCAGCGCGGCAGGGTTGAGGCCGGACGCCAGTTCCTCGATGCCGCTCATGTCGATCTTCATCCCCCGGGCGAACGCCTCGACCGCGTTGAGCAGCTGGCTGGCCAGCCACGGCACATGGCTGAACAGGCGGTGGTGTGCGGCCTCGCGGGCGGCCAGGAACGTCAGGATCTCGCTACGCGGCTGCTCGAGACCCTCCGACAGCGACTCGACCGCATCGGGCATCAGCGCGGCCACGCCCTTGGGGCCCAAGGGCAGCCCGATGTCGGTGGAGGTCAACACTTCTCGCGACAGCTTGCCCAGCGCCTGACCTAGCTGTGAGCCGAACGCCATGCCGCCCATCTGCGTCATCATCGACAGCAGCGGACCAGCCATGGTGCGCGCCTCGTCGGGAAGCGCCGACACCCACACCGTGGAGATCTGTTCGGCGACCGGGTCGCACAGCCGCTTCCACCTGTCGAGGGTGTTGTCGATCCAGTCCGTCGGCGTCCAGGCCACCGATTTGCTGGTGCCCGCGGGAAGTGCTGTCACGCCGTCGAGCCAGGTCTCGGCCAGGTGCACGGCGTCGACGATCGCCGCGGAGGTCTTCTCTGGAATTGGCGCGACGAAACCGATCTGGCTCGACGCCAACTGGCGGGCCAGGTCGTAGTTCACCGGTCCCGATTGTTTGCCGCCGGCCATCGCGCTGCCGGCGCCGCTGAACATCTCGCCGAGCTTGCTGAAGATCTGCCCCAGCTGGGACATGTCGAATTCGGATCCGCCTTGAAACCCCATGCCGAACGGGTCGCCGGGCCCCCCGGATCCGGAGTCGGGATCCTTCTTGCGCTTGTCGCGCTCGGAGTCGTCGTCGCCGGCGGAGAAGCCGAAAGGCACGTCAGCCATGCCCCCAACGGTACTCACCAGGGCGGGGCCTTGTGGGTGGGCGCCTCACGCTGACAGCGAACCCGCCCCGGACCGCCCGTTTCCGGGTTGCGGCGGGATGACAGGCCCGCGACGGACGTCGTGGGCACGGTCGCGTGTAGCGCAACCTTTAGATTGGGCGTCAGTGTGAAGGTGAGGTGCCGCGTAGTGCGGTGGTTGAATCCTTTTCACCTGGTGTCTGGCTCTTAGATTGGCTGC
>NZ_LZIK01000067.1:0-26493 GCF_001667105.1 Mycobacterium sp. 852002-51152_SCH6134967 | reverse complement strand
CTGCGCCCCCAGGCGCTCATCGGGCGAGAGCTCCTCAGCCCCACAAGGCGCGGCGGTCAACGTCATAACCGCATCATCACACCCACCACCGACAAAAATTCGCCGTCCGCCGCTCACCGTGCTGAGATGACACGTGAACAGCGAAAACCGCTGCGTCGAGCCTGATTGACCCTCAGTCCTCCAGCGCCCGACCGACGATCAACGGGTCCGGCTCGCCGACCACCTCGTCGTCCTTATCGTCGTAGTCGAAGCGCGACAACAGGTATCGCATCGCGTTGATCCGTCCGCGTTTCTTGTCATTGCTCTTCACGACGATCCACGGTGCGTAGTCGGTGTCGGTCGCGACGAACATCTCCTCTTTGGCCCTGGTGTACTGCTCCCACCGGTTGACCGCTTCCATGTCCATCGACGAGAACTTCCACTG
Organism: Mycobacterium sp. 852002-51152_SCH6134967; assembly: GCF_001667105.1. Classification (NCBI taxonomy): domain Bacteria; kingdom Bacillati; phylum Actinomycetota; class Actinomycetes; order Mycobacteriales; family Mycobacteriaceae; genus Mycobacterium; species Mycobacterium sp. 852002-51152_SCH6134967. Next base: position 26,069 of record NZ_LZIK01000067.1, on the reverse strand, counting down.
CCGCAGCGGATCGACCAGCCGGATCGCGAACCGCGTCCGCTGTTCGGCTGGCGAGACCGAGAACCAGAACTTGGTGAGGTGCAGCCCCGAGTTCACCAGCATCTCCTCGAACGCCGGTGCCTGCCGCATGAACTCGGCATGCTGTTTCGGCGTACAGAAGCCCATCACCCTCTCCACACCGGCGCGGTTGTACCAGGAGCGGTCGAACAGCACCATCTCCCCGGCGGTCGGCAGATGCCTGACGTATCGCTGGAAGTACCACTGCGACTTCTCTTCTTCCGTCGGCTTCTCCAACGCCACAACCCGGGCGCCGCGCGGGTTGAGGTGCTCCATGAACCGCTGGATCGAGCCGCCCTTACCCGCCGCATCCCGGCCCTCGAACACGATGACGTGCCGCGCGCCGGTGCGTTTGCTCCACTTCTGCAGCTTCAACAGTTCGATCTGCAGCTGCCGCTTTATCCGCTCGTATTCGTCGCGACTCATCCGCTCGTCGTACGGATACCGCTCGCGCCACGTCTCGATCGGCTTACCGTCGCGATCGAGCAGTACCGGGTCGTCTTCGTCCTCGTCGTTGACGGTGTATCCATGGTCGTCAGTCGACAATGCGTCGAGGTCGATTTCCGAGTCTGCAGTCGTCATCACCGGCTCCTAACGACGCTCACCTACCCGCAAGGCTGCCGGGCTAATCGCGCTAATCTCAGCGGGTGCGGCTTCACCGCGCCGTCGCCGGCGCCCCGTTCAGCTTCGCGTGGCTGCTCGTCTTGCTCATCACGACCCGCGTGCAGCGCTCGGCCGGACATCGGGGGTCGCGACGGATCCAGCGGAGGAATTCCACGAATCTGCGCCAGCTGCGCAGCGAACCCCATCGCGTCCTCACCACCAGCCTGTTCTGGCTCGACGACCAGAGGTGGTGGCCCTACGTCCCGGTGTTCGTCGGCGTCGTCGCCCCCGCGGAGCGCCGGTTGGGTTGGTGGCGTTGGCTTCTCGTCGGGATCGGCGCGCACGTCGTCGCTACCTACGTCGGCCAGAGCTACCTGCGGTTCCTCATCCGGAAGGGCCGAGCGCCGCAGCGAGCGGAGAACGCCCGCGACGTCGGCGTGAGCTACTTCGTCCTCGGGGTGGCCGGCGCCCTGTCGGGCTACACCCGCAAGCCGTGGCGCTCCGGTGCCCAGGCCGCCGCCGCGCTGGCGCTGGCCGGTAACGCCGCCGCCCGGCCCACGTTCACCGAAGTCGGCCACCTGACCGCGTTCCTCGTCGGGCTAGCGACCGTTGCGCTCGCACCCGACCGCGACGAGCAGCCCTATCCGTTGATACCCCTCTGACTCACGACCGTAGGCCGCTCACCGTTGAACCGCGTCACAGGCGGTGGCGGATACTGCCCGTAGATCCCAGCCGGATCGCCCTCGGCATAGAGCCTGCTCTCGTAGTCGGCGCGAGCCGCCAGAACGTCACGGCGATACTGCTCGCGTAGCTCTTGGGCTTCTCGAGCCTCGGCAGACTTGTGCCGCCAGAACAGGAATCCGCCGACACCGACCATGGGGACCAAGATGACAAGCAACCATGGGTTCTCGGCAAGGATGCCGAGCACGACGAGTCCGAGAACCACGCCCGCAACGATCAGCGGCGTCCGGGACCGCGTATTGACGTTCACACCACCGGGACCACCGCCCACCGCGATCGCTGATCCAGACGATCCGCCGAAGATGGCGAACAGAATCCAAAACGGCAGCCAGAGCCCGCAGGAGAGAAACGTCAGTACGAGGTGCAGCGCGTGGTTCGTTCCTCCGCCCGACGACACCGCCACAGCCACCGCTGTCGGTGCCGCGACGCTGGGCGGTGGTGTCGGCACAAAGTGTTGCGTCCACCGCTGGCCGTCGTAATAGCGCTGCCCCGGCTGGCCGCTGGGATCAGGGAACCAGCCCGCGCTCATCACGAAAACCCCTTCGCAGCAGAGTTCTTAATGCGCCCGGCCCAGCGCCGCGAGGCCAGTATTGGTATTTCTGTCCGGCACACAGTGCCTCCCCTCAGGTTGTCCACGGTCTTCAACATGTGGGCATCGATCGGCCCCCGCGGTGGTGAACCGTCCCCCGACGGCGCTCAACCCCCACGACCACTGACCGCAGCACAAACGCTACGAAAAATCGGGACCTGGGGAATCAGGGGTTTCCCTATGAACGAGTTTGCTGGATAACTCCGCCCTCGAGCACCTCGCTGACCTCGGCACATCGGCGCGGAGGTTTCGCGACGGCCACCTCGGGAACGATGTGGTGATGGATTGGGAATGTGCTGTCGTCGGGGGAGGGGCCGCGGGGTTGAGCGCCGCCCTCGTGTTGGGGCGCGCGAGACGACGCACGGTCGTCATCGACGCCGACGAACAGAGCAACCGCGTCTCGAGCGTGATTGGTGGTCTTCTCGGTCACGACCAGCGTCCACCCGCCGAGTTGTACGCGCAAGGCCGCCGCGAGCTGTCGGCCTACCCCAGCGTCGAGTACCGGCACGGCCAGATCATCAGCGGCCGCCCGGTGGACAATGGCTTCATCCTCGAACCCGACGACGGCGATCCGATTCTCACGAAGCGGGTCCTGCTGGCGACCGGCATGCAGTACAACCCGCCGGACCTGCCCGGGCTCGCCGAGCTGTGGGGCACCTCGGTCTTCCAGTGTCCGTTCTGCCACGGCTGGGAGATGCGCGACAAGCGGCTGGCCACCATGGCCGCCGGGGAGGAGGCGATGCACTCGGCGCTGATGCTTCGGGGCTGGAGCGACGACGTCGTGCTGCTGACCGATGGGCGCACCGACCTGTCACCCGAGGACAAGCGGGTGCTGAAGGCCGCCAACGTGACCATCGAGGACCGTCGTGTCGTCGAATTGCTCAGCGAGGACGGACAACTGAGCGCGATCGCATTCGCCGACGGTGACCGGCTCGCGCGCGACGGCCTGCTCGTCGAGGCGCCCCTCAAGCAACGCTCACCGCTCGCCGACCAGCTGGGCGCCGCATGCACACCGGGCCCGCTGGCTGCAGACACCATCAGCATCGACCCGATCCATCGCACCGAGACCAGCGGAGTGTTCGCCGCGGGCGACCTGTGCAGCGAACAGCCCTACGTGGCAGGTGCGATCGCCGCGGGATCGAAGGCGGCGATGATCATCGTCCAGAGCCTGCTGGCCGACGAGTTCAGCCTGCCGTACCCCCCGATCTGAGCACGCTCGCGGCGACGAACTCCCGCAGCTCGTCGGCAAGGCGGGCGGGCTGATCCAGCGGTATCAGCGTGTAGCTGTCACGGATCTCGACCAGGCAACCATGCGGGAACAGTGATTCCAGACGTCGGCCGTGCTCAGCGGGCATCACCTTGTCTTCGGGTGCCCACGCCACGAGTACCGGCCTGTCGAAGGTCCGAAGCTGTTCAGTCAGCTCGGCCAGGCGCGCCCGGCTGGGCGTCGAGCCAGCGAAGGTACGTAGGTCGCGTCGTACTCCGCTGTCGACCAACGCTGGGCGGAACCATTGGTCCATCACGTCTTTGGGTATCGGGTGCTTGGCCATCCAGCCCCAGCCGCCAGGGGCGCGGCGGAACCAGTCGAACCGCTGTAGCTGCATCGTCAGCCACAGGGCGCCGGGGATTTTCGCGCAGGAGGCGACGGCCTTGCCCGGTAGTCCTGGCGGATAGTTTTCGAAAGCCTCGCAGGCAACCAGAACCAGTGCGGCGATCCGCTCGGCGCCCTCGGCGACCAGGAACTGCGCACCTCCCCAGTCGTTGAGCACCAGGGTGACGTCCCGGAGATCCAACCGGTCGATGAACTCGCCGACTAGCGCCGCGACACCCTCATGGGTCACCAGCTCCCCACGCCTCATCGGCTGGCGGTGGCTGCCCAGCGGCAGGATCGGACAGATGCATCGATGCTCGGGCGCCAGCCGCGCAACCACGTTGTCCCACACGGAGTTATCCATGTTCACCCCGTGCAACAGCACGACGACGGGGCCGTTGCCGCCTGTATCCGAGTATTCGATGACTCCGGCGCTCAGGTCGACCCGATGCTGGGCCTGGAGAACATTTCGCATGGCACCTCCTAGACAGACCGACCGTCGGTCTGTAGCGTAAGGCAGGTGCGGGAGATAAAGCAACCTGAAGTTCGGAAGAGTGAGATCGTCAGCGCCGCGCTCAAGTTGTTTACGGAGAACGGGTACGAAAAGACCACCGTCGCTGCGATCATCGGCGAGCTCGGCGTCGCGAAAGGCTGCTTCTACCACCACTTTCGATCCAAGGACGAGGTGTTCGAAGTCTGCGTGCTTGCGGCCTCGCAGCAGATCGCAGACACGTGGATAGCGGCGCTGACAAACCACTCGAGGTCCCCGACTGCGCGCCTGATGGACTTTCACTTCAGCTACCGGGAACTGACTGATGCCGCCACCTCGGGTTTGATCGCTGATCTGTACTCGCGGGCGTTTACCGATATGCACCACCGCGTGACCGCGCAGGTCGCCACCGACGTGCTGCCCGCCGTGACAGCGCTGATCGAAGAAGGCGTGCAGCAGGGCGAATTCAGCGTTAGTGATCCGCATTTCACCGCCGTCGTCCTGCTCGGCGCCCTGCAGGGACTGCATGAGGCGTACGCCCCGCTGACCGATCTGGATCAGGCCGCGCACAGACGCAAGCTCGTCGAGGTGTTCGAGCGACTCCTGGCTGCCAAGATCCCCGCAGAGGAGGAATCATGAACGCCGACCATACCGATGTGCTGATCGTCGGCGCGGGGCCCACCGGTTTGACGATCGCCAATGAACTGGTCCGCCGCGGTATCCGCACCCGCATCATCGACGCCGCCGCCGGACCCAACACCGAGACGCGCGCACTGGGCGTGCAGGCTCGCAGCCTCGAACTCTTCGACCGGCAGGGGATCACCGAACAGCTGCTCGCGCGCGGGCTCAAAGCGCGAGTCTTCAACGTTTTCAGCGAGAACCGCCAGATCCTGCGAGCCGACTTCGCCGGTCTGGCATCGCCCTATCCATTCCTGCTGATGATCCCGCAGAACGAAGTGCAAGAGGTCCTCACCGCGAACCTCGCCGCGCTTGGCACCCACGTCGAGCATCAGGTCGAGATGGTGGCGCTCACTCAGCACGCCGACCACGTGAGCGTCGAAGCGCGGCGGTCCGATGGCAGCAGCGAAACGGTGCGGGCGGGCTGGATCGTCGGCGCGGACGGGGCGCACAGCAGCGTCCGCCGACAGCTCGGGTTGCGCTTTCTCGGCTCGTCGTTCGAGGAGAACTTCGCGGTCGCCGACCTCCGAATGAACTGGGACCTTCCCGGCGACGAGTTCTTCGCCTTCCTCAACCGGGGCAGGTTCGTCGCCTACTTTCCGATGCTGCACGGCTGGCATCGCATAGCGGTCGCACAGTATGAGCAACCCGCGCCCGCCGGGGACGTGACACAGGCCGAATTGCAACGCGCCGTCGACATCTGCGCGCCGCCGGGCGCCAAGATCGCCGAAATCGGGCAGGCCGGCCGCTTCCGGATCAACCAGCGCAGAGTCGAATCACACTCGGCCGGGCGAGCTTTCCTCATCGGCGACGCCGCCCATATCCACTCGGTGGTCGGCGCACAGGGCATGAACACCGGCATCCAGGACGCCTTCAACCTCGGGTGGAAACTCGCCGCAGTCGCGCGGGGTGAGGCGGACCGAGCGCTGCTCGACACTTACGCCGCCGAGCGCTCACCGGTCGCCAGACGACTCGTCAAAGGAACCCGACGCATCACTCGGATGACCCTGCTGCGCAACCCGGTGAGCACGAAGATGCGCCGCACCATCGCTCCGCACATCCTGGCGCGTCGACCGGTCCAGCGCACTCTGTTGCGCGCGATCTCACAGATCGATGTGTCCTATCACGATGACTCGGGTAGCGCGCCGCAGGGCCGGGCCGCCATCGGCGACCGTGCACCCGACGTGGCGCTCGCCCCGCAGGATGGCACTACCACCCGGCTTTTCGACCTGCTGGACCCGACGCGGCACACCCTGCTGACTGTCGGTGACGCCACGCCGCCCGCTTCCGAATTACCCGATCGGATACGCGCAGTACGAGTCGACGACCTCGCGGTCGCTGCCACCTACGATCTGCCCGGCGGTGGCTACGTGCTCATCCGGCCTGACGGTTACATCGCTTACCGCAGTGATCAGCGCGACCCGACGTCGGTGATCGAGAGCGTCGACCGCGTTCTCGCCCAACCTGTTTAGGAGTGACGATGAAAGCCGTCTGGATGGCCGAGTTCGGTGGACCAGAAGTGCTGCATGTCGGTGACAGCGCGGTGCCGGTGCCCGGACCGAATGAGGTGCTGATCGAGGTGGAGGCAGCCGGCATCACCTACGGCGACGTGATGAAGCGCCAGGGTGCGTTCGGCACCTTCGACTTGCCTGCGGGAATGGGGCAGGAGGTCGCGGGGACGGTTCGCAGCTCCGTCTCGGGTGGACCTGCCGTCGGGTCACGGGTGGCGGCGATGGTTGAGCATGGCTACGCCGAGTTCGCCATCGCGCAAACTGGTTCGGTTGTGCCGCTGCCTGATTCGGTGAACAGCCATGATGCGGCCATCCTCTGGGTCCACGGAGCGACCGCCTACCAGACATTGCGCGACGCCGGGAGAATCACGCCCGGCGATACCGTGCTGGTGCACGCCGCCGCGGGAGGTGTCGGAACCCTCGCGATCCAACTTGCCCGACTGCTCGGCGCTGGCGTCGTCATCGGCACGGCGGGAACTCCGCAGAAACTCGACCACATTCGGTCGTACGGCGCCGACTTCGCCGTGGACTACTCCGAAGCCGGATGGGCCAAGACTGTGCTCGAGTTGACCGACGGGGGTGGGGTCGACCTCGTGCTCGACTCCGTCGGCGGTCAAACCTCGCAAGACACCCTGAACTGCATCGCGCCGTTCGGCCGGATCGTCACGTTCGGAGCCGCAAGTGGAACCCCGCCGATGTACTCGGGGATGGCCTTGATGACACAGAACCTCACGGTGACCGGCTACTCCCTGATGGGCTGGCAAAGTCGCCAGGACGCGGTCAGCCAGGCCCTCGAACACCTCCTCGCATTCACCGCCGACGGCCGACTCCGCCCGAAAGTCACCGAGTACCGCCTCGATGACGTCATCGAAGCGCACCGCGCACTCGTCGACCGACAAACCGTCGGCAGCCTCGTGTTACGGCCTTAGCCCAGCAGCGCGTCGCACATCACGGGCAGATCCCGCACCCGGATGCCCGTGGCGTGATAGACGGCGTTGACCACCGCCGCGGCAGAGCCGACGATGCCGATCTCACCCGCGCCGCGCGAGCCCATCGGATTGGCGTGCTTGTCGACGTCGTCGAGCCACATCGCCTCGATCGCGGGGACGTCGGCGTGCGAGCTGATGTGGTACGTCGCCAGATCCCGGGTGACGATGTGACCGAAGCGGGGATCGCGCACGCTCTCCTCATGCAGCGCCATCGACAGTCCCATCGTCATGCCGCCGATCAACTGCGAGCGCAGTGTCGCCGGGTTGATCGCCCGGCCGATCGAGAACACACCCAGCATCCGCGACACTCGGATCTCGCCCGTGTATCGGCTGACCCGCGCCTCTACGAAATGCGCACCGAACGAATACATTCCGAAGTTCGGCGCCTCCTCGTTCTCCGGCGCTTCCGCGGTGGTGGTGACGCCGACCTCCGGGTGGTCGCCGTGGTCGTGCCGGAACTGTTGTGCCGCAGCGACGATGGCGCGACCCCACGAGCTGATGCCCGACGAACCGCCCTCCACCGATGCGGCGGGCAGATCGGTGTCGCCGATCTGCAGGTCGATCGCCGAGAGCTCGCAGCCCAGCGCATCGGCGGCGATCTGGCTCAACGCCGTCCACGTGCCGGTGCCGATGTCGACGGCACCGATCGCGACCGTGTAGCGGCCCGGGGCGACACATTCGACGCGGGCGCTGTTGCCCGGCTGGATCATCGCGGGATACACCGCGGACGCCACACCCATGCCGACCAACCACTCACCCTCGCAACGGGTTCCAGGCTCCGGGTCACGTGATGCCCAACCGAACCGCTCCGCACCGGTCTGCAGGCACTCGACCAGGCGACGGTCCGACCATGGGTTACCGGTCTCAGGATCGACGTCGGGTTCGTTGCGGATGCGCAGCTCGATCGGGTCGAGGCCGCACGCGACGCCCAGTTCGTCCATCGCGACCTCGAGAGCGAACATGCCGGGACACTCGCCGGGCGCGCGCATCCAAAACGGGACGGGCACGTCGAGCGCCGCCAGCCGGTGTGACGTCTTGCGATTCGTACCCGCGTACATCATGCGCGTGGGGACCGCGGCCTGCTCGGCGAACTCCTTGACCGTAGCGGTCTGGGTGATCACGTCGTGGCTCGCCGACGTCAACGTCCCGTCACGCTCGGCACCGAGGCGCAGGTGATGAATGGTCGGCGGGCGATATCCGACGAAGTCGAACATCTGCTGCCGGGTGACCGCGAACTTCACCGGCCGTCCCGGAACCCGTTGCGCCGCCATCACCGCCAGCACATTGTGCGAGTGCGGCGCACCCTTGGAGCCGAACCCGCCGCCCACGTTCTTCGCGATGACGCGCACCTGTTCGGGGTCGAGGCCGAACGTCGTCGCCATCTCCTTGCGCACCACGTGGACGCCCTGCGTCGAATCCCACAGCGTCAGCGTGTCGTTGTCCCACAGAGCGATACACGCGTGCGGCTCCATCGGATTGTTGTGCTCGTGCGGTGTCGAGTAGGTCTGATCGACGACGACCGGCGCGTCGCGCAGCGCGGCCTCGGCGTCGCCCTCGGCGGTGTCGGTCGGATAGCCCGCGTTGACTTGCTCGGGCGCATACAGCTTCGGATCGTCGGCGCGGAGTTCGACGTCGTGCCGAGAAGAGTCGTACTCCACCTGCACCAGACCCGCTGCATGACGGGCGGTCTCGGCGCTCTCGGCCAGCACGGCGCCGATCAACTGGCCACGGTAGTTCACCTGCGGGCCCTGCAAGATCGTGAGGTCACCGTTGGAGGTGTCAGCCAACTGAGACTTGTCAAACACGCTGAGCACGGCGAGAACTCCGTCGACCGCTTCGGCGGCGGAAGTGTCCATGGTCGTGATGCGGCCGTGGGCGATGGTGGCCTGGACCGGATGGAGGTAGGTGGCGTTCTCGACCGCGTACTCGTAGGCATAGTCCGCGGTCCCGGTGACCTTGGCGGGCCCGTCGAGACGGGTGACACGTGTACCGATGGCGCGGGGTTCGAGGGTGGTCATCGTTGCTCGCTCACTTCGGTCAGGGTGGCGATGATGGTGCGGCGGGTGAGTGCGACCTTGAACTCGTTGCCCGGCAACGGTTGCGCATCCCCGAGTTCGGCGTCTGCGGCCCGTCGGAACGTGTCTTCGGTGGCCGGCGCACCTGTGAGGACCTCTTCGGCGCGGCGCGCACGCCACGGTTTGTGGGCGACGCCGCCGAGTGCGATGCGGGCGCTCGTGACGCTGCCGTCGTCGACGACGAGTTCTGCGGCCACCGACGTCAACGCGAACGCGTAGGAGGCGCGGTCGCGCACTTTGCGGTACGTCGACCGGGCTCCGTTTTGCGGCGCAGGGATCTCGACCGCGGTGATCAGCGCGCCGGGTGGCAACTCGGTGTCGCGGTCGGGGCGGTCGCCGGGGAGGCGGTGAAATTCCGTCAGCGGTAGGCGGCGTTCGCCGTCGGCGTCTACGAACACGACCTGCGCGTCGAGCGCGGCCATCGCGACGGCCATGTCCGAAGGGTGCACGGCCACACAGTGTTCGGAGGCGCCGAGGACCGCGTGATAGCGCACGTAGCCGCCGATCGCGGAGCATCCCTCGCCCGGCGTGCGCTTGTTGCACGGTGTGGTGACGTCCTGGAAGTACACACATCGGGTGCGCTGCAACAGGTTTCCCGCGGTGGTCGCGAGGTTGCGCAACTGGCCGGAGGCCGCCGACAGCAACGCCCGCGCGAGGACGGGGTAGCGGCTGCGGACCACGGGGTGGGCGGCGAGGTCGCTGTTGCGGACGTCGGCGCCGACGCGCAGGGCGCCGTCGGGCAGCTGCTCGATATCGGTGAGCGGCAGGTGGCCGACGTCGACGACGAGGGACGGTTCGAGGATGCCGAGTTTCATGTGGTCGACGAGGTTGGTGCCGCCGGCCAGGAACACGGCGTCGGGACGCTCGGCGACCGCGGTGACCGCGTCGGCGACGCTGGTGGCGCGGTGGTAGTCGAACGGGATCATCGCGCGGCCTCGCCGATGGCGGCGACGATGTTCGGATAGGCGGCGCACCGGCAGAGGTTGCCGCTCATGCGTTCGCGGATCTCATCGTCGGAGAGTTCGGGCGGCTTTTCGAGATCGTCGGTGACGTGGCTGGGCGCGCCGGACTTGACCTCGTCGAGCATGCCGACGGCCGAGCAGATCTGGCCTGGGGTGCAGTACCCGCACTGGAAGCCGTCGTGGTCGAGGAACGCCTGGGCGACGGGATGCAGAGCGTCGCCGTCACCGAGGCCTGAGGCGGTGACGATCTCGGCGCCGTCGTGAGCGACGGCGAAGGCGAGGCAGGTGGTGGCACGGCGACCGTCGAGCAGAACGGTGCACGACCCGCACTGGCCGTGGTCGCAACCCTTCTTGGGCGCGGTGACGCCGAGGTGTTCGCGGAGCAGGTCGAGCAGGGTGACGCGGTTGTCGACGTGCACGGAGTGTTCGGTGCGATCGACGGACACGGTGATATCGGTGAAGTGGGCTGACTCCATTGTCGGCAGGTACCCGTGCCCGCGCTGGCGAAACGGCGCCACCGCGACAATGGACACTATGACCGCGCAAACCTGGAACCTGGACCAGTCGGACGGCGAGCTGAGGATCCGCACCGGCGTCGAGGGCCGGGCGGCAAAGATGGGTCACCGCCTGACCATCGCCATGAACTCCTTGCATGCCGCGGTCGCATGGTCCGACGGCGAACCATCCAGGGTGACGCTCAAGGTCGAGGTCGACTCGCTCGAGGTGCTCAGCGGGGAGGGTGGTGTGACGCCGCTGACCGGACCGGAGAAGGCACTCGCGCGGTCCAACGCGCTGAAAGTGCTGAATGCGAAGCGCTTTCCGCGCATCGAGTTCGAAACCAGCGACATCGAGAAGACCGGCGACCGATACCGTCTCACCGGAACGCTGCAGATCAACGGCAAGACACGCGACCAGGTCGTCGACGTGGCCGTACAGGAAGCCGACGGTGTGTGGCGTATGTCATGCGAAACCACCGTGCGGCACTCTGACTTCGACCTCAAGCCGTACTCGATGCTGATGGGCTCAATGAAGGTCGCCGACGCCGTGACCGTCGCATTCACCGCGACGAAATAATCGGTAGCCTGGCGCACTGAGGAAATCGCCTGTGCTGCTGCGATATCGGAGTCGCCGGGCCACCCGCTGCGGGGAGCGGGTTACGTAAGACGGCGTTGCGGGAACACCACTGGTTGCTGCGCTGGTGTCGGAAAGAGAAAGGATGGCATGTGAGCCCTCCGAAGGGCGGTTCCCGTCTGGGCACGCGATTCGGGCCGTATGAGCTGAAGTCTCTGATCGGCGTCGGCGGCATGGGCGAGGTGTACCGCGCGTGGGACACCGCAAAGGAACGGACCGTGGCCATCAAGCTGCTCCGTCCGGATATGGCGGCCGATCCCAACTTTCAGGAACGCTTTCGGCGTGAGTCGCGCGTCGCCGCGCGCCTGCAGGAACCGCACGTCATCCCCGTGCACGACTTCGGCGACATCGACGGTGTGCTCTACATCGACATGCGCCTCGTCGAAGGAGCCAGCCTCAAGGAGTTGATTCGAACCGCCGGCCCGTTGCCCGCGACGCGCGCGGTGTCGATCATCACCCAGGTCGCGGCCGCGCTGGACGCCGCGCATTCGAATGGGCTGGTACACCGCGACATCAAGCCAGAGAATGTGCTGCTGACCCACGACGATTTCGCCTACATCGTCGACTTCGGCATCGCGCACGGCGGCGGCGAAGCGAACGTCACCAAGACCGGCCTGGTCATCGGGTCGTGCGCCTACATGGCGCCGGAACGCATCAGTGGCGAACGCGGCGGCCCGGCCTCCGACATCTACTCGCTGACCTGCCTGCTCTACGAATGCCTGACCGGCCGCGCGCCGTACGACTCCGGCGACCTGCGCGAGATCATGGGCGCGCACCTGTTCTCGCCGCCGCCGCGCCCGAGCATCATGCGACGCGGCATCAGCCGGGCGTTCGACGAGGTCATCGAGCGGGGCATGGCGAAAAAGCCCATGGATCGCTACACGACGGCCGGCGAGTTGGCCAAGGCGGCCGCCGCTGCGGCCGAGCAGCCACCGGTCGCGATGCCGGTAGCCCCGCCACCGCCGCCGGCTCCGTCGACGCGCCAGTTCTCGGCCGTCGACCCGAACCCGGCGAGCACCCGATATCAACCGATGTACGCCCCGCAGCCGCCGCCGCCCACGAACCGGAAGCGGTTCGGTCCGGCGCAGGTCGGGCTGGTGGTGACGACGGTAGTGCTGTTCACCGCCGCGGTGGTGCTGGCCATGGTGCTGGCGTTTGGCGACAACGGTGGGTCCGCGCCGCAGACGCCGCTGGCCGTGCCGCCGTCGACGACGACCGAGACGTCGACCCCGCCGACGACCACCGCGCCGTCGACGACGACCACCACGACGACGCCCACGACCAGCGGACCGCCGATCGCCGGGGTGTCGGGTACGGACTCGCAGGGCTTTATCGGGCACACCACGCGCTGCGACGCGGGAAGCACGCCGGTCGCGGCGATCCGGACGGCGCAGTCGCTGGCGGTGATCTGTGAGACGGGCCAGGGCACCTATCAGTACCGCGGGGAGCGCCTGCGCGACGGGGCCAACGTGCAGCTCAACAACGCGCGGCCGGTGGGCAACGGGTTCGTCGCCACGAATCCGGCCGACGGCGCACGCTACGACGTGCAGCCCGGTCTGCTGACGATTTCGAGCAACGGCAAGGTCGACTCGGCCGAACCGGCGCTGGAGTACGGCTCGGCGAACCGCTGACCGGCGACTTGTGCACATCTAGGAGCGCTCAGCGCTCGTTTCTGTGCACAAATCGCAGCAGGAGGACTACCGTTCTGCCAGGAGACACCGCAGATCGGGGGAGCTCATGGACAACCGCAGGTACTCGCGCGAGAGCGAACAGGCCCGCCGACAGGAGATCGAGCAGGACGCCCGCCGGCTCCGCGAGTTCGAGACCTTCTCCAAGTTCTCCGACAGCGACCTCAGACGCCTGGTCGAAGCGGCGCATCGCACGTCGACGTCGGGGCCGTGGCCGCTGATCCAGGAGCAGACCCCGTCGGACGCCTGCTACATCCTGCTCAGCGGCGAGGTCGGCGTCTACGTCGGCCACGACCGCATCGCCGTCGTCGGCCCCGGCGAGGTGATCGGCGAATCGGTGCTGCGCCGCGGTGCACTGCGCAACGCGACCGTGACGACGACGGGGCGAGCAGACGTGCTCCACATCAACCGCGACGACCTCGCCCGGTTGATCGATGAGATGCCTGCGCTGCGCGAGGCGATGGACGCGACCGTTGCCCGCCACGCCCCGCAGGCCACCAAGCAGGGCTGAATCGGCAGTAACTTCGCTCATGGTTTGACGCACCTGTCAATGCGGGTACGCCGCGTCAATGGAACGGCTGAGTGCATTCGACGCAACGATGCTCTACAGCGAATCATCCAGTGTCCCACTGAATGTGTGTTCAATCGCCTGCCTTGATACGTCGACGATCCCCGGTGGTTACGACTTCGACCGAGTCCGCGAGCATCTGGCCACGCGCTTGGAGGCTCTGCCGGAGCTGCGGGCAAAACTCGCCAACAGTCAGCTGAACCTCGATCATCCGGTGTGGGTGGACGACGACGAGTTGGACCTCGAGTACCACCTGCACCGCATCGCGCTGCCCGCGCCCGGCGGGCGCAACGAACTGGTCAATGTCTGTTCGCGCATCGCCGCGGCACCCCTCGACCGCAGCAAGCCGTTGTGGGAGATGTGGGTGATCGAGGGCATCCACGAAACCGATCCGTTCGACGCCGGAGACGTCGCGTTGATGATCAAGGTTCATCACGCGGCAGTGGACGGGGTGTCGGCGGCCAACCTGATCAGCAAGCTGTGCGATCTCGAACCCGACGGCCCCCCACCTGAGCCCGTCGAGGGCGTCGGCGGCGCCCGGCCGTTCGAGATCGTGGCCGACGGTTTGGTGCGTGCTTTCACCCGTCCGTGGCAACTGACCAGAGCGGTGCCCGCCACGTTGTCGACCGTCTTCAGCACGATCACCCGCGCCCGCTCCGGCACCGCCATGGCCGCCCCGTTCTCGGCTCCGGCGACGGTGTTCAACGCCGAGATCACCTCCGACCGCACCATCGCGCTGGCGCAGCTCGACCTCGACGACGTCAAGCGGGTCAAGAACGCCTTCGACGTCAAACTCAACGACGTGGTGATGGCGCTGTGCGCCGGAGCGTTGCGTGAGTACCTGCTCAAGCGAGGCGAGCTGCCGGACGATCCGCTGATCGCGGTGGTCCCGGCGTCGGTGCACGACAAGTCCGATCGGCCCGGCCGCAACAAGCTCTCGGGCTTCTTCAACAACCTGCAGACCCATATCGACGACCCCGGCGAACGGCTGCGCACCGTCGCCGAATCCAGTTCGCGCGCAAAGGCTCACAGCGCCGACATCGCACCGACCCTGCTGGCCGACGTGACGCAGGCGTTGCCGCCCGCCTTGTTCGGCATGGCGATGGAGGTGCTGTCCCACACGCCGCTGAAGCACACACCGATCCACAACGTGGTCATCTCGAATGTGGCCGGGCCGCAGGACAAGCTGTACGCGATGGGCGCCGAGATGAAGGCGCTCTACCCGCTCGGCCCGATCTTCCACGGCTCCGGGCTGAACATCACGGTGATGTCGTTGACCGGCAAGCTGAACGTCGGGATCATCGCGTGCCGCAAGCTGGTCAACGATCTGTGGGACCTTGCCGACCGCTTCGACACCGCGCTGGACGAACTACTGGCCGCTTGCTGAGCGGTTCGCGGGCTTGATCAACCAGAGCGCCAGGATGATCGCTGCGACCGGGCCGACGGCCATGATCACGCTCAGTGTGTGGATGGCGTCGACGGCGTTGTGCGGCGCCTGCTCCACCACCAGCCGGGCCTGCTCGGGGTTGACCATCTGCGCCCCGTGACCGCCGTGCACGGTCAGCAGCGCCTCGCGGGTCTCGGCGCGCGTGATGCCGGAGCGGGACAGGTCGTGCGCGCTGTCGGTGAGGAACAGGTTGATGCCGACGAGCGCGAAAAGCGCAGGCCCGAGCGAGTACCCGCCTTCGTTGACCGCGCTCTTGACGGCGGAAACCGCGCCGCCGAGATCGGTTGGCGCACTGCTCATCATGATCGTGGCTTGCGGCGTCGTGACGAGCGCGCCGCCGACGACGATCAGCGCGGTGGTGACGAACACCGTCGTGCGCGTCGTGTCGAGGTCGAAGAGCCTCATCGACAACAGCCCGCCGAGCATGACCAGGAGCCCGGTGATCATCACGGTGCGCGGGCTGAACCGGTTCGCGGCGGGTCCGGCGGAGGTGGCGGCGACGGCGGCCAGCGCGGTGGCGGGGATCAGCAGCAGGCCGAACAGCTCGTGCGACTCCTTGCGGACCGTGACGAGATAGAACGACAGCAACACCATCGACCCACCGAGCACGATGTTGAACAGCACGCCGGCGGTCACGGCGGCGTTGAACCGGCCCGACCGGAACACCCGCATGTCGAGCGCCGGATCCTCAACACGCAACTCCTGCATGACGAATGCGCACCCGGCCACCAGGCCGACGCCGATCGCGACCAGTCCCACGGTGTTGATCCCGGTCTCGATGCGCGAGACACCGAAGATCAGCCCCAGCAGCGCGACGGCGAACAACGCCATCCCGAGCACGTCGAGCCGACGGTCCGCGCGCACCGTCTCGGGCACGAACCGCCACGTGACGAGCAAGCCGAGGACACCGATGACCGGCGCCACGAAAAAGCAGGCCCGCCAACCGATCGCGTGGCCGAGCATGCCGCTGATCGCCGGCATCGGGGTCGCGACGGCGTAGCCGACACCGAAGTACGCCGCGATCGCCGCGGCCCGCCGGCCCGGCGGAAACGCCGCGTTGGTGATCGCAAGCGACAGACCGATCAGAAACGCCAGCGTCACACCGGCACCCGCACGGGCGACGATCAACACCGCCGGTGCGGGCGCCGCGGCGGCGAGCACGCTGAACGCGATCGCCCCGGCCAGCCCGAACAGATACATCCGCCGCATGCCGTACAGGTCACCTAGCGCACCAGCGCTGAGGACGGCGGCGGCCAGGGTCAGGGTGGCCAGGCTGGCGACGAACGTCGCGGTGGATCCGGTGATGCCCACGCCGGCCGAGACCAGTTGCAGGTTGGCCGAGAAGGTGGTCGGGTCGCCGATCGCGATCGCATAGCCGAGGCCCATGGCGAGCACTGTCATGACAGCGGCGAGCCCCGACACCTGACGCTGCTCGGCGTCGACACGAGGAGCGTCCGGCACGCGCGGGATGTTACCGGCGCAGCAACGCCGCCATCACCTCTTTCGAGGGCACGGTCGCAGCGGTCAGGGCGATGGTGTGCCGCCCGACGGGTACCAGCACGTCCGCACCGGCCGGTTCGCCGTCGAGCAGAACCGCCACATCGGGCGGCAGCGCGGCGAGTTCGATACGCGTCTCGGTGTCGGTGGAGATATCGATGCTCGACGTGTTCAGCGACGCGAGCCCGGCCCGGGCGACGTCGACGGTGATGCCCGCGACGCCGGTCAGCTTCAGCGTCAGGAACGGCATGGGCTCGACGCCCGGGCCTGTGCGCCAGAGCAGTTCGGTGTACAGGCCCGGGGACAGGTCGAGGTCGGGTTCGACGCCGCGGCGACGGCGGATCGTGCGCGTCGGGTCGGGGCGCGCATACGACCGCGCGTCGACGGTCGCGACGGCGCCGCGCCTACCGGCCAGGTCGGGATCGGCGGTCAGGTTCGACAACCACCAAACCTGCTGCGGCCCGAGGCCGAGATCGGGCCGCACCAGCTCCGGGTACCACGAGTAGGTGATGTGCCCGGGGTCGGGCTGGCGGAGTCCGGTGCCCATGTGCGCGATCGGGTCGTCGAATTCGTCCTCGAGCACCCACGTCACGTGGTCCTCGAAGGGGTAGACGGTGAACCGGTAGCGGTAGCCCAGCCGGTCGAGTTCGAGCACCTGGGACAGCACCGACGTGATCGGCACGAACTGGTCGAGTACGCCGTGGGCGATGACGAACGGCAGCCATCGCCCGTTGGGCAGCAGTTCCCAGGTATCGCCTTCGCGGGCGCAGTGCGAGTCGAAGTCGAGGTCGCCGGGGAGGTCGACGTCGGGCAGCAAGCGCACACCGCAGACGGGAGGCCCGGCCAGCACGACGGCCTGGGCGAACACCTCCGGATACGTCAGCCCCAGTTTGTAGGCCGCGTAGCCGCCCATGGAGTAGCCGGAGACGACGGTGCGGTTGGGGTCGGTGCCGAGCTGTTCGGCCACCCGGGCCCACACCTCCCACACGTCGAGTTCGCCTTCGTCGAAGTACCAGCACGACGGACCGCGGGCCAGCGGCGTCACCACCACCGATTCACGGTCCTCGCAGACCTGGTGCAGCAGCCGCGGGTCGATCGCGGCGAACTGGTTCTGCCCCAACGCAAGTGAGTGCAGCAGCAGCGTCAACGGCAGCTGCCGGCCGGGCGTGTACGTCGAGGGCAGGCACACCGAGTAGGGCTGCACGCGGCCGAGGAACTGTGGATCGGTGCTCAGAATGTTCGTCTTGGCGACCCCCTGGCCCAGCTCGATCGAGGAGACGTACCAGCGGGTGGAGGTGCCGCGCACGATCGGCTCCTCGGTGGTGGCGCGCTCGGCGAGCTGGTCCCAGACGAGCAGAACCGAGAACTCGGTGACGTCGCCGTCGCTGAGCGCTTCGGCTTGGGCCTGGTCCGACCAGAAGTTCAGATGTGCCTTCTCCTGCTGGTGGGTGCGGAAGGCGACGTTGTAGACGTTCGGCTGGCCGGGCCGCGCGCCGCGACCGACAGGCACGTCGGCGAAGCCGTCGCCCGCGTCGTTGGCCAGCCCGGCGGCCAGCCGGACCGTCCAGGTGCCCTCCGGTTCGGCAAGCGAGCGGGGGACTTTGGCGAGGAAGGACCGGGACTGCATGTCGACCTCGTGCTCGACGGGCGTCGACGACTGCGTGGCGAGGTCGATCAGCCGCGCGCCAGTGGCGGAGATGAGCAGGGCCGTGTCGATGCCAGCGGAAGTGACGCCGGCCCCGGCGGGCCATTCGCTGGTGGGCGCCGCGGTGCGGTCGGTGTCTGATGTCGCCGCCGGAGCGGCCCCGGTGTCAAAAGTGAACAGCGCGACCGGGATTGACGGGTCGATCAGGGTGTTCCAGTCGACGCGCCACCATGTGTGGGTGTCGGTGAGGCCGATCGCGGCGCGGAAGATGTCGGCGCCGTTGCGGGCGGCGGGCCCGTCGGGGTAGACGTAGGTGCCGCGCGGGGGGACCAGGCCGCCGGTCGGGATGTCGACGAGCAGGCCGGTGGCGCCGTGGTCGTCGTAGAGAAAATCGGTCCAGAAGAACGCGCCGTCGGCGTAGCGACCCGTTCCGCAGGTGCGGGGGAAGTCTTCGCCGAACGGCCAGCTCTGAGGCGCGGGCAGCTCGGGTTCGGGGCGCAATGCCGCGTCGGGCACGCCTTCGGGCATGCCGCCGATGACGACGAGTTCCGATTGCGGGCCACGCGATTCGGGGGTGACGGCTTTGAGCACAGTGTCTGCCGCACGGCGTCCGATCCGCAGTGGCAGCAGCGCCAGGTCGATGAGGGACATAACCCCCAACGTAGGAGCAGTCCGTCGTTCCGCGGGGATTTACCGTCGGCGACTCAGCAGGGCGCTTTGATCTCGAAGGGCATCGTGCGGGATTGGCCGGGATTGCGCCCGTCGGCGCCGACGACGGTGCCGGTGATGGTGTAGACGTTGCCGTTGATGGTGGCCTCGGCTTTGCCCGCCTCGCCCCCGGAAACCCCGTTGATCTCGTTGACGTTCTCGATGTTGACGGTCCGCACGACCGGCTGTTCGCCGCCGAGCTCCAGGTACACCTGCGCGCTGCCGGTCTTCGCCTTTGCGTCGATCTGCATCGACCACTGAAGCTGGGTGCACTCGACGGTCCGGGTGTCCACACCGTTGCCGTCGATGACGATCCGGCCGGATCGGGCGGGCTCTTCAGACGGCGTCTCCCCGACCAGGCCACAACCCGAGACGAGTGCTGCGACCGCCAGCACCGGTACACCACTGGACCGCAACCGCATGTGACACCTCCCTCTGGCGTGGGGAGGTTACCCCGGCGGGGCGGCGCCGGGGGCGGTCATCGGCCGTTTCGCCGGAAAATGGCTGGGGTAATAGAGCCGGATGTCAGGTGGTCCGGTGACAACGTGAGCT
The DNA here is from genome assembly GCF_001667105.1 of Mycobacterium sp. 852002-51152_SCH6134967. Classification (NCBI taxonomy): domain Bacteria; kingdom Bacillati; phylum Actinomycetota; class Actinomycetes; order Mycobacteriales; family Mycobacteriaceae; genus Mycobacterium; species Mycobacterium sp. 852002-51152_SCH6134967. The sequence continues at coordinate 6,547 of NZ_LZIK01000067.1, read as the reverse complement.
TCAAGGGCGCGGTCAACGATGCCACCGGAAGCCGCGTGGTCCAGTTCTGCGCCCGTGCGGGATATCCGGTCAGCGGAACACTGCACCTGCTGGTGGCCTACACGATCCTGCGGATCGCGCTCGGTCTCGGCGGTGAAGCCGACCAATCCGGTGCCCTGAGGACGCTGGCCACCGAGGGCGGCGGAACCTTCTCGCTGTGGATCGTCGCCGCCGGGCTGATCGCGCTGGCGATGTGGCGGTTCGCCGAAACGGTGTTGGGGCTGCATCCCGGTGAAAGCACCGAGGCGCACAAACGCGATTCGCCACTGACGAACCGGCTCAGGGCCTTTGGGCTGGCGCTGGTGTACTGCGCGGTGGCCTTCACCGCGATCCAATTCGCGCTGGGTGCGCGGACGAAGGGCAGCGAGCAGACCGCCGGGTTGAGCGCGAGGTTGATGCAGTCCGACGGCGGCAAGGCGGTTCTGGTGCTCGCTGGACTCGCGATCGCCGTGATCGGCGCCTACTTCGTCCACAAGGGTGCGACGCGCAAGTTCCTCAAAGACCTCACCGTCCCGGGTGGTCGGCTGGTCACGGTGCTGGGCATCTGCGGCCATGTCGCCGAGGGTCTGGTGCTGTTCGCGGCCGGCCTGTCGGTCGTGGTGGCGACCTACGTGAGCGATCCGGCCAAATCGACTGGCCTCGACGGTGCGGTCAAGGCACTCGGACGCGCACACTACGGTGACGCGATCTTGATCGCTGCGGCAACCGGTTTCGCGGCCTACGGGCTTTACAGCTTCGCGCTGGCCCGCTACTCGCGCATGTGAGGTTTCCATTTGCGGCTGCTGAGGTAATCGAACGGCAGTCGACTTCGAGGAGGAAGCGTGAGCGCAGCGGATAAAGCACGGAACAAGGTGGACAACCTCGCCGGTAAGGCGAAGGAAGCGGTCGGCAACATGACCGGCGACGCGCGCACCCGCGACGAGGGCCGCAGCGATCAAGCGAAATCCAACTTCAAGGATGCCGGCGAGAAGATCAAGGACGCCTTCAAGAAATAGTTCTCTGGCTCAGTCGTAGATGACGGCCAGGCCCCGGCGCCGGAGGTCCTCCAAGCCGTCGAGCATCGCCTGAAGCTGCTCGGGTGGATGCCCGACCCAATCGGTGATCTCGCCGACGATTCTCACCGGCTCGCGGGTTCGGTAGGAGCGCGTCGGATTGCCGGGCAGCTTCTTGTCCGTGACGTTCGGGTCGTCCTCCACAACGCCAAGAGGTTCGACGATGTAGATGCGACCCCGTCCCTCGCCTTGCGCCATCTCAGCGCCCCAGGTGGCGGCATCCAAGGTCTGCGTTATGTAGACGTGGTTGGAGATGCGCCCGTCTTCGAAGTTCGACGGACGCCCCGGCACCAGCAGATCGCCCACGGCGAGGTCCGCCTTGGTGCCGTGGAGGTAAGCGCCAGACTCGTGGACTTCGAATGGCTTTGGCGGGTTCGACACACTGCTCCTTCATCCGTTGCGGCGATGGCCGGACGATTGTGCAGCACGTCAGGGGCCTTGCCGCAAGCCCCACCCCCTGTCGTAAAGTGAGAGTGGGAAGACATTCGCAGGGTCGTTACTACTGCCGCCTGTTCCCGAAAATCCTTTTCGCAGAGTCGGCGTCCTCGATGAGGTGCTCTGGATCGTCAGGTGGTGAGCTTCGTGGGTCGGGATAGATCTCGTGACGGTAGGGACGTTCGGAATTCAGTTCCCAGGGAAACGGCATACGTTCTCCATCGGCGTGGGCAATAGCGCAAGACGCTACGCAACATCGGCCGGAGCCGGGTAACTGTCCGGTACGGGTTGTATTGCGAATGAGGAACTTGAATTCTTTTCGGGCGGAACTTATTCGGGCTTCTCGAAGTGCTGGTAGTCCTTCGGGTTCTGCCAATCGCCGCCCCACGTCCAGCCGCGGTCGGTGAAGACCCGGACCGCGGGATCGCCAGCGTGCAGTAGGCCCGGGTCGATGCGGGTGCGATCGAGATACGGTGCAGCGTTGGCGGGCTGGAGGTCACCCGCATTGTCGATGTAGGGGTTGATGAGCGGATTGATGTCGATGGCCCGGCCGTAGGCGTGGTGGGACCAGTTGCCGGACCCGGGGATGTCGCGGCAGTTGAACGCTGAGGTGTTGTTGTCGCGCATGGACAGTTCGTCCTCGGCGCCCGGGTAATCGTCGGGCGTGCGCATCTTTCCGATCGGATAGCGCGCTTCACGGAGCTCTTCGAAGATCTCGATGACCTCGGGTACGAGGTCTTCGTGCACGACCAACTCTCCGCGATGCGTCTGCAGGTCCATTCCGAGATGGTCGATTTCGATGCGCCGCAGTCGCTCCGGGCCGAGAGGACAACCGGGATGCCAGCTTTCACCGAGGTCGGCCGCGGTGACCGGCAGAACCTTCGGAGGTGGCGGCGGCGTGGTCGTTGGCGGGGAAGGGGCCGCGGCAGTGGCGGTCTGCGTCGTGGTGGTGGGCGATGGCGGGGTGGACTCGGCCGACGGTGGCGAGGAGGTGCACTGCACGAGCAGCGCAGTGGCCGCTAGAACGACGACCGCTCGAGCTGAGCCGCCTCGATGACACAGCACCACAGCGGGATCTTACCCTCGGGCGACGCTATCGAGGCAGCTGCGATGGCGGCCCATTAGTTGTAGTCGGTGCTGCCCTCGACCGCGTGAGTGGTGCTGACCAATTTCGCGAAGCAGTGGTCGCGGTCGAATTGGTTGCTTCTGCACCATGCCAAGGCGCCCTCGGCGGTCGGGTATGTGGGCCCGGCGATCGTCACCCAGAAATTGGAATCCGAGAACGTCGACCAGTCACCTGACCACAGCAGCCGAGCACCGGGGTAGGTCTGGCGGAGCCGCTGGTGTTCGGCCAGGATCGCCGCGTTTGTCCACGTGTGTCCTTCGGCGACCAAACCGAGCCGCTTGGAACTCAATTGCGGCACCCAGGTATCGGTCATGGTCGCCAGCACCATTGGCTTATCGCTCGCGACGATCGAGCGAAGTTGGTTTCCGCTTGAGGTCTCGGCGTCGGGCAGTGGCGCCGGGATGGGTGCGGGGCGGGCTGTGGGGCGGCTGGTGCTTTCGATGATGTTGGCCATCAGCGACGGCACGGTCGTCGACCCGCCGATCTGGGTCTCGTAGGTCATCGCTCCCTGTACCTCGACGTACAGTGTCACCCTGTCCTTCTGGACGAAGTTGGCGACCATGTCCGCGTCATGAGCGGTGACGAACGTGTTCTGGTCGTAGTCGTATGCGTTCGTCCCGGGCGCTGGCCCGGTGTCCGCGCGGAACGACGTTGCGCCCGTTGCGGAGTCGAACTGCGTGATCACGCCGTAGACGACGATCTTCTGACCGGCCCACGCGTCGGGATCCTTGGCCATGAGGGCGAACTCGCGCTGAGTCACCGTGGCGTATGTCGACCGGTCCAAGCGAGCGGTGTCCTGTGAAGTCCGGCGTCCGGCCGGCTCTTGCGGAACGGTGGGTGCCGGTGCGCTCGGAGCGGGCGCGGCGACTGTCGGCGACGGGAGCTCGGAGTCAGCCCCATCGGATCCGCGGAGCTGAAGACCCAGCAGTACACCGACCGCTAACACGAGAACGGCGATGCCGCCGGACAGGGAGGCGACAACGACCGGATTCTTCCTGCTGCGCTTGCTATCTGGTTCGTCGTAGCCATCTGGCCACGGGACGGCCGGTTGGTGGTCGTAGTACGGGTGGGGATAAACCATGGTCATGTCCTTCGGTCCGGCGGGTCGCTACGGCCGACGCGGTCAGCAGAGGAAGGTGTTGGCGGCGATCACCATCGCCTGAGCTTGCGCGACTTTGCCGAATGTTGCTGCGACTAGTGGTGCCGCCGCATTGCGAGTGCGCGTCATCTGGTGGTTCGTTGGTTCTTGATCTTGGATTGTCCGACGAGCAGTCCCTTTCGGGGTTCGTCTGGTGTCGACGGTACGGAGATGCCAGCGTCGAGGAATCAGGGGTTTCCCTATCAATTGTTTGCTGGAGGGGTTTTTCGCTCAGGTGCCGAAGTTTCGGACCTCATACGTCACAGCCGTAACGCACGGCAGCACGCGCCGCCGTTGTTGCTAGCGAAGACCCGCTTCGATCTCGGTGACAGCCTGGGCCGCCTCGGGCCCACAGATGGTGCGGAGCTCGACAGGCCCGAGGGCCAGAAGACGATCGATGCGGTCCTCGAGGTCGCCCGACGTGACATGGGCATAGAGGTTGGCGCCCGGACATGAGGTGTCATGGCTGGCGTCGCGATGGCCGGCGAGGGTGTCGGTCGGGATGTCGAATCGCTGGGCTGCCCAGGCAAGGGCGAGTGCGGCGCCGTTGAGCTGTGCTTCGGTGATCGGCTCTTTGTCGAAGTCGCCCTCGCAGACGACGAGGAAGTGGCCGGTGGGGTCGTAGTCGGTCGCGGTGTCGCCGACGAGTTCAGGCTTGCGCAGTTCGTAGATGTTGCCGTTGCGGTCGACGCTGAGGTGATAGGCGATGTCGATCCAGCCCTGGGTGTCTTGGTGGTAGTGCTGATGCTGGCGCAGGCGCGCCGGCGCGTTGGCGTTGTCGCCGAGGGGCACCGCCGTGTGGTGGATCGTCATGCGGACGGGCGTGTGTGGCGTGCCGCTGGGGCGGGGTGGTTTGGCACCCCACGCGTTGCGGCACAGGACGGACGGCGTTGGTGGAGCCGCCCTCGCGAACGCCTGCGGAGCGATCGAGGTTGCGGCTGCGAGACCGGCCAGTTGAAGAACCCGTCGGCGGCTGAGGTCGTCGGTGCGCACGGTCAGCCCAGCAGGGAGATTGCAGCGGCGATGAGGACGGCGACGCCGAGCGCCGTCATCACCAAAGACGAAGGGGTGCTGCGACGTAGCACTGAGTTCATCGGGTTCTTGGGATCGACCCAGACGTCGACGGGTTGGCCCGGGGCATATCGAGAGGCTTGTGCGGAAGCGATGCCGCCGAGGCCCATGCCGAAACCGAGGGGTGTGCCGAATGCGGCGCGCTGGCCGACGAAGGTGTGGCCGTTGAGCTGGTATTGGTAGGCGACGACGGAGCGCTGCACGTTGGCGCCCATGCGCCCGGCGCCGGCCTGGGTCTGGTAGCCGGCGACGCCGGAGCCGAGCATGACGCCAGGGACCTGTTGCCAGCCAAGGGCACCGATCAGTTGCAGCACTCCGGGCAGTCCGCGGAACAGCAGGAAGATCCCAATGATCAACAGGCCGATCTCGGTGACGTAGTTGGCCACCGCCGGAGCTTAACGCGGTGATCAGCGGCGGGCTGCGGGTTCTATCAGCCCCGGGTGGCGTGCTGCGGCGACGCCGACGCCGCTTAGATCGTCCGTCGTGCGGCGAAATCGGCGAATTGATCAAGATCGATGAATGCTCCGGCGAGTGCGTCACCGATCGTCGTTTCACCGATTCGGTCCCAGACCGACAGCCGACAGAGTTGGGGCGTTCGAGACTGCAGCGTCGCGATGTCTTTCACCGCATCGTAGAGCGCGCGTTGTTTCCATCGAGGTGAGCCGGGCCCGTCCAAGACACCGGGTGGGCTCGGCGGCCCGAACATCGACTCGCAGGATGGAGTGGTCCACCGCTTACCCCACCTGCCGGCGGCGAGGCATTCATCCTCGAAGTCTGCGCAGAGCTGGAGATAGGTGTCTCGCCACGGAAGGGTTGACGCCCAGTTCGGTTGCAGCGTGTGAGCGCGGTACCGGTTGAAGTGCAGCTCCTCGTCGAGTTCGATCACCAGCCCATCCGAGAACGCGAGGTCCCACGCCCCGGGCCGCAAGCGCGGCATCGGCATCTGTCCGCGGAGCGAGTTGAACAATTCCACCGCCCGCTCGCGAGCTTCGGAGCCGAGGGCCTCGACCCGAGGGGCGGGTGGAGCGCTGGGTGCGACAACGAAACCGGCCCGGATCATGAGATTCTGCAGCGCTTGTGCCCGAGCACCTGTGCGGACCACGGGGATCAGTGTGGCATTGGCGCGACGGGCCGTAAGGAACACGACGGGGAATGGTGGACCACGTGGGCGCGATCGCTCGCCGGGAGGGCCATCCCGGCCTGCGTCACATTTGCCTATGGTTCATGACGTAGGGCACGAGCTAACTGGGACATAGTTTGCTGACAGCTCCTCATAGTTTCCCATTTAACCCCTGTGAACTGGTCTTTTCCGGTCAGGCGTGCGCGAAGATCTTGATGCTGGTTGACCTGCGGGCGATTGGTCAACGCATAGGGGTGGTGGGTATCGTCCGCCGGCGATGGGAAGACACTCACTTGCCAAGATGCGGCGGTCTTCGCGCTTGGCGGTAGTGGCGGGCGTAATTTCGGCGGTCGCTTTGTTTGGTGTCGGCGCAGATAGCTATCCGCATGTCGTTGACTCATCGTGTTGCGGTGCCGCCCCGGCGCCAGAACCACCGTCTCCGCCGGTGAACCTGATGGCCGCGCAACCACCCGCCCCGATTCCCCCCCCCCCCTTGGCCCACGGCAAGGCGCCCGAAAACGGGCTGCACGAGGACAGCAACGTTGGGGGCCGGGGCCTCACAGCCC
>NZ_LZIK01000066.1:0-1111 GCF_001667105.1 Mycobacterium sp. 852002-51152_SCH6134967 | reverse complement strand
TGTACTGCCCAGGCAGGTTGGTTGAGAAAGTGTGACGACACGCTGTAGAGGTCGTTGATGGCGAAGGCCTCCCGTCGTGGAGTGGAGCTGCTTAGACACCCACTTCGATGACAGGAGACCTTCGTGGTCCACGCTAACGCTGTTTTGACTCCACGTGGGCGAGTGTTGCTCGCGCGTCTAATCGTTGACGAGGGGTGGCCGATCGTTCGGGCTGCTGAACACTTCAACGTGTCCTGGCCAACGGCCAAACGCTGGGCCAGCCGCTACGCGGCGATGGGCCCCGCCGGGATGGAAGATCGCTCCAGCCGGCCCCACCACAGCCCGAACCGTACGCCCCACGTTGTGGTGCGCAAGATCGTGCATCTTCGCTGGCGTCACCGGCTCTCGCCGCTGGCGATCGCTTCCCGATTATCGATGCCAGCGTCCACAGTTCATGCTGTGTTGGTCAGATGCCGACTGAATCGACTGTCTCACATAGATATCCGTACTGGTGAGAACATCCGCCGCTACGAACACGGTCATCCAGGTTCGCTGATCCACGTCGATGTCAAGAAGCTAGGCAACATTCCCGACGGTGGCGGATGGCGCTACGTCGGCCGCGTCCAGGGTAAGAAGAACAGGGCCGCCACCCCCGGCATCACGCGCACCGCGCGACGCGATATCAACCTCGGACACGCCTACGTCCACACGGTGATCGACGACCACTCCCGCGTGGCATACGCCGAAATCCACGACGACGAAACCGCCGCTACCGCCATCTCAGTACTGCGCCGTGCGATCGGCTGGTACGCCGCGCGCGGCGTCACTGTTGAGCGAGTGCTCTCGGACAACGGATCGTGTTACAGATCGCACGCGTGGCGCCAAGCCTGTCTTGAGCTGCGTCTTACCCACAAACGCACACGCGCGTACCGGCCTCAGACCAACGGCAAGATCGAGCGATTCCACCGCACCATGGCTGGCGAATGGGCCTTCGCTCGCCACTACCCCAATGAACGCACCCGACGCACAGCCCTAGCAGGATGGCTGCATACCTACAATCACCACCGGCAACACTCCGCGATCGGCAAGGTCCCGCCCATCACACGGTTAACCAACCTGCCTGGGCAGTACA